>JAFRNP010000158.1 GCA_017430145.1 Clostridia bacterium
CGATGTATTCCGTCGGCGTCGCGACGAGCGTGGGCGAGTTTTCGCTGCGCTGGCAGATGTTCGTCAATAAGATCAAAGCGATCATCACGACAATAAGCGACTGGCTCAGAAAGCTGAAGACCGGCGACCTGCTGTAACATGCCTGCGTATACGATGAAAAGGTTTTTGTTCGTCTGTCTTTGCATTTCGGGGCTGTTCGTCTTTTGCCTCGGCGCGTCGGCGCACGTTGCCGGCGACGCCGACGGCGACGGCCTCGTCCTGGCTGCGGACGCCCGCCTTGTGCTGCGGGCGTCCGTTGAGCTTGAAACGTTTACCGGCGAAAGCTTTTGCGCGCTGGATACGGACGGCGACGATGTTTTGACGGCAAAGGACGCGCGTTCGGTCCTGCGGGCGTCCGTTGAACTTGAAACGCTTCCCGAAACGCAGAAAAACACGGCGCTGACAGCGCGTAAGGATCCCGTTGTAAGCCTGAACGGCGCGTATTATACCTATAACGACTTATGCCGGGATCTTGAGACCCTGCAGACCCTGGCGCCGTCAAGGTTTTCGTATACTTCCCTGGGGCAGACGGCGGACGGGCGGGAGATCTGGTGCGCGGTGCTCGGTACCGGAAAGGCAAAAAACCGGATCTTGGCCGACGTTGCCATCCACGGTTCGGAACACCGGAACACGCCGGCGGTGATGCGAATCATAGAAGAGTATCTGCGCAATTACGACCGGGCCTTTTATAAAGGCAAAACGGTGCGCGAGATCCTGGATGACACGGATCTGTACATTCTTCCGATGTTAAACCCCGACGGCGCCGCCATCAGCCAGACGGGCCTTGAAGGGCTCAATAAGCAAAGCAGCAAAGACCGGGTGCAGGCCATATACAGATCGAACCGAAGCGCCGGCAGGACCGGCATGTCCTTTGCACGGTATTTAAACGAGTGGAAGGCGAACGTCAACGGCGTGGACCTGAACCGGAACCTGCAGTTTTCGGATAAACGGTTTTTATACGAGACGAACGTCCCGGCGCCCGCCGCAAGGGACTATGCCGGCGACCGTGCAAACCCCGAGGCGGAGACAGCCGCCTACCGGAAGCTTGCGGAAAGCCTGCCGGACCTTGCGGCGTCCCTCAGCATCCATACGCAGGGGGAGCTTATTTACTGGGACTGCCGGCAGCCCGAAAAGGGCAGGGCGGCTGCAAAGCGGCTGGCGAATACGGTTTCGGCGGCGTCCGGCTATAGGCTTGACATGTCCGACAGCTTCGTGGGCGCCGTGGCGGACTGGATGATGATCGAAAAAGGGATCCCCGCCGTGACCGTGGAATGCGGCAAAGGCAGAAACCCGATCGCCGCCGATGAGACGCCGAAGATTTATGAAGCGCTGAAAACGGTATTCCTCGCCGTCGTTCTTGAAAATACAAATACCCCCTATGCAGGATAAGCTCATTTTAAGGGCTTATCCTTTTTTTTCTGCCCATAGTATGGACGTATCCTTTTACCTGCCTATATTACGGACTTAACTTTTTTCTGACTGATAACTCCGGCATATAATAAAACGCCGCTCGCGGCGGCGTTCCGAATTTGTTACTTTATTACTTTGTTACTTTAATACTTTGGTTTTTACTTATCCTTTGCGTACTGGGCTTTGATAAACGCGCTGATGGCTTTGAGCGCCTGCCGTGCCTCCGGAAAGATCTGGTACACCGGAAACGCGTGGAACATGCCGTCCCCGATATAAAGCGTTGCCTCCACGCCGGCGTCGGTGAGCTTGTCCACCAGGGTTTCGGCGTCGCTGAGCAGCATTTCGTTGCCGCCGACGGTGACGAATGAAGGGGGATAGGTGGAATCGAACGTGTTGAAGACCGGGGAGATATACGGGTCCGTGCGGTCGTTGTCGCCGAGCCACATATAAAGCTCGCTTTTCATCAGCAGGTCTTTGACTTCTTCGGGGGTGGGCGTTTCGCCTTTGATGCCGAACACCGGGTCCACCTTGTAGTTGTAGACGTAGGAGTCGCCGCTTGCGGTCATATCGAGCCACGGGGACATGAGGACAGACGCGCGCGGCATTTTTTTGCCGAGCTCGTGCAGCTTCATCCAGAGGTCCACGGTCAGGTGGCCGCCGGCGCTGTCAGCCACGGTGACGATCTTGTCGGGGTCCGTGCCTTTTTCGGTGAGCCAGTTCCACACTTTCATTGTATCCTCAAGCGCCGCGGGGTAAACGGCCTCCGGCGCGCAGCGGTAATCGAAATGGACCACCGTGCCGCCGTCTGACGCCTTGCTCCAGCGCTTATTGAGGAGCCGGTAATAGAACATCATGCGGGAGATGTACGCGCCGCCGTGGATCACAAGCACCACGTTTTCGGAGGGGGCCTTCTTTTTGCGGAAGACCTCGGTCGGCACGCCGTCGACGTCCGTTTTTTCATACGAATAGCCGATGGGCGGGATAAAGTGCCGGAACAGCGGCTCCATGCTGCGCAGATCCTTGACGATCTGCTTTTTCTTCTGTTCCACAACGATGGGGTTCACGTTTCCCGCCGTGCGTGCGATAAAGGAAAATACTTTGCCTGCGAGACTGGGCATGTGGGGGACCTCCTTAAAAAAGTGAAAAGTGAAGAGTGAAAAGTGAAAAGGTAAAAGTGAAAGTGAGGGCGGGACAGTTTTTTCAGATTTGCTTTGGGTTGCCCCGCCGGGCGCAGTCCGGTCGGTCTCCGCTAAAAATGATCC
This sequence comes from Clostridia bacterium, assembly GCA_017430145.1. Classification (GTDB taxonomy): domain Bacteria; phylum Bacillota; class Clostridia; order Oscillospirales; family Acutalibacteraceae; genus RUG806. The sequence goes on from JAFRNP010000158.1 coordinate 2,712, forward strand.
CCCGGATCATTTTCTTAACGCTGCGACGCCGCGCAGCGCGGCGTTGATGATAGGGGTTTTTGCAGATTCCACTTTCCACTTTACAATCAACGGGCTTTCCTGCGAAGCTTATGCGTAAAGTCGGCATCACAGCGCCGACGCGCCGAACGGGTTGACAAGCGCCGTGATCGCTACGCCCTGCTTACAAAGGGGGCATTCGATCGCCGGGGCGGTCATGTAGCCGTCGATATCGCGCGTGTCGAAGACAGAAATGATCGGAAGCCCCGCGCACTCCTTTTTGGAGGAAAAGATCGAAGCGATCCCGACGGTCCTGCCGCCGTAATACTGCACGGTCTCCAGCGCCGTTTTGACCGTAAAGCCCGTCACGACCGAGGCCGCCAGGATCAGTACGTTTTTGTCGCGGATCATCGGGGAGGTGTTGTCCCGAAAAAACAGCTGGCTGCCCGAGATGTGCTCCGGGGTCAGCGCATAGATATTGCGGTCCGCGTTGACCGAAAAGCGGTCGTTTTTTGCAAGGGCCTCGGCAAAAAAGGCGCCGATCACTTCGCTGCCGTCAAGGCACAGGATCGTGTCCACGGGCGTCGTAAAGCGAAAGTGCTCCGCAAGCGTGTTCGCGATCGCCTTCGCTTCCTTGAGGCTTGCCTTGTTGGCGGCGATGTCGATAAAGTAATTCATGTGCCCGTGGGACGTGGCATAGTGTCCTTTGTATACGTCAAGCTTCAGATAGGGTCCCTTTCCCTGCAGGGTCAGCTTTTCTCCAAGCGCCAAAACGATCCCTCCGGTGAACTTTTTTGTTATTATATACCGTGCGGGACCGTTTTTCAAGCATATTCCGTGAATTCTGTTTAAAATATCAAAACCGGCATAAAAAAGATAAAATCCGGCACAAAAAACGCGGCGGACGCCTGCCCGCCGCTGTGATCGGCTTCCTGTTATTTTTACTTTTTGTCAAACGAGGGGTTGAACGCGTAAAAGTTTTTCGCGTTCAGCCGGTCGGTGGCAAGGCGCAGGCCCTCGCCGAAGCGCTGGTAATGGACGATCTCCCGCTCGCGCAGGAACTTGATCGGGTCCGCCACGTCCGGGTCGTCGGTAAAGCGCAGGATGTTGTCGTAGGTGGTGCGCGCCTTTTGCTCCGCGGCAAGGTTTTCGTGCAGATCGGTGATCGGATCCCCCTTGGACTGGATATACGCCGCCGTAAAGGGGACGCCGGAAGCGGACGCCGGGTAGACGCCGGCCGTGTGGTCCACGAAATACTTGTCGAACCCCGCTTTTTTGATCTCCTCCACGCTCAGCCCCTTGGTCAGCTGGTATATGATCGCGCCAACCATTTCCAGATGCCCGAGTTCTTCGGTCCCGATGTCCGTCAACAGGCCTTTGAGCTCCGGGTAGGGCATGGTGAAGCGCTGCGAGAGGTATCTCAGAGACGCGCCCAGCTCCCCGTCGGGCCCCCCGTACTGGCTCGCGATGATCTGCGCGAGCTTCGCGTTCGGGTTTTTGATGGAAACCGGATATTGCAGCTTTTTTTCATAACACCACATCAGTCTTCACCTCCGTCCTTATCCCAGGGCCAGGGATCCTTCAGCCACGAGATCCCTTCGCCCGCCACAGGCGTCAGCGGGCCGTAATCCTCTTCGTACGCCGCCCTGAGCTTTGCAAACTTTACTTCGTATTTTTCATGCAGCGACAGCGCCTGCAGGTCGTCGGGGTGGGTGTCCAGATACAGGTGGAGCTCCCAGAGCGCGAACTGTACGGCCGAGAGCGCCTGCAGCTGTTTATTGCGCCGGTTCATCTGACCGCCCCTCTCATAAAGGGCTTGTCGAGCGCGGGATAAAGCGTGCCCTTGCACAGCGCTTCGCTGTCGTCGTAGCGGCAGGTATCGAGCTGAAAGGGCACGTACGCCATGGTGACTGCCGTGTCCCCGGGCAGTTTTGTAAGCCCCGTGTACCTGTTTTCAGCCGGTTTTGTCGCCGCCGTGATGATTTCATCCAACAAGCTTCTTCCTCCTTCACAAATGTTCGGAAATGCATTTCCGTTTCATCCTATGTCGGACCTGCCCGGGCGTGAAGCGATTTTTATAAAAAAAGATTGAATTCGGGTTTTTGGTGTGTTATAGTAAAGTGTAAAGAACCTTTTGGGGTCATTTTTGGAGGAGACTGAAAGCGAGGCTGTTAGTATGCTTACTTTTTCGAACACATTCTACCATTACCTCAGCCGGATCATGAATTTCTTTTTTACGTTCCTGTTCGGCTCCTATGCGCTGGTGGGCGGTTTTGTGGCGGCGCCCGAGACGCCTGCCGATTTTACGCCCGTGGTGCGTTTTGCCGTGTGCAGCGACGTGCACCTGAACGGCGACCCGGACCAGGCGGCGGCGCTCAGGCTCGGCTGGCTGTTTGACGACGCCTACGCCTACGCCGAAGGGGAGACCTACACGGGGCTTGACGCCGTGCTGGTCGTGGGGGATTTTGCCACCAACGGCAAGCCCGAGGAGTACGAGCTTTACAATGAGATCGTGGATTCCCATATCAAAGACGGCACCGAGATGCTGGAGGTACTGGGAAACCACGAGTTCATCCATTACCGCGACGAGGACGCGAGCGTCGCCTACGACGTGTATAAAGAATACGTCTATCCCGAGGTGGACCGGCACGACGTGATCGGCGGCTACCATTTTATCGGCGTATCGTATGACGAAGACGGCAAGACCTTTACGAAAAAGATGTCCTGGCTGCGCGAACAGCTCAACGCCGCCGTCAAGGACGATCCCGACAAGCCGATCTTCGTGTACCAGCACCCGCATCCCTTCAGCACGGTCTACGGCAGCGTCAACTGGAGCGACCTTGACGTAAGGCTGGTCCTTGACAATTACCCGCAGGTGGTGGATTTTTCGGGCCACAGCCATTACGCGTCGTCCGATCCCCGGTCCATCTGGCAGGGATCCTTCACGGCGGTGGGCACGGGCTCGCTGTCCGCATACATGAGCAACCTCAATTACGTGGACGGCGACGAGGACGCGCCCGGCGAATCCGGCGGCTTCTGGATCGTGGAGGCGGACAAAGACGGCAACGTGCGGCTGCAGCTGTACGATATCTCAAAGCGCTGCTTCTTTGACAATATCGACTATTACTTAACGGACCTCGGCAATAAGGCGAACCGCCCGTATACCTGGGATACGCGCATCAAACTGGATTCGCCGCCCGAATTTCCCGAGGGCGCCGAAGCGCATATCGAGTGGGATTCCGACGGGAACGCCGTGCTGTGCTTCCCGGACGCCGTGGGCTATTATGAGGCGGAAAACTACAAGATCAGCGTTTCAGACGGCAGCCTGATCCCGATCTGGACGGATACCGTCGTGTCCGACTACGTGCGCGCCGGGCTCACGGGCGTACGGGTCAATATCGGCAAGCTCGACCCCGGGACGTATACCGTACAGATCACTGCCTGCAGCCCGTATGAGCGGGAGGGGCAGACGCTTCTGACCGAGGTCACGGTGGGCGATACGCCGGTGCTGCCGGGCGACGTGAACGGCGACGGGGAAGTGACCGCCATCGACGCAAGGCTCGCGCTGAGGGCGAGCGTCGGCCTTGAAGATTTCTCTGACGATCCCGCCGCCTTTACGGCCTGCGACACCGACCGGGACGGCGTGATCACCGCCATGGACGCGAGACGGATCCTGCGGGCAAGCGTCGGGTTTGCCGCGATCCTCTGATTATAACGAACGGAAAAACACGGATGACGACCCAGCAAACGGCATTCGGCGAAGCGGCGGCGCCGCAGCGTTACGTGTGCATCGATTTTGAATTCCCGAATAATTTTTCACCCAAGATCAGCGCCTACGGCCTGTCGGTGGTGGAGGACGGCGAGATCACCGAGGAGCGGTACTCGCTGATCAATCCCCATACCCATTTTGACAAGCGGATCATCGAGATCACGGGCATCACCGCCGATATGGTGGCTGGCAAGCCCTCGTTCCCGAAGATCTGGAAGGAGATCTCGCCGCTTATGAAGGACGCGGTGCTGGTGGCGCACGGCGCCGGCAACGACCTGCGGATGCTCGGCAGGGTGCTGAAGAATTACGACCTGCCGTGGAAGACCCACGTCCCGTTTTTGTGTACCTACGATCTGAGCAAGGCGTTTTATCCGGAGCTGGAAAAGTACGGGCTTGCAAATCTCTGCGAGCATTTCGGGATCCCGCTCGACAACCACAACGCCCTGTCCGACGCCCACGGCTGCGCGGCGCTTCTGACGCATTACATCCGGCAGGGGCGCGACGTGGATGCGCATATCCGGGAGTACGATCTCGTGGAGCTGATGATCTGCGGGCAGCCGACGCGGCGGCAGCAGATCATGCAGAAAAAGGCGCGGCGCGCCGAAAAAGTGTCGGCGCAGGTGGAAAAGGATCTCAGCGCCATGGCGACGCCGGAGGATCTTCTGAACCGCCGGTCCTCCTGCGGGACCTTCGACCGCGAACGGGTACTGGGCGTCCACCCGAAACAGATCGAGCAGTACGCCCACACCGTGCGCGCCCGCAACCAGACCGAAGTGTTTATGGAGATGCTGCCGCACACATATTATGAAGAAAACTTGCTGCACGCGGCGCTGCTGACGCTGCGCACGAATTATGAGCCGACACTCCAGCAGATCGACCTGTTTCTGCCGTACGTCAGCAGTTACGAGACCGCCATGGCGATCCGCCCGCGGGTGTTCCGCAAGCGGCCGGAGGACACGGCAATTTTTCTGCAGCAGCAGCTTTTGTGCGCCAACAAATACGCGCTGCGGTTTCTGATCGACAGCGTGATCGAGTTTTTGCCCCAGACCCCGTATTACCTGGACTTTTTTGCGCCCATCGCCGCGATACGCGCCAGGGACGAGTATATCATCACCTCCCAGGCAAAGTACTTTTCGGTGGCGATCAGACGGTACCCGGATAACGTGCGGGCGCAGTTGGAGGATACGCCGATCTCGCAGGAGATCCGGGAGAGGATGTCGATGAACGCCAGAAGGTTTTTGGAGGAGAATGAGAAGGCGGCCGTCGTTAATTAAGGCAACACCGCACAATTCGCGGCGCACGCCTTGCTTGATCTTTATTCCGTCATCCTGCACAGATTTTCCTTGCCAACCGCCAGGTTGACGGCGTCAAATCTGTACAATCTGACGAAAAAATCTACTGCGCAATCC
>JAFRNP010000159.1 GCA_017430145.1 Clostridia bacterium
ATTGCGCAGTAGATTTTTTCGTCAGATTGTACAGATTTGACGCCGTCAACCTGGCGGTTGGCAAGGAAAATCTGTGCAGGATGACGGAATAAAGATCAAGCAAGGCGTGCGCCGCGAATTGTGCGGTGTTGCCTTAAGTTGTTGACGTTCCCCCTTTTGGGGAAGGTGGCACGGCGTGAGCCGTGACGGAAGAGGGCGCTTTCTTTATGAAAATCTTCTTATCCTTTTACATTTCCGATGAACGTTTATAAGCATAATTTTTCCATCTCGTCGATCAGCTCGCCGAACAGCTTCAGCCCCGCGTTTACCGGATCCGGCGTGCTCATGTCCACGCCCGCGATCTTTAACAGCGTGATCGGGTCCGCGCTGCAGCCGCCGGACAGGAATTTTTTGTAATCCTTTACGGCAGGCTCGCCGAGAGTCAGGATCCGGTCCGCGATGGCGGCGGCCGCCGAAAAGCCCGTGGCGTACTGGAACACGTAGTAGTTATAAAAGAAATGCGGGATGCGCGCCCATTCCAGCTCGATACCCTTGTCCTGCACCATTTCGGGGCCGTAGTACAGGGTGTTGAGCGCCAGATATTTTTCGTTCAAAAGGTCCGCGGTCAGCGTTTCGCCGGCCTCGCTCATTTCGCCCATCATCATCTCGAATTCCGCGAACATGGTCTGGCGGTACACGGTGCCCTTGAACTGGTCCAGAAAATGGTTGATGAGATACGCTTTCTGTTTTTTGTCGTCCGTGTGCGAAAGCAGATACCGCATCAGCAGGATCTCGTTGCAGGTGGAGGCCACCTCCGCCACAAAGATCACGTAGTCCGCGGTGTTCACGGGCTGGTATTGGCAGGAGTGCCAGGAGTGCAGCGCGTGGCCCATTTCGTGCGCCAGCGTAAACAGGGAATCGAGGTTATCCTTGTGGTTGAGCAGCACGAAGGGGTGCGGGTATGCGTTGCCGGAGGAATACGCGCCGCCGCGCTTGCCCTCGTTTTCGTACACGTCGATCCAGCGCTCGTCAAAGCCCTTTTTCAGCAGCGCCGTATAATCCTCGCCCAGTACCGACAGGGCTTCGAGCACGGTCTTTTTTGCTTCTTCAAAACCCACGGTCTTTGCGGCGTCCGGGACGACGGGCGTATATACGTCGTACATATGCACGTCGTCGGTACCCAGCAGCTTTTTGCGCAGGGAAACGTACCGGTACATTTTATCAAGATTCTGGTGGACCGCTTCGATCAGGTTTTTGTAAACGGCAACGGGAACCTCTGTGCGGTGCAGCGCCGCTTCCAGGGTCGAAGGATACCTGCGGGCGTCGGCAAAAAAGCGGAGCTGTTTGAACTGCGCGTTGACGGCGGCGGCGACCGTGTGCTTGAAACTGCCGAGACGCCTGTAGTACGCGTCGAACACCCGGCTGCGGAATTCCCTGTCCGGGCTTTCAAGCAGCGGCACGAAAGAGGCGTTTGAAAGCACGTGGGCGTTTCCCTCGTTATCGGTCACGTCGTCGAATTTCAGCTCCGCGTCGTGGAATACGCTGTTGATCGCCTCCGGCGCGTCGGCGATCTCACCGGCTGTCGCCAGCAGCTTTTCACATTCACCCGAAAGGGTGTGGTCCGCCATCCGGCGCAGCAGATACAGGTCCCGGCGGTAGGTCTCAAGCGCCGGTTCCTCTTTATAAAACGCATCGATTTGTTCGTCCGGGATCGCCACGATCTCGGGCTTTGCGAACGCCCCGGCGCTTTCGATCTCCACCAGCAGGGCAAAGGCCTTGCTTTTCAGGTCCTGATAGACCGTGTTGCCGGTGTCCTCGTCGCTTTTGCACGCGGCGTAGCCGTAAAATTTGGAAAGACGCACGTTTAACTCGTCGCAGAGCTGAAAGTATGCCAGCAGCGTCTTCGCGTCGTTCAGCTTTCCGCAAAACGCGGCGACCTTTGCGGGCACGTCCTTCAGCGCCGCGTGCTCTTCTTTCCAGGCGTCGTCGTCTGCAAACAGGACGCTCAGGTCCCAGGTGTATTTGGGGTCGGCTTCGTTTCGTTTCGGGATCTTATTCATGGGGATTCCTCCTTTTGTTATCAGTATTGGGGCCGGTCGGTCATTTCAAACGTCAGTTCTCCGCCTTTTAACAGATCGGAGGCTTTCATTTTAAAGTCCGTAACGGGATTTCCGTTGAAACGGACGGCGGCGACGTAGATATTCTCATCCGACGCGCCTTTGACGCGGATCTTCAGTGTATTTCCGTTATACAGCGACAGCTCGGCAGCGTCGATAAAGGGGGAGCCGATCAGAAACAGGTCCTGCCCCGCCACCGGGAAGAGCCCCAGCGCCGCCATGACGTAATAGGACGATAGGGCGCCGGAGTCGTTGTTGCCGGGAAGCCCGCCGCGGCCGTCGGTGAACATATACTTCATGCCGCCGCGCACGATCTCGCAGGTGCGGTCGTGCCGCCCGGCGTAAATATACGAATAGGGCGCTTCGGTATCGGATTCGTTGTTAAAGCCCTCGAACCTGCCGAGCTTCTGTCCCTCCTGTACGGGGGCGAAGTTATGGGGATCCGTGGGCTGGACCACGTCCGGCGCGCCGTAGCCGAAAAACCGGTCCATGAGCTGTATAAAGCGTTCTTTTCCGCCGGCAAGGGCGATGCGCGCATCCATATCGGCCATCTGCCGGAAGGAATAGTTTTCCGGCGAGCCTTCGTAATACCCGGTGTCGTTCTTCAGGATCCCGGTTTTTTCGTCAAAGGCGTCCCGCCAGCGGGGCGCGTACGTTTTGAGCCTTGCGGCGGCCGCCGGGTCGCCGTGCGCCTCGGCGTAGTCAGCGGCAAGGGAAAAGGCGTCCGCAAGGTCAAGGAGAAAGGTGTTGGAGGGCAGCGGTTTCCCTTGGCAAAAATCGTCGTTTTGCGCGTTGAACAGGTCGTTTTCCATCACCTTTATGAGCCGCTTCGGGTCGATGGGGTAGCCGTAGCTTGCGGCGGTCAGAAGCGTATAAACGCCCAGCGCCCGCGCCTGGTTGCCGCAGATATCGTAATCGGAAGTAAGGCCGATGCAGTTGGGCATCCGGCCTTTGGCTTCCTGGCACCTGAGCAGCGTTTCCACGGTCTTTTCGCCCATATCTCTGTATACGGCAAAAATGAGCGGCAGCGCCGTCTTATACATATCCCACAGCGTGCCCAGGTCCGCAACGAACGGCCCGCCGCCTTCATAAAAAATGCTGTCACCGGTCCAGTCGGCGGGTTTTACCAGCGAGTGGTAGAGGTTGGAATAAAAGATCTCTTTTATCTTTTCGTCTTTTGTTTCGATGCTGACGCGTTTAAGCGCCTGTTCCCAGAGCGCAGCCGTTTCGGCTTTCGTTTCGTCAAAAGAATTATCGGTGATCAGGCTAAGCGCTCTGGCGGTATCTGCAGTCGAGACCGAAACTTTGAGTTCTATAACGCCGTTTTCGGAAAGTTTTTCGGATACGGCGCCTTTTTCGGTCACCGTGAGCCTAACGGAGCAGACGGCGGCAAAACAGATCTTTACGCCTTCGATCTCGGTCTCGGCGAGCACCGTGAACGGGTCGCTGTTTTTAACGCTTTTTATATGGGCGTCGGCGCGTCCCCAGTTCGGGATATTGACGCCGTTGTTGGAAAAATCGATCGTGAGATACCCGCCGGGGCTGCCGAAGGTGTAGCGGTGACAGGCGCAGCGGGGAGCCGCCGTCAATTCGCAGCGGATATCCTCCAGCGTCACGGCGTAATACCCCGGCGACGCGGTCTCATCCGCCATCGGCCGGCGCTCGGCGGAAGCGTCATACCGCGGAACGGTCACGGCGTAATTATAGTAATAGCCGATGGAGCCGGTGCCGCTCTGCTGCAGATGCGCAAAGCCCAAAAGCTTATCCCCGCCTTCAAATTTCGGCGGGCGGGAATGGGAGTTCGGCATATGGTCCGTATAGCCGGTGGGGTAGCCGCCGGAGTAGGGCGCCGCCGACATGGCGCCGAAGGGCGCGAGGGCGGCGGGGCTGGTGTTGCCGCAGCCGGCCTTTAAGAAAAACCATTTGGCTGCGATCCCGCGGGGCTTCGGCAGGTCGATCTCGCCGGTCCCCTGAAAAACGTTGACGTAGTTTATATGATCCATTTATTATATCCCGGCGCGCCGGCGCCGTCCTCCTTGCTATTGGATAAGATCTCGTTGAGTTTCATAAAGATCGCGCAGGTCCATCCCTGCTGGGCGCTGCCGAGCCCTTTGCCGGTCTTTGAGTCGAACAGCTCGTGCATGCCGGGGTCTTCCAGCAGCATACCGTACAGCCTTTTGGCAGCGGCGTAAAACTCGTCCATCATGTCATATTGAAGAAGCGTCTCCAGCATCAGCCACGCGATCGGCAGCCACGTGGGGCCGCGCCACCAGGCGTCGGAGCGGTAGGTCGGTTCGTCGCAGAAAACGCTCGGGAAGGGAACGGCGCCGAACCCCTTCTTTTCATTCGTCAGGTACTTCCGGATGCTTTCGGCAGCCTTTTGCCCGGATAGCCCGTTGCCCGGAATCCACAGCGGCAAAAAGGAAGAGGGGGAGGCGATCTTTACGCGCTGCCGCGTTTTTAAGTCCAGATCGTAAAAGATCCCATCCTCCCGGTCGTACAGAACGTCGACGATCCTTTTGGCATAATACCGGAAGAAGTCCGTGCCGGAACAATACCGGTATCGGTCCGTGCCGGATCCGTTCTTTTCCCCGATCAGGTTTCTTAGCTCGACGGCGGACCATATCGCGCTTAACAGAAACGCGTTCATATCGCAGGGGATCGTGGGGCCGTTATCAAAGCGCGGGGAGTCGTCCTGCCCGGTCTCGAGCCCGCCGAGCGTGTATATGAGCCCGGTATCCGTCATGCGGTAGGTCAGCCACCAGTGGATGTTTTTTTCTATGGAGGGCAAAATCTCCTTTGCAAAGGCCAGGTCGCCGGTCCTTTTTACGTACCGCAGAGCCGCCCAGCCGATGAGCGGGGGCTGCGAATCGTGGGGGCGCACCCAGGTGGAGCATAAAAACTGCCCGTATTTGCCGTCCGTGCGCTGGGTGTCTTTGAACAGCAGCAGAAAATCCCGTGCAAGCGCAGGGTTTATCAGTTCGTAAGCAAGGTTCTGAAAGCAGGCGTCCCATAAGAAGTGGGTCGGGTAGGTCCCCCGGTTCGGAAAAGCACTGACGCGCTTTTTTAATAGCCCCGGCGCCTTCGCGCAATTGAACAGCAGCCCCCGTACCGCCGCCGCGATCACGGGGACGGCGCGCGCGTCCGGGCAGGGCAGGGACAGGGCGGCTGTGTTTTGTTCGAGCCACGCTTTACAGGCGGCTGCCGCCGCGTCGATGCTGTCGGGCGACGGTTTCTGATACAGGTCGTCGGGCGCGTCCGGCAGGCGAAATTGCACCGAAAACAGCGCGTCGCCGTTTTCGTCCGCCGAAACGGAAATGTTTTTTGCGTCGGGGGCAAACAGGCGGCCTTTTTTGACTTCCACAAACACCTTGAACGGGACGGCGCCGTCCGGGTCCCTGCCGTCGCCGTTTCCTGATAACCCGCACAGCTTCGGGTTGATTGCAGGATCTTCGATCCATAAGGACTGTGTCGATCCATCCGGCTCCCGGAACAGCGGGATCTCGGGGATCCCAATGCTCCGGAATAAAAAGCTGTCTGTATCGTAAAACGACAGGACCGCTTCGCCGTTTCCGAAAACGAGTTTATGGAGCCCGGATCTTTCGGGTGAAAGGGGCAGGGGCAGATCGACGGTCCGGTTAAAAACAGCGCGCGCACACCGGTTGTAATACAGCCACAGGCTGCCGACGCCGTCCGTCTCCTTATCCGCCTGCAGCCCGATGTTCGAAAACAGGGGGGAGTAGCCGGTTTCGGCGTCTGAAAACCGCAGGTCCGATGCGGATACCTGTAATACGTCTTGCGTAGTGATTATCATTTTTGTTGCCTCCCGGGATAACAGGATCTTACAGCAGCACGACCTTTGCTCGGTCGGTGATGATCCCTTTATGTTCCTCTTTGTGCGCGATCTCTCTGATCCCGTCGCCGCCCACGGTGATCAGCGTGCCGCCGTTTAATCCGAAACCGAAGCCGGAGCCTTTGCCGATCTTCATGGTATACGTGAGCCGGACCCCCTGATAGAGGATCGAAAAGTTATTCAGGTGTTCGTGCCCGCAAAAAACGTACTTTAGAGAGGGGTGCTTTTTTAGTTCCTCCAAAGCGCCGCGGTAAACGGGGCCGGAGGCGTTTCGTTCGCAGCAGATCTCCTCGTGCTTTTCCCCAACGGCGCGGTATTCGCTGCGCCACAGCTTCTGTTCTTCGTCCCGCGCTTCGTCGTACGCCGCCTGGTATTCCGGCAGCGGGATGTGGCAGAATACGGCTGTCTCGTGCCTGCCGACGGTCAGTTTTTCCATGGACGCCGTCACCGCGCCGATCCATTGCAGCTGCTTAAAGTTAAACTGCGAATGGTGGGAGTCCGCCATGATCAGCGTTTCCGAAAATTTCAGGCCGTCTGCGGTCTCTTCGGCGATATGGATCGTATAATTCCCGACGCCCATCCCGGGGTCGCCCATCTTAAACAGGCAGCCCGGGCACTGCATATACACGGCGGCCTGATAATTCAGGTCCATGTTGGTCTCGTCGTCGTGGTTGCCGAATACGGGCGCCCAGGGGATCCCGGCGCTTTCAAACATCCGGCAAAGCCGCTTTATGGAATACAGCGCGTTGTCGGAGCAGATCATATCGCCGGTCACGGTGATAAGGTCGGGCTGTATTGCCATTACAAGCCGCCGGAAGGTCGCCTCGACTTCAAAGGCGGCAAGCGCCCGGTAATCGTAATCCGCAAAATGCGGGTCGGTGATATTTAAGATCCTGAAGTCGACCCCCGGCTGTTTTCTGAGGATAAACCCCTCCTGCGGCAGGTATTCGTGCATATGAAAACGCTCGTCGGAGGGCCTGCCGATGCAGCAGGTGTTCGTATTCGCTTTTCTGTTCAGCAGGGCTTTGAACCCCTGAAGGGGAGAGACCTGCCGGTCAAGGTTCGTTTTCATGGTTCCCTCACAGCATACGGAAATGGTAATTGCAGCCGCCTTCAAAATAGTCCGGGTCCCGCATGGCGGCCCTGCCCATGATATCCATGAGCTTGACGGTATACGTCGTGAAGGTGCCGTCTTCTCTCAGGTCGATGACCCTGCCGCCTCTCAGGTCGTCGTGCGCGGACATATCGTAGCCGATGCACCCGTCGTATGCGAGGGTGATCCCGCAGTATTCGCCCTGAAAATCGTTCAGGTGCTCGTGCCCGCAAAAGATCCCTTTTACGTCGCCGCGCTGCAGGCACGCCATAAAGAGCCCGGAATTGAGCTCCGACCCCGCGACCTCCTCCCGCCGGGTGCCTCTGGCGCCGGTCTCCTCGGGGTTGCGCTCGATAAGGCAGAATTCCTGGATCGGGATATGCATATACATGATCGCCGGTATCTTTTTTTCCGCCGCCCGTTCGCGCTTCAGGGATTCGTTATAGTACCACACGACCTGGTCGAACATGGGGCTTGCGTTCGTATGCCCGTCGCCGAAGCCGTTGGGCAGGATGAACCGCGTGTTTTCCGGCAGGCCGAAGATACGCACGTAGTCGCTCGTTTCCGAAAAGGAGTCCAGCGCCCAGATATGGAAAGCAACGTCGTCGGACGCCGAAGAAAGGATCTGCAGGCAGTAGTTCCCGATCCCGCTCACGTCTTCGGGCCCCGGTTCGTTCAGGCACCCGGGTATCGATTCGTACGCCGCCTCTTCCAGCCGCAGGTCGTGGCCCGTCTCCCGGTCGTGGTTGCCGAATACGCTTGCCCAGGGAAGGCCGCGTTTTAATACCGGTGCGATCATCTCGCAGAAATACGCGCGCAGATCCTCTTCGGTCTGCCGGACCATGCACTGGTCTCCGGCGATCAGCACGAGGTCGGGGGACGTTTCGTTTAACAGCGCTTCGATCCCGGCGGTGAGCTTCGGCGAGAACCGCGCGCCCGCATGGAAATCGGAAATCATCAGCACCCGGAACCGCCCGTCCGGGTGAAAGCGTAAAATCGGTTTATCCATAGCTTCCCCCATAAAAAACTTATCTTTTTCAATTTTAACATAGCGCGCATTTTTGTCAATAGGTTTCCGGCGGTTTTTCTGCCCTTGTGCCCAAGCGAACGGCAGGACTCACAAAATCGGATATGGTTTTTTGTTGAATATGCAAAAAAAAATATGCAACGGGAATCGTGTCAAAAAAAATATTAAAAATCTATAGACAAACCCTGTTATTTTGTATATAATTGATATGATTTGTCTGTTTCGGCCCGTTTTCCGGTTTTTGGACCTGCGGGCCGTGAAAGGGGAGAGGGTAAAATCGCAACTGAAGAAAAACTGTGGGAGCTGCTGCTGGTGCGGCACTGCGAGTCTATGGGAAACGTCGGCGTACCGTTCCCGGATTTCCATCCCGATGACCCGCCGCTGACAAAAAACGGCAGGATCGAGGCAAAAAAGCTTTCTTTGCTCTTTAATCCATGCGACGATATCCGGATCTACGCCAGTACGCTGATCCGTGCGTGTGAAACGGCGCAGCCGACGGCTGAAAGGCTCGGAGTGCCGATCACTGTTTTGCCGGAGCTTATGGAGGTTGGGACCGCCGTGCCGGGGACCGAGCTTCAGCATATCGCAGCTCTTGCGCCCCGGGCGCTTGATAGCGCCGAACAGACGCTGCCTCCGCTTTTTGAAGCGGGGCTTTCCTATGAAAACGAGGACGCCGCCCATTGTATCGAACGGGCAAAACGGGCGTTCTCGATCATCCGGGACGCCGCAGGGCCAGGAGACAGGGTGCTTGCTGTTTCGCACGGCGCGTTTTTCGGGTACCTGCTGCGCGAGGCGCTGGGGATTTCTTTGCCGGAAACCTTTTGCTGGCAGGTGGATAACTGCGCCGTGACGGATATCCTGTTCCAGCCGGGCAAGCTCCCGAAGCTCAGATACAGCAACGACAAACGGCACCTGTTATATTAGGTTTGAGGAAAATCAAAGGAGGAATTATTTGTGGCACACTGTCCGAAATGCGGAAAAAAGCTGAAACTGACCGATATCAGCCAGTTTTGCCCTGCCTGCGGGGTGAACATGCGCTTTGTAAATTTTGAGGACAATTTTTACAGGGAAGCAAAGATGGCGGAACTGACGCAGGCGGGAATGCACGTGAAGGTGAAACGCTTCAAAGCGGCCTTTATCGGCTCAAAGCTCGCCATCGCGCGGCTGGTCGTGATGCTGCTGCCGATCGTGGCGCTGCTGCTGCCCAACGGCTCGGTGTCGCTGACGCTGCCGTTCCGTACGTCCCAGATCACCTTCGGAGCCCTGGGGATCTATTCGATCTTTACGGACGGGACGCTGAATTACGTGATGTCCATGGCGAAGGAATCCGGCTACCAGGCCGTTTATGCGGATATCAGAAACGCCCTGTTTGCTTACGCCGCCGTCGCCGTCGTCGGCGTGCTGGTGCTTCTGTTTTCGATATTGTGCTTTATCAGTTATAAAAACATGCAGAAGTTCAACGTCGTCGCCGCAGGGCTCGGGATCGCTGCCGCGGCAGTCGCCATGGTCATGATCGCAAAAGCCGTAAAATCCGCCGGCGCCTGCCCTCTGATGGAGGCGAAATACGGCTACGGGCTCTTGCTTTGCATCGCCATGTTCGCCGCCGTTTTTGCCGTGAACCTGCTTTTGACGGTCAAAGGCATCCCCGTGGAGTATGACGAGGGCATGCTGGAGCGCGTGGAGATCTATAAAAAGGTGAAGGCCGGAGAGATCGACCTTGAGACCCTGCCCCAGCCCATCGTTGAGACCGCTGAGACGCGCAAGATCGACGAAGAGATCGCAAAGGAAGAGGACGCCTACAATAAAAAACACGCAGGGGAGGAAACGGAAAATGTCAGAGAATAAAAAGACGGACGCCGCATTGGATCCTGCGGCCCGGGAAGTGACACTTTTCAAGAATGCGACCGAAGAACAGAAGGATAAACGCGGCAAGGCGCTTTACGCGGGCGTGATCGCGCTTCTGGTCCTGATCTTTGTGGTCGGCTTTATTTACGGGCTCAACCAGGTGCTCAGCATGGAGGGCAGCTATCCGCCCGCAGAGCTTACCGAGGGCAAAAGCCCGATCCCCTCGTCTGCCGGGGAAGCGGTCGCCTACGCCAAAAAGGTGACGGACGAGGCCGTTGCCGGCAAGCCGAAATTCCACGTGGACTACGATTATTCCATCGACAACGATTCGATCGAGGCCGGGGATGAGGCGCGCCTGAAAACCACGTTGCTGTATATCGCCGACGGGGTCGAGGAATTTCTGGATAAGACCGTTGAATCCGCAGACGCGGATTACGGCGCGGGCTTTGCGGACGTTCTGCGTACGCCTGAAAATCTGAACGCCGCCGACGTGGTCGAATTCACCAACGATTATATTTATTACAAATGCATTTCCTGCGGGGAAGAATCGAAGGATCCGCTGGAGGCCTGCGAGGCCTGCGGCAGCGACTATCCTTACCAGATGCGTTACAGGGACGACAACGTGCTCACCATCACGCTGAAGGATAACGGGCAGGTCCTGAAGGACAACTTCTCCGTGTGGGAAGAAAAGGATATCCTGGACGCGTTCAAAGACGCGTCTCCGGAGATCATGACGCTTGATAAGGTCGACGTAAAGTACGACGCGCTGCAGGTGATCCTGAAGGTCAACCGCGCCACCGACGAGCTGAAAAGCCTTGAATACCGCAAGGTCATGACCGTGACCGCCACGCTCGGCTTCCCGAACGACGCCGCAAAAATGGACGGCGCAACGGTGACGGCAGGTATCACGCAGACGGAAAAGAACGAATTCATGTGGCCATCCCTTGAGCTTTCCGACGATAAAATGGAGATCGAGCCGAAAAAGAAGGATAACCTGCTCGCGACCCTCAACTGCGACAAGCCGACCGATTATGAGGCGACCTGGACCTCCTCCGACGAAAATATCGTCAAGGTGGACGACGAAGGGTACCTGACCGCCGGCAAGGAGCCCGGTACGGCGACGATCACGGCAAGCTTTGACTTCAACGGCAAGACCTATTCCGATACCTGTCTGGTGGAGGTCAAGGTGCCCGTGGAATCCATGAAGCTCAACAAACGCAAGGCTTCGGTCTCTGCCGGAGATACGCTGCAGCTCAAGGGCACGGTCTCCCCGTCCAAGGCGACCCACCACGAGATCCTTTGGGAGACCTCCGACGAAACGGTCGCGACTGTGGATGACAACGGCCTCGTGACAGCCGTCGCGCCCGGTACCGTGAAGATCATCGGGTATTCCAAAGACGGCTACTTCAGATCGACGTGTGAGGTGACAGTGAAATGAGCAACGAATCCGGCGCCGGACAGGCAAAAAAATTTGTGGAAGGGATTTTCGCCGCAGAAGAAAATTCCGCCGAAAACTTAGACCAGTCAAAACTGAATAAATACAGCAATATCGCCGTCAGGATGTTCCATACACCCGTATTGACCGTAAAGGAGATGCTCTTCCCGGGGATCGCGGAATTCGCGACCTGTATGCTCTCCGCCCTTGAGCAGTACCGGACCCTGTATTTCGTGAACGTGTTAAAGATCGACATGACGTACGTCACGTGGATCCTGACGCTGATCGGTATTTACGACGTTCTCAACAACCCCCTGATGGGCATCATTTACGATAAGACCCGTACCCGCTGGGGCAAGGCGCGGCCCTACGTGGTCGCCACCGCACTTCCTTACTACATCAGTTCCTTCGTCATGTACTCGGGCGCGATCTTCCTTTCCAACGCCTCCGCCAACGACCCGAAAAAGATCGTGTTCGTCTTTGTGATGCTGTTTATCCAGGAGACCTTCTCCACCATTTACGGCATTCCCCGCGGCAACCTTCTGTCTTTGCAGACCGCGAACCCCAACGACCGTATCAAGGTCGGGCTTATCCAGCAGTATACCGGATACGTGGGCTCCCAGCTCGTGTTCCTGCTGTTCATCCCCTTTATGGAGCTGACCAACAAGCAGGTCATAAACGTCCCCATGCCCCTGCTGTTCAGCATCTTTTCCATCGTCTCCTGCGCCGCCGGCGTTTTCGGCAACATGGCGATGGGCCTGCGCTGCAAGGAGCGCATCCTGCTTCAGCCCAAGCCCGCCCCGGTCACCAAGACCATGTTCTATATCCTGAAAAACAAATACGCGCTGCGTAACTTTATCGCCAGCTTCTCCGTAAGCTGGTGGTCCTCCGGCGGTTATAAGTGGGACGTGGTGACCCAGCAGGAGATCTTCGGCGGCATGATCCCGTCCTTCGTCGCGTACGTGCCGTACAACGTGCTTACGTACCTGAGCGTGGGCCTGATCCCGAAGTTCCGCAAGCTTTTCAAAAACAATAACCGCAACGGTGTGGTCTTTTTACGGCTTTGGGACCTGATAACCTGCGTGATCATGTGCGCCATCGGTATCCCGTTCGTGGATAAACGCTGGTATCTCGTTGGGCTGTACGCCGTGTGTTACGGCTTGAACGGCCTGAACGACGGCCCCGCCCGCGTGTTTGAGGCGGAGCTTGGCAGAGAGATTAACGACTATACGGAGTACGTGACCGGCGAGCGCCCCGACGGCACCATCGGCATCCTGACGGGTCTGATCACCAAGATCACGGCGCCCATCAATGCGCTTCTGACCGTAAAGCTTTTCAAATGGTCCGGCTACGACACCACCATCACGATGCTGCCGTGGTCTCAGGGCAGCAAGGTGATCTACCAGAAGGTGTTCTTCCTGTTCATCGGTATCTCGATCCTGCCCGACGTAATCCGCATGATCCCGTACCTGTTCTACGACCTTGTGGGTGAAAAGCGCGAAAAGATGTATATCGCCTTAAACGAGCGCCGCGCCCTGATGGCGAACGAGGACGAAGGCAACGCCGAGCTGGAAGAGATGGTCCAGACGCTTGCGCATGAAAGCGAATAAACGGGTCCTTTCTTCCAAGACATAAAGAAAAATGAACGAAAACCTTTTGTTTGCCGCCGCTATGCGCGAAAGCGACCCGATGTACGACGCCGCCGTCGTTTCGGCGTACGGAACGGAGGTCTGGGCGTACGGACAGTCCAATTTTCTGAATAACTCGCACTCGGTCACAAAGTTCCTGATCGCCGCCGGCGTCGGGATGCTCTGTGACCGGGGCGCCGTTTCCCTTGCGGACCCCGTGATCTCGTATCTTGACCCTGCCGATCTGCCGGCGGGCCTTGACCCGAATTGGCGCCGGGTGACCGTGGAGACGGCGCTGCAGCATAAAACGGGGATCGATAAGATCCCCTTCGGCATCGATGACGCCGATTCCCGGCAAAAGATCGGCGACGATTTTTTGCGCTATATCCTGTCGCTGCCCGTCCCTTACGAACCCGGTACGTATTACCGCTATTCGGACGCCGCCTATTATCTTCTGGGCTGCGTCATTGACCGTGCGGCAGGGAAGCCGGCTGCGGATTTTATCCGCGATAACATCGCCGGGCCTCTGCACTGGGAACAGTGGGCGGCAGCCTGCTGCCCGATGGGGCGTCTGATCGGGGGCGGCGGGCTGTTTATCCGGGCGGCGGATATCGCAAAGCTCGGGTTCGTGTACGCAAACGGCGGCGTTTACGAAGGCAAACGGCTTCTCAGTGAAAGCTGGATCCGGTCTGCCATGGAAAAGGATTACGCCTGTACCCGTTTCCGCGATACCGATATCTTCGTAAAGACCGGTGCGCACGGGCAGATGGTGGCGTTTACCGCCCTGCGGCGCGTCGCAGCCGCCTGGCACGGCTATTCGGCCGAAGACGGCAACAACCGCAACGACCGGCTGCTGGAGGCGTTTTACGCCCATCTTGAAGCTTATTATCCGTTATGAGGTGAAATATATGCGTTACGGAGTATGTACCGGCGACCCTGCGGGCGTCGCCACAGCCGCAAAGCTCGGCTTTGATTACGTGGAGGCAGGCTTTGCGAAGTTTGCCGAGGCGGGGGAGGACCTTGCCGTATTCAGAAAGGCGCTGGCGGAGTATCAGATCCCCTGTGAGTCCGCGAACTGCTTTATCCCCGGTTCCTTAAAGATCACCGGGCCCGACGTTGATCCCAAAGCCCTTGCCGCTTATATCGGAAAGGGCATGTACAACGCGGCGGCAACGGGCCTGAAGACCGTCGTGTTCGGCTCCGGCGGCGCAAGGCAGATCCCTGCGGGCTTCCCGTACGATCAGGCGATCCGCCAGATCATCACGTTTTTACGCGATATCGTGGAGCCCGTCGCCGCAAAATACGATATCACGGTGGTGGTGGAGCCGCTGTGCGACTGCAACGTGATCAGATCCGTCAGGGAGGGCGCCGCCATTGCCGCCGCTGCCGACGCGGGCCACGTGCGTCTGCTGGGCGACCTGTTCCATATGGCAAAAATGGGCGACACCCATGAGGATATCCTGGCGGTGGGCGCCATGCTGCGCCACGCCCATATTGCGGAGCCGACGAAACGCGTCTTCCCGGCGCCCGGCGACGGCTTCGATTATAAGCCCTTCCTGCAGGCGCTGGAAGCGGTGGGCTGCCCCCGCTGCTCGGTGGAAGCCGGGACGAAGGATTTCAATACGGACGCCGCAGCCGCCATTGCCGTGCTGAAAGGGTAAGCCGATGGATAAAAACGTCAATCTGCGCGCGGCGATCCTGTCCGATATCCACCTGCGCGATTCTTTCGTGCGCCGTCGGTTTCTGACCCGCGGGCTGAAGAATATCAAAAAGCGCGATTACGACCTGTTCGTGACCCTCGGCGACACCACGGACCACGGCAATAAAACCGCCTGGTTCGCGGCGCAGAGGTTATTGGAAGCGGTCAGGCCCGCAAAGCGCAGCCTTGCCGTCATCGGCAACCACGACACCTGGAACCGGGACGCCCGAAAGCCCGGGCAGTCGGAGATCGACGCCTCTTTGCCGCTGTTTCTCGATTTTTTGCGCAAGACGTCCGGGATCGTCAGTAAAACGGCGTGGTATAAAGCGGAGGTAAAGGGCGTGCCCTTTATCGTGCTCGGCACCGTCGGCGACAGCGTGGGCGGAAAGCTTGGGGACGAACAGCTTGTATGGCTCGACGAGGCGCTCAAAGAAGCGGCAAAGTCCGAAGGCTTTATCTTTGTGCTCAGCCACTGGCCGCTGAAAAATACGCACGGCCTGCCGAAGACCTTCGGGGAAAAGGAACTGAATGAGAATAAATGCTCCTGGGGCGACGAATCGGACAAACTCAACGCGATCCTGCAAAAGTACGACCGGGTCGTGCTGCTCTCCGGCCACTCCCATATGGGCTGGGTCCCGCATGAAAAGCTGCGGATCCGGGGCTTTTCGTCCGTGGAGGTCGTCGGGAACATTCTCAGCGTCAACCTGCCGTGCTGCAGCATCAACCATGACGGTTATCTTTTGCCCGGGTACGGTCTCGACCTGACGGTGACCCCAGACGCAGCCGTTTTCCGCCTGCGCAATTTCATTCTGCCGGGCTCGCCCGCCGTCGATAAACTGACGATCGAAAAAAAGTAATAAAGTATCAAAGTATCAAAGTAACAAATGCGGGCGGGCTCTGCCCGCACCCGATCATATCAGCTGCGCGTAAGGAAAGTATGCTATGTTTGATCGGAATTATATTTTCGTATGATCATCTTTCTTTTGCACCAAAAAAAGAGGTTCGCCTGTATTGCGGACCCCTTTTTATAATCAACGCGCATTGCGCGTTCCTTATTTGATACTTTTTTACTTTCTTACTTTCATACTTTAACAATAAACAGTTCCAGCACGAACACAATCAGGCAGCACGACACCGCGGTTTTGAACAGGTCGAAGCCGAAATACGCGACGATCAGGCCGAGGATAAGCGCCGCCGCGCCGGACCAGACGCTGTTCGTTGCGTGGATGATCGCCGGAAAGGTCATCACCGCCAAAGTGACGTAGGGAACGTAGTACAAAAAGGAATTGATAAAGGTGTTCGTGATCTTTTTGCGGATCAGCGTGAGCGGCAGCACGCGGATCAGGTAGCATACGGCGCCCATCACGGCGATATAGATCCAGGTGTTTCCTCTCATACCGCCGCCTCCGTTTCAGGGACGCCGGGCTCGGTATCCTCCGCTTTTCTCGGGAACAGGATCGCCGCCAGCGACGCCAGTACGACCGTTAAAATGATGATGCGCGTGCCCTCCGCGATCTCTTTCACGCCGGGAAGCACCGACGCCAGGTAACTGCAAAGAAAGCTGACCGCCACGATCCCGCCGATCTTCTTTTCCTTTCGCGCCGGGGGCACGATGACCGCAATAAACATACCGTAAAGCGCAACGCTGAAAGCGCTGACCGCCCGTACGGGCAAAAGGCTGCCCGCGATCACGCCGAACATGGTACCCGTTGACCAGCCTGCCAGCGCAACGATCATGGCGCCGTAGGTATATGCCGGGGCGAGATATCCCGGGCGGGCGATGTTGATGCCGAACAGCTCGTCCGTCACGTCGTAGGCGATCAGGAAGCGGTGGCGAAAGGGCATGGCGGGGTCCAGACGCTGGCTGAGCGCCGCGCTCATCAGCAGATACCTGGCGTTTGCCACCAGCATGCTCAGCGCCATTTCAAAGTACGTGGCGTCCGCCGCGATCTGCGTGAAACCCGCGTACTCCCCGGCGGAGGCGTTGCATAAAAAGCTGACAAAAAATCCCTGAAAGGCGGAAAGCCCCACTTTTTTCGCCATGATCCCCAGCGAAAACGCAACGGCCAGGTACCCGAGCCCGATCGGGACCCCGTCGCGAAGCCCCTCCAAAAACAAACCGGCGCGTCCGGTTTTTTTCTTTTCCATATAAGATCCCGCAATAAGGCGGCCTTTCTGTAAATATGTAGGTATTTTATCACAAGAATCCGGCGTTGTAAAGAAGCAACATTCATATTTCCGGCGCTTCTTTCATACAAATGGAAACGGAATTGCAAAAGATTCTGCCGCATAATTGCGGTACACTATCAATAAGGAGACAGAAAATGACTACGCTTAAAGAAACCGTAAAAAGCATCGACTGCATTTTTTCAGACGCCGCGCGGCAGGAGATCGAGGCCGACGTCCTTTTGCCCGATTACTATCCCGAGGTCTCCCGCATCCTGAATTGCGACGTTTCCTACAGCGAGGAGAGCGTGACGGTGAGCGGCGACAGGATCTCCGTTTGCGGTCAGGCGCATATCCGGCTGCTGTTTTCGTCGGAGGACGGCGCGCTTTCTTCCTTTGAGACCGTCACGAAATATACGAAGCTCATCGTCTGCTGCGAAACGAGACAAGACGACGCCTGCTTTGTCAGCCAGACGCCCGGGGACCTGCATTACCGCGCCTTGGCGCCCCGCAGGATCGAGGTTCGCGCTGCTGCCGCGGTGCACGTGCGGCTGTACCGGCTGCTTTCACACGAAAGCGTGACGTCCGCGGATGACGATACGCTGCAGTGCCGTACGGTGGAAGTAAACGTCTTTCGCCCCGAAGCGCTTTGCGCCTGCGGCTTCCGCACGTCCGGGGAGACGCAGCTGCCCTGCGCAAGAGAGGACCTGGCCGCCGTTTTTGGGGAGAATGCGCGTCTGACGGTATCGGGGACCAACGTGATCAGAAACAAGCTGATGCTCAAAGGCGAGGTCGAGGTCTCTTTTGCCTGCATCTGCAAGGACGGCACGCTTTACCCCGATGAAACGCGCCGCTTCCCGTTTTCGGAGATCCTCGACGTGTACGGGATCACGGACGCCTCGGCGGCGTACGTCTGCGCCGACGAAGTCAGCGTCTCCTTTGATCTGAAAAGCGGCGCGTCGGACGCCGCAGGCTGTACCGTTACAGCTGATGCAAAAGTGCGTCTGCTGGCGGGGTCCGACGGCGTTTTAACGGCGTTTGACGACGCATACAGCCTGAAGGGCGAAGTGAAGTGCGCCCGTTCGGCGATGTGCCTGCCGTCTTTTGCCCGCCGGTACGAAAACCGCCAGACCTTCACGTTTGAAGCCCAATGCTACGATGAAAACGTGAGCGACGTGTGTCTTTGTACCGCAAACGTCGCCGCGCTCGGTTTTGAAAGGGAAGGCGGCGCTGCGGTGGTAAGCCCTGCCTTACGCGTGAACGCGCTGATGAAGGGGAACGACGGCGGTTACTTTTTCTTCAGCCGCACGACGGACCTCCGGTTTGAGGACCCGACCCTGCCGGAAGGCGCCGTACCGTTTCTGGGCGCCTATTGCACGGATCTCAGCGCAGGTTTGCAGCCGGACGGGAAACTGCGTTTTACCGTCACGCTGCAAACGGCGGGTTTTTATTACGTACAAACGGATCTGCGCCTTGTGACGGAGATCGAAGAGGGCGAAGAAACACAAACGGAAACGGAGCCGTCCCTGATCCTTTACTATGCGGATCCGGACGAAGAGGTCTGGGATATCGCAAAAAGGAACCGTACGTCCGTCGGGGCGCTTGAAAACGGGACCGCAGAGGGAGACGCCGGCAGAAGGTTCGTTTTCTTTTCGTCATGACGTCCGATTTTGACAAAAAGCCTTGAAAAAAACAAAAAAATGTGATACGCTTTGAGGGTGTAATGCACGGATCCCTGCGCATACTATCTGCGGAGGTGGTAGAGTATGCATGCAAAAACCGGAACTTTCATGGGCGCCGTCGGCTCCGCGATGGCCGTCGGCGGCGCCGTGATGCTGGGCTCCGCGATCATGGGGCGGCATTCTTCCATTAAAAAGAAAGCGAAGAAGACCGCGTCAAAGGCGATCGACGCCATGGATACCGTGCTCAACAGCGTGCAGGATCTGATGAAGTGATCCTGCCAACGTGAAAAAGAAAGGAACGCGCCCCGGCGCAGCCAGAAATGATGAAGAAAAAAACGATCCGAATCCTGATCCCGGTCCTTTTGACGGGGCTGTTCGCGTCCTGCGGCGCCCGTGAGCCGGATAAGACCCCGCTGACCGTTGTGACGGAAGGTCCGTCTGCTGCCGAAACGGACTCTTTTACAGAGCTTGCAACCGAACCCCCGGCGGCGCCTGCGGGGTCCGAGCGCCTTGCGCGCTGTTTTTACGGCGACAACACCGGCACGGACAAGACCTATACGGGGCTCGAGCCCCTGCCGTTGTCCGATTTCGGGCAGCCTTCGTTTGAGAATACGAAGGGCCTTTCCCGTGAGCGGCGCGAGCACGCCTACGGCGTCGCCGAAAACGAGACGCCCCATGAGATCAGCCGGACCAACCAGGCGTTTTTTGACGAGCACGGCTACGACGCCGTATGTCTCGACGTAAAAACGACCGAAAAAGTATTGTACCTGACCTTTGACTGCGGGTATGAAAACGGGTATACGGCAAAGATCCTTGATACGCTGCGCGATAAGGGCGTAAAAGCGGCGTTTTTCTGCACGCTGCCGCAGATGCAGGAAAACCCGGAGCTGATCGCCCGCATGATCACGGAGGGGCATATCGTTGGGAACCATTCGGTGACGCACCCCGATTTTTCGGAGCTGACACGCTCTCAGATGTATGAGGAACTGAAAGGGTTTGACGACTACCTGCGCGAACATTTCGGGTTCTCCGCCGGGTATTTCCGCTATCCCATGGGCAAATACAGTGAGGATTCGCTTGATATGCTCAATTCCATGGGCTATAAGTGCGTATTCTGGAGTCTTGCCTATGCGGACTGGGACCTGGAAAACCAGAAGGGCGCGCAGGCTGCCTTTGAAACGGTGATGTCCCGTATCCATCCGGGCGCGGTGATGCTGCTGCATGCGATCTCGCCCGATAACGCCGGGGCGCTGGGCGATATCATCGACGCCGCCCGTCAAAAGGGGTATACCTTCCGGATGCTTTCGGATCTCAAATGATCTTCGGGCCTGTCCTGTGCGTACGGGGCAGGCTTTTTTGAATGGCAGTCCCTTTGCCTGATAATTTCAGGAAATACGAATTATATCTTTACTTCACCGGGAGGATATGATAAAATACATTCATTACTCCGCATAACGGAAAGGAGACGGGCGAAAGGCCCGATGGCATTATGAAGCTGCGAGAAGAAAAAAACGGCGCCCTGATCGGGTACGTTTTGGTAAAATCCTGTGAAAAAAAGGTCACGAAAAACGGTTCGACCTATCTCGATATGGTCATCAACGATTCCGAATCGGACGTGGTGGCAAAGATCTGGGATTTTAAGGAAGGTTCTATGTATATGCCGGAGCCCAATAAGCTGCTGCTGGTGCGGGGGACGCTGGGCATGTACAATAACCAGCCACAGTTCCGTATTGAGCGCTACCGGGCGCTCAACGACACCGACGAAGTGGATATCTCCGCCTACATCCCGTCCGCGCCCTTCCCGGGGGAAGAGATGTTTTGTGAGATCGAAAAGCTTTCGGATTCCTTTAAGGACCCGGAGCTGGCGGCGCTGACGAAAGCGGTGCTCTCCCGGTACAAAAGCGTCATTCTTTCCCTTCCGGCGGCTTACCGCCTGCACCACGCGATCCGCGGCGGGCTGCTGATGCATACGCTTTCCATCTGCAAGCTCTGTGAAGCGGCTGCGGCGCTGTATCCGTCCGTGGACCGGGACCTGCTGCTGACGGGCGCGATTTTGCACGACGTCGCGAAGTCGGAGGAATTCTCCCTTGCCTCCACCGGCCTTGTGGAAGGCTATACCGTCCCCGGCACGTTGATCGGGCACCTGGTAAAAGGCGCCATGATCGTGGAGGAGATCGGAAAAGAAGTGGGCGTTTGCGACGAAACAAGGATGCTTGTGGAACATATGCTGATCTCCCACCACGGGGAGCCCGATTACGGCGCTGCCGTGCGCCCGCTGTTTCTGGAGGCGGAGCTGCTTTCCGCCCTTGATACGCTGGACGCAAACGTTTATGAGATCGAAAGCGCCGTTCAGGATCTGAAGCCCGGCGTGTTTTCCAACCGCATGTGGGCGCTCAACGACCGCAAGTTCTACCGGCACGGCAGAACGGCGGTGACCACCGACGTACGGTTTGACTGGCAGGTGGTCATGGGGGCTTCCGCCGACGTTCCCGCCGCTGCGTCGGAAGGGGAAAACGCCGCCGACGCTGAGTGGACCGAGATCGTCGTCACCGTACCTGCGAATAAGCTGGACGTGGCCTCCGACGTCGTGACCATGACCGTGCCCTACGGGATCTATATTGAAGATTATTCCCACCTCGAAGAGGAGGCGATGGAGGTCGCGAAGATCGATCTCATCGACGAGGAGCTATTAAAAAAGGACCGCACGAAAGGGCTTATACACGTCTATATCGCAAAGGACAACAACCCCGCCGAGGCCGTCTCTTACATCGAAGCGCGTTTCTCCGCCCTCGGGATCCCGTATGAACTCGCCGAAAAGGACTGCGACGTGGAAAACTGGGCGTCCAACTGGAAAAAGTATTTCCTGCCGATCCCGGTGGGGGAGAAGCTGCTGATCCGTCCCGCCTGGATCGACGATTATGACGCGGCAGGCAGGACCGTACTGACGCTGGAGCCCGGCGTCGCCTTCGGTACCGGGAACCATGAGACGACGCGCCTGTGCCTTGAGGCGCTGGAAAAGGTGGTGACCCCGCGTACGAACCTGCTGGACGTGGGCTGCGGCAGCGGCATCTTGTCCATCGCGGCGCTGCTGCTCGGCGCCGAGCGCGCCGTCGGCGTGGATATCGACCCCCTGGCCGTTAAGGTCGCCGCCGAAAACGGCAGGCTCAACGACCTGACGCCGCCGCGTTTTGAGGCGATAGAAGGGGACCTGGCGACGGACGTCACCGGCAAATTCGACGTTGTGACCGCAAACATCGTGGCGGATGCGATCATCGCGCTGACGCCCGCCGTCAAACGCTTTCTGTACGCCACCTCCGTTTACATCGTTTCCGGCATCATCGACACGCGTGAAGCCGAGGTGACGGAGGTCATCCGCAACAACGGCTTCAGGATCCTGAACCGGTATGAGGAAAACGGCTGGATCTGCATGGTCTGCAAGCTTCGGTAAACCGTTTCTCCTTTCTTTCGCAAATCCCGCTTTATGCGGGATTTTTTTTATTTGCCGTTTCGTTTCGACGGGATTCACAGGCTTCGTCGTTTATAATAAACGGCGGAAGGTAATTCTGAGAATGCAACCGAAAAAGGGGCTGTGCGGGTTTGCAGACGGTCGTCTATGCGGATGTGCTGGTGCTGGTAAACGTTGTGATCACGTTTTTATTGCTGCTGAGCGTACGCACGTTTACGGACGCTTCATCCTCCGCGCTGCGCCTGCCGCTGGCGTCTTTTCTCGGCGGCGCATATTCTCTGCTCCTGCTTGCGCCTGCGCTCCCGTGGTGGGTGCTGCTGCCCGTGCGGCTGCTTATGTGCCTTACCGTCTGCCTGTCCGCGTTCAAGATAAGGCGGGTAAAGACGCTGTTGCGCTGTACGGCCTTATATTACGCGGTCAGTTTCCTTCTGGCGGGGGCGCTGTACGCCCTGTCGCAGCTGACCGGGGCGTTTTTACAGGTCAAAAACGGCTATGCGTATGTTTCCCTTTCCGCGCCTGCGCTGATCGGTTTCTGTATGGGGTTTTACGCGCTGCTGCTGTTTTTCAGAAAACGTGTGTTAGCGAAAAACCGGAAGGACAGGATCTTTCAGCTGACACTTATCGACCGCGGCGCCGAAGTACAGGTAAAGGCGCTGTTTGACAGCGGCAACGAGGTGCTCGATCTTTATGCCGGGCGGCCGGTGGTGATCGTTGCCGCCGACGTTTTTGAGGCGCTGACGGGGGAAAGGCCCAGGGATCTGCACTCGACGCCCCATATCGCCGGCAGGCCCTTCCGTCTGCTGCCTGTGAAAACGCTTGGGGCGACGCATCTGCTGCCGGCGTTTACCGCCGAGCGCCTGCTGATCGGCTCCGAAGACGGAGACAAGACGGTGGTCCGTCCCTGCGTAGCCGGTACGGAGAGCGCCCTCGGCGGCAGGCGGTACGGAGCGCTGATCGGTGAAAAAGTATTGGAGGAATCGGGGATCGTTTTATGAAAAATGTGTTTTCTTTTTTGCACGTCAAGCTTCGCCGTCTTTTCGGGAAAAAAGGAAAGGACGGCGAAAACCTGCTGTTTTTTATCGGCGGCGCGCCGACGCTGCCTGAGCCCCTGACCCCTCAGGAGGAGCTTATCTGGTCCATGCGCCTGACGGCGGGCGACGAGGAGGCGCGCGAGGTGCTGATCGTAAGGAACCTCCGGCTGGTGGTGTATATCGCCAAAAAGTTTGAGGCGTCGGGCGTCGGGATCGAAGACCTGATCTCCATCGGCACCGTGGGGCTTATCAAAGCGGTGAAAACCTTTTGCCCGGATAAAAAGATCAAGCTTGCCACCTATGCCAGCCGCTGTATCGAAAACGAGATCCTGATGTACCTGAGAAAACTGTCGAACCGCACCGGGGAAGTCTCCATCGACGAGCCATTGAACGTGGATTGGGACGGTAACGAACTGCTGTTAAGCGACCTGCTTTACACGGAGGAGGACGCAGTCAGCGAGGGCCTTGAAAAGGAGGACGAGATCCGGGTGCTTATGAAGTGCGTGTCAACGCTTCCGCAGCGCGAGCAGCAGATCATAAGGATGCGCTTCGGGCTTTCAAACGGCAGGGAATATACGCAAAAAGAGGTGGCCGACCTGCTCGGCATCTCCCAGAGCTATATTTCCCGGATCGAGAAAAAGATCATCAAACGGCTCAAGGACGCGATCAACAGGGAGATGCAGTATAATTAAGGCAACACCGCACAATTCGCGGCGCACGCCTTGCTTGATCTTTATTCCGTCATCCTGCACAGATTTTCCTTGCCAACCGCCAGGTTGACGGCGTCAAATCTGTACAATCTGACGAAAAAATCTACTGCGCAA
>JAFRNP010000160.1 GCA_017430145.1 Clostridia bacterium
ATTGCGCAGTAGATTTTTTCGTCAGATTGTACAGATTTGACGCCGTCAACCTGGCGGTTGGCAAGGAAAATCTGTGCAGGATGACGGAATAAAGATCAAGCAAGGCGTGCGCCGCGAATTGTGCGGTGTTGCCTTAATAACATCTGAAATTACACCCCGTAAGGGGCTCAGGAGGAGAACCGTTTATGAATCTATCCGAACTGATCGTATTTATCGTCTACCTGTTATTTATGCTCGGCGTCGGCGTCTATTTCTTCGTGAAGACGAAGGACGGCGGCGAAAAGACCTACTTCCTCGGCGGCAGAAAAATGGGCGCGTGGGTCTCCGCGCTTTCCGCCGGCGCGTCGGATATGAGCGCATGGGTGCTCATGGGCCTGCCGACCTCCATCTATGCGCTGGGCATCGGGCAGGTCTGGATCGCCGTGGGGCTTGCCGTGGGCTACACGCTCTCATGGATCTTTGAGGCGCCGCGCCTGCGCAAATACTCCATCGTTGCAAACGACAGCATCACGATCCCGCAGTTTCTGACGAACCGCTTTTTGGCGAAGTCGAAGGCCCTGCAGATCATCTGCGCGGTGGTGTTCCTGTTTGCCTACACGATCTACGCCGCCTCCAGCATCAAGGCCTGCGGCACCCTGTTCAACACGGTCATCGGTATTGACGCCCAGACCGCCATGTACATCGCCGCCGTCGTCATCATCAGCTATACCTTCCTCGGCGGTTTCTCCGCCGTTTGCTGGACGGACTTTTTCCAGGGCATGCTGATCCTGGGCGCTATGCTGCTTGCCCCCATCTTCGCCCTGTTTGCCTTAAAGAGCGGCAATATAACCGCGACCCCCATCGACGACCCGAACTTCTTTAACGCCTTCAACAGCAAGCTGGATATCATTAACGGCCTCGCCTGGGGGCTGGGATACTTCGGTATGCCGCACATCATCATCCGGTTCATGTCCATCAGATCGCAGAAGGAGCTCAAAAAGTCCGCGAAGATCGGTATCGCCTGGACCCTGTTTATTCTGATCTTTGCCGCCGTGATCGGTATCGTCGGCAGACAGATGCTCGGTATGGATGAAGAGCTCGCGGGCAAGGAGCTGGTGTTTATCACCATGGTGCGCAAACTCTTCCCGGCGGTCATTTCGGGCGTGCTTCTCTCCGCCGTGCTTGCCGCTTCCATGAGCACCGCGGACAGCCAGCTGCTTGCCGCTTCCTCCGCGTTTACCAGCGACTTTTATAAGCCGGTCCTTCGCAAGGGCAAGGCCGGCGAGCAGGAGATGCTCTGGAACGGCCGCCTTGTGGTTCTGATCGTGGCGCTGCTGGCGCTCCTGATCGCCTCCAACCCCGGTTCCGGTTCCATCATGGACCTGGTCTCCAACGCCTGGGGCGTGTTCGGCGCCGCCTTCGGCCCCGCGCTGCTGCTGTGCCTGTTCTGGAAACGCTTCAACTTCAAGGGCGCCGTCGCCGGTATCGCCGTGGGCGCCGTCCTCGATATCCTGTGGTTCAACGTTCCCTTCCTGAAAAACCTCGGGATCTACGAGCTTGCCCCCGCCTTCTTTGTAGGCCTGATCGTGAGCGTCGTTGTCACCCTTTGCACCAAAGCGCCGTCCAAAGAGGTCACGGACCTGTTCGACCGCGCCATGGCGTATACGGACGAAGAGAACTGATCGTTATTTTCTTATTGAAAGACGCCGGGAGAGGGCATCGGCTGCCTCTTCCGGCGTCTGCGTTTTTTATCAGCTGCGTACGGGGCGGTTCAGACTTCCGTTTCCAGGTTGTCGTCGTCGCCGGTACGGTTGTTGTAGAGCATCGGGATCGCCATTTCGGTCAGGGAGCTGCCCGGCGGGATCAGCTTTGTGACCTTTTCAACGGGGAAGCGTTTTAAAAGCGCGTCCGCCTTTTTTGTCACGCCCGTAAACACCTTATACTCCACGGTATCCGGCGTAAACGGCGCGTTCCCCGGAAAGACGCAGCGCATGACCTCGAACAGCGGCGTGAGGGCGCGTTTTGATTTCAGCGCGGCGATCTCCGTCTTCGTCAGGCCGTTATACTTTTTGCCGAACTTTGCCAGAACGGAGAGCGGCAGCGCATCGAGCTTTTTGAGCGCCGCTTTTGCAAGGATCCGGTGCTTTTTCAGCTTGTCGGTGGGCAGCACGCACGACGCCTCGGATAAAAAGCGGTTGAAATCCGTTTTGATAAGGGGCATCAGGCTTTCGAGAAGCCCCGTAAAGTTGATACGGTACAGGTATTCCTGCGGCGGTTTGTCCTGCGGCGCGCCTTCAAGCTTTTCAAGCTGCACGCTTGTGATTTTGCACCTGCGCGCCTCCACGTCCACCGACACCTTGCGCATCTTGCCGTAGGCGCTTACCAGAGCGATGGTGGAGACGTCGTAGAACCAGCGTCCCTGCTCGTCCGTATATTTCTGTATGTTCTGCACGTGGGTGTGGCCGGTGAACACCACGTGGACGTTTTCTTCGCAAAACAGGGTTTTCAGAAGCGCATAGCCGCCCACCATCTCGAATTCCACCAGATGCCGGTAGACCTCCCACGGGGGCAGCACCGGGTGGTGAACCGCCGCAAACACGATCTCGCCGTCCGCCTTCGCTTTTTTAAGGACTTCGGTCAGCCACTGCATCCCGTCCTGGAAAAGCCCGCAATGGCTGCGCCCGTTGCCGTTGTCGTTGATCATGACGAGCCTGCAGCCGGGGGAGAGCAGCACGGTATAGGAGCCGCTCTCTTTATGGACGCTGTCCGCCTCGGCGGGGCCGAAATCGTAGTACATATCGAACAGGTCGCCCTTGTGGACGCTTTCGATATCCTCGGTGCCGGTCTCGGTGTAGCGCACCGCGTGGAAAAAGTTTTCGTCCTCGCCGTCGCCGCAGTAGTCGTGGGTGGCGGTGGTCACAAACACCCGCTTGCCGGCAGCCTGCAGGTCCCGGAGCCGCGCGATGAATTCCTCATGGGAATTTTTGTCGCCGTTGTTTACGTTGTCGCCGGTGAACAGGACGATGTTCGTCTGTTCGTCCGCTTTGATCTTTTCCAGAAAACCGTCCAGGATCTCCGGCGAAAGTTTAAGCGCGATCTGATCGCCCTTTTCCCTGCCGGTAAAGGGCTCTGCCTCCACCCAGTTGCGCTTGGATACATAGTGCGAATCGGTAATGAGATAAAATTGAAGCGGGGTCGTCATGTTTTCGTCTCCTTAAACGCCGGCAAAACGCCGTCATGTATTGATGTATTATTGTTACAGCGTGAGTGATTGACAATTGAAGAAATTTATATTATAGTATATCAGTACGCCCGATCCGTGAGATACCGGAGACGGGCTGCAAAAAACTGCGGAAAGGAGCGATACCGGCGCAGAGGGCGAAAGGCCTTTTGTTCTGAAAACGGTATTGCAAGACAATAAAAATGGGATTTCGATTCTTACTGCTGTCTGTTGCGGAGAACGCTTCGGTCCCGGAGGCGATCGATGAGGCCGTCAGCGTGATCACAGATCTGCCGGGGTCAAAGGATGAGGTCGGCGGGTATCTGACGCGGCTGTGGACCATGCTGGAGGAGTTTGCCGTCACCTACGGCGGCAGGCTGCTGATCTCGCTGGTCCTGCTTCTGATCGGTTTTAAGGTGATAAACTCCCTTACCCGAAAGATGGAAAAGGGCAAACTCATCTCCAAGGTTGATCCGGCAACCGGCCATTTCATTACGACGCTGGTCGGCGGCGCCGCAAAAATGCTGATCGGCGTTACGGCGCTGGCGATATTGGGGGTGCCAATGTCTTCCATTATTGCGGTGATCGGTTCCTGCGGGCTCGCCATCGGCCTTGCGCTGCAGGGCTCCCTTGCCAATATCGCCGGCGGTTTTCTGATTTTACTTCTGAAACCCTTCCGCGTGGGTGATTTTATTGTTGCGCAGGGCGTGGAGGGGACCGTGGAATACATCGGTATCTTTCAAACGCACGTCATCACCATTGACAACCGCCGGACGGTGGTGCCCAACGCCACGCTCTCCAACGCGACGCTGACAAACGTATCCGCCCTGCCGGAGCGGCGTGTGGACCTGACCTTTACCGCCGCCTATTCCGACGATATCAAAAAGGTGGAGGCGGTCCTTCTGGAGGTCTGTGAGAAGAACGAAAAGGTTCTGAAAACGCCGGCGCCCTTCGCGCGGCTGTCAAACCACCTGGATTCCGCCCTGGAGTACACCGTGCGCGCCTGGTGCAAAAACCCCGATTACTGGGACGTCTATTTCGATCTGTACGAGCAGGTCAAGGTCGCCTTTGACGAAAATGGGATCACGATCCCGTTCCCGCAGGTGGACGTTCACGCGGATAAAGATACAAAGTAAAAAAGTTACAAAGTTACAAATGAGGAAGCGCTGACGCGCTTGATCATATTGCGCCGCCAATTAAGACTTAAAGATCGCTGCCCGGTTGAACGCCGAGATACGGTGCCATATGATTTAAGGTGTGCAGTCATAACAGACGCCGGACGTCGCCGGCCTACTATCATCAACGCCCGCCAACTATCATCAACGCCGCGCCAAAGCGGCGTTCCTTATTTTTTCAACTTTAATAACTTTAACTTCTTTAATAATTTATAATCAAGCGCGACAGCGCTTCCGAATTTGATACTTTTTTACTTTCTTACTTTTATACTTTTCTATTTCCATCCCTCCGCGTATGCCCCGTTGATCTCCAGAAAACGAGCCGTCAGCTTTTGGGCGATATCACAGTCGTTGACCAGCGGGTGCAGGGCGAGGGCGTCGGCGGCGTCGGCGGCGTTTTTGTCAAGGATCGCGCGCGCCGCCTTGCGTTCGTAGTATTTGACGCGGCGGATCAGCTCCAGCGCGTCCTCGTCAAAGCGCTCAAAGCGGTGCGGGACGGGGCCGTCCGGGGTGACGTCGCAGGTGGCTTCGATCACGTCGTCGTCCTCCAGCCCCGGGATCGCGCCCTTGTTCGGCGCGCAAAGGATCATGCTGTCGGTCTTGCCGCTGTTTACGATCTCGATATAGCGCAGCGCAACGCCCGCGTATCCGCCCGCGTCCCGGTCAAAGGGATTGAAGCTCCATTTCGTCTCGCGGCTGACGCCCGTTTCGCTTGCCATGTAGGAGTTTTCCCTGAGGCCGTAGTAGTGCTCAAAGATCTTCAGGCACTTTTCAAAGTCGTTGGCGATATCTTTGCCGCGCAGCGCCGCCGTCATCAGCCGGTTGATCCGGCAGATCTGCTCGCCGCGCGTCTCCTCCGCCTCCAGGATATTTTTCAACGCCGAGGTGCTGCTGAAATAATAATACAGGTATTCGTTCGGGATGAACTGCTTGCGCTCAAGCAGCTCTTTGGAGAAGTACCTGAGGTCCGTCTGCCGGTAGGACGCGTCGTTTTCGATCAGCGCCGGCAGGATGTTTTTGCCGTCCAGGGTCACCTCGGAGAAAAAGGACAGGTGGTTGAGCCCGTACAGCTCCCCGCGCACACGCCCGGGCTCGGCCTGCAGCATCTTCGCAAAGGCGTTGAGCATGCCGGAGGGCGCGTCGCAGATGCCGTGGGCGAATGCGTAGCCCGCGTCCCACAGCGCCTGGGAGACAAGCCCGGCGGGGTTCGTGAAATTGAATATCTGCACGTTCGGTTTGCTGCATTTTTTTGCAAGCGCGCAGTACTCCAAAAGCGCCGGTACGCTGCGCATGGCGAAGCTGAAGCCGGCGGCGCCGGTCGTCTCCTGCCCCAGCACGCCCAGATCCAGCGCCGCGCGCTCGTCCAGAGCCCGCAGGCGGTCGCCGCCCTCGCGGATCGTGGTGATCACGTAATCCGCGCCGTCCAGCGCCTCCTCCGCGCTTTCGGTGCAGGTGAACAGCAGCCGCGGGGCGAGCAGCTTTGCCACCTTTTGTGCCATTGCGCCGTAGATGCGCAGCTTTTCGGGGTCGGTGTCCATAAAATACAGCTTGTCGATATCCAGCTCCTGCGCTTTTTGCGCAAGGCTTTTTGCCAAAAACATGGAGCGGACGCCGCCGCCCCCGATGACTGTAAGCTTCATATCCGTGTTTCCGTCGCTTTCCGGGAGATTTCTACATCAAGTATACCATAAACGGATAAAAATTCAACCTGTATTTTTACTTATCAGACAAATTTTTGATGAGAAATGAAAAAAAATACATGATTCTCTTGATTTTATGCATTTTGTGCGTTATAATATGGGCACTTTTAAAAAACAGGGCGTGTGCCCGGAAATCAGAAAGGAAGATTTTACTATGAAGTACACCAAAATCGTAGCGGTCCTTCTGGCGCTGGCCATGTGCATCGCGGCGTTTGCCGCCTGCGCGAAGGATACCGACGCCGGTTCCGACGCCACCGACGCCACCGAGGCCCCCGCGGCTGCGGACATCGTCAAGACCGTCGATATCTCCCTGACCGACGAGCTGTATGCCTTCGGCGTCTCCAAGACCGACGAAGAGCTGCAGCAGAAGACCAACGAGTACATCGCCCAGATCAAGGCGGACGGAACGCTGGACGGGATCATGGACAAGTATTTCGGCAACGGCACCCCCACGGCCGTGACCTCCGCCGAAGAGGATGAGAGCAAGGACCAGCTGGTGGTCGCCACCAACGCCGCGTTCCCGCCCTTTGAGTACACCGAAGGCGCCGACTACCTCGGCGTGGACATGGAGATCATGGCGGGCCTTGCCGATTTCCTCGGCAAAGAGCTGGTCATCAAGAACATCGACTTCAAGTCCGTGTTTGAAACGGTCGACAAGGGCTATGCCGACATCACCGCGTCCGGTATCACCGTGAACGAGGAGAGAAAGAATTTCGTGACCTTCTCCGATTCTTACTACACCGCGTCCCAGCTGATCATTGCGCCTGCGGGCGACACCACCTTTGACGGGTGCAAGACCCTTGAGGACGTGGAAGCGATCCTGAACGGCTTTGACGCAAGCGTGAAGATCGGCGTGCAGGAAGGCACCACCGCGCAGTTCTATGTGGAAGGCGACGAGGAGTGGGGCTTTGACGGCATCGCCGCCACCTGCCAGCCTTACGCGAACGGCGCGCAGGCGGTCAACGACATGGTCAACGGCAACATCAACTACGTGATCATCGACGAGGGCCCGGCCCACGCGATCGTGGATTCCGTGAACGGCAAATAAGCTTCGGAACAGTTGACTTTCGGGAAACCCGATCCTGAGCGGATTGGGTTTCTTTTCGGATTTTCCCCGGTTTGGCAGGCCAAAACGGGGAGGGAAGCGGGTATCATGAATTTAGATAAAAAAATCGAAGTATTCAAAAAATCCCTGATGAAGGGAACAAAGCAAAAGGGTTACCAGCGCGTTTTGCAGGGTCTTAAAAATACGGCGACGATCGCGGTGCTCGGCCTTCTGATCGGTATCGTGATCGGTACGCTGATCGCGATCGTGAAGGTGATCCCGAAGCGCGGCTGGATCTCCAAAACGCTTGATAAGATCGTGACCGTTTACGTGGCGTTCTTCCGCGGGACCCCCATGGTGGTGCAGCTGCTGCTGAGCTACTACGTCCTGTTCCCGCTTCTGGGGATCAAAATGTCTTCGCTGGCGGTCAGCATCGTGGTGTTCGGCCTCAATTCCGGCGCGTACGTGTCGGAGATCATGCGCTCCGGCCTCCTCTCGGTGGACCCCGGGCAGATGGAAGCGGGCAGAGCGCTGGGCCTCGGCTACGGGATGACGATGTGGAAGATCATCGTGCCGCAGGCGGTCAAAAACATCCTGCCCACCCTCGGCAACGAGTTTATCACCCTGATCAAGGAGACCTCGGTGGTATCCTTCGTCGGCGCGGTGGACCTGTACAGCGTGTTCAACTATATCGGCTCTTCCAACTATGAGTTCATGGTGCCTTATCTGTGCATGGCGATCATCTATATCGTGCTGGTCCTGATCATCTCAGGGCTTGTCAAGCTGATGGAAAGGAGTCTGAGAGCAAGTGATAAGCGTTAAAAATATCTATAAGAATTTCGGCGACCTGCGCGTGCTCAAGGGCGTTTCCTGCGAGATCGAAAAGGGCGAAAAGATCGTGATCATCGGGCCCTCCGGCAGCGGCAAAAGTACGTTTCTGCGCTGCATGAACCTTTTGGAGGAACCCACCTACGGCGAGGTCTGGGTGGACGACGATCTGGTCACGCCCGTGGATCCCTACCTGCATTTTGACGTGATCCGGGCAAGCAGGACCTATGCTGAAAAGATGCTCGCGGCAAGGCAGGCGAATCCGGAAAAAAGCGAAGAGGCGCTGGACAGCGAGATCATATGGGAAATAAAGGAAAAGGATCTGCTCAAAAAGCACGAGGGCGGCGCGTATAACGCCCTTATCAAACAGATCGAGCGTGAAAACTCCCTGAATATCAACCTGGCGCGGCAGCGCATCGGTATGGTGTTCCAGCAGTTCAACCTGTTCAATAATCTGACCATTCTTGATAACATCACTTTGGCGCCCATGAAGCTCAAGGGCCTTTCCAAAGCCCAGGCCGCCGACAAGGCGTACGCCCTGCTGGAGCGGATCGGCTTGAAGGATAAGGCGGCGGCGTTCCCCCAGCAGCTCTCCGGCGGACAGAAGCAGCGGGTGGCGATCATCCGCGCGCTGGCCATGGACCCGGAGATCATGCTCTTTGACGAGCCCACCTCCGCGCTGGACCCCGAAATGGTGGGCGAGGTGCTGGACGTGATGAAGGAGCTGGCGGACAGCGGCATGACCATGGTGCTGGTGACCCACGAGATGGGCTTTGCCAGAGAGGTCGGCACCCGCCTGCTGTTTATGGACGACGGGCAGATCGTGGAGGAACAGCCGCCGAAGGAATTCTTCGCGAACCCCAAAACCGCCCGCGCCCAGGACTTTTTGTCCAAGGTATTATAAAGGCAACACCGCACAATTCGCGGCGCACGCCTTGCTTGATCTTTATTCCGTCATCCTGCACAGATTTTCCTTGCCAACCGCCAGGTTGACGGCGTCAAATCTGCACAATCTGACGAAAAATCTACTGCGCAATCCGCACACCGGAATTATGCGGTGTTGCCTAAAAAAAAGCCCTTTGTCAGGGAATGCAAAAAGCCGCCGACGGTTCGGCCGCCTTTTTGTGTGCGGTTTCCGGTGCGTCAGCTGCCGGAAAACAGGTTAGAGAACATGTCTTTGATCTTTTCAATAAACGCGAGGACGGCGTCGATCAGGCGCTGCAGCTTTGCCCGGGGGTATTCGGTCCCGGCGTCCTCCGGCGCAAAGCGGAACCCGTCGATCTGCAGTTCGGCGCCTGCGCCCGAGAAGCAAAGGCGCAGCTCGGTGACGCCTCTCAGCGCTTCGTTGCTCCAGCGGTCCGCGGCGCTGCCGAAGAACCCGAGGGCGTTCAGGTCGAACGTAAGGGTGTGCCAATCGCCGTCCGCCGGGATCACCGCGGCGTTTTTGCCGCTCTCCAGGCACAGCGGGCAGTAATACAGCGTCTTGTCCTTATACAGCCGCAGCCCTTCAAGCGTCACGTCCTTGCTGCCGGTTACCTTCACCCTTACAGAGAGCGTGCCGTAGTCGGTGTAATCCGTATCAATGTTGTCGTGCCTGTTCATTTTGCCGTTCTTGGCCTCGGCAAACGCGGTGGACACCGAGAAGAGCAGGCTCTTGCCGGTGATCGCAAGGGACCCGTCGCCCTCGGCGGCGTCCGCCGAAACGGTAAGAGCGGCGCCCTTTGCGGTCCATACGTCCCGGAAACCGGGGTCGGAATCCGCGTTCTGCCAGGCCTTCAGCGTTTCGCAGCGCATCCACTCGGCGTCGTCAAACAGTTTGGTCGCGGCGGGATCGGAAGCGCCGAAGGCGGCGGCGGGCTGATAGGCCTTGCCGTTATAGCTGCTCCACAGGTTCGCGGAGGTGGATATGCTGTTCACGGCGTACGTTGCGCCGGCGGGCGCGGCGACCTCGTCGCTCCATACGCGCACGGTATCGGCGGAAACGATCTCGGCTTCGGCGGGCACGCAAAAGCCGTCCGCGCCGTATACGGCAAAGCCGTGCAGCGTGTCGTCCGTGCACATCAGGCCGTCGCCCACGTTGGAAAAGCTGACCAGAACGCTGCCGTCCGAAACCTGCGTCCCGGTCATTGCCGGGGCGGAGGCGGGCATATCGCCGCCGTACACCAGCGCCTTCGCGCAGTTTGCCATACGTTCGGCGATGGGCTTTTTGGTCATGGGGTGGATGGCGCCCCATTCCGGGTAATAATCCAGCGGCAGGTCGTGGACCACCACTTCACCGCGGCTGGCGGGATCCCCGG
The DNA here is from genome assembly GCA_017430145.1 of Clostridia bacterium. Taxonomy (GTDB): domain Bacteria; phylum Bacillota; class Clostridia; order Oscillospirales; family Acutalibacteraceae; genus RUG806. The sequence continues at coordinate 10,245 of JAFRNP010000160.1, forward strand.
CGGCAAGGGTAGTAAAGGCCTCGTTGAATGCGGTCTCGGCAAAGGGGCCCAGGCCGTAGTCGAAGGAGACGAGCTGCGTGAACATGATGGGGAATCTGCCGTTCGTATGGGAGAACAGGTCGGTATAGCTGTCCTGCATCAGGTCAAAGAGCTGCGCGTAATAGGCGGGATCGTTATACAGCATCAGATCCGTTTCGCCCTGGTACCACACGGCGCCGGAGGGACGGAAATTGGAAAGCGGCGCGATCTTGGAGTTATAAAGCCCCGTCATGCAGATATGATACGGACCGGCGTTCTCCCAGTTCGCGGGCGTAACGTACGCGCCGTGCGAAATGACGGCGCTTTTGACGTCCGTATCGCCGTCGATCGCTGCGCGGGAGATCCACGCGTCAATGGAGGAACCGCCCACGGCGGCATTCAGGATGCCCACGGGCACGTCCAGCGTTTCAAGAAGATCCGCTGCAAAGAAATACCCCACGGCGCTCATGCCGTAAACGTCCGCCTGGTCGCCGGTGTACCAATAACAGTTGACCGCGTCGGTCTGCGGCGTGGGCTCGGCGTAGATCGCGCCGCTTTTGACCGGATGCGGGATCTGCAGCACCCGAAGGTTCCGGCTGCCGGTCTCGCCCGCCGCCTGCATGGCGCGGCCCTCGGCGGTGCCGTGGAGGTTATACTCCATGTTGCTCTGGCCGAACGAAAGCCACAGCTCGCCGAACACCACGTCCGTAAGGGTCTTTACCGTCGCGCCGCCTGCCGTCAGCGTGACGGTGTAGGGGTCGAAACTGCCGGCGGGAGCGGCAAAGGAGAGCGAGAACGTGCCGTCGGCGCCGGCGGTCCCGTTTGCCGTACGCACCGTTTCGCCGGCGTTGTCCTTAAGCGTTACAGAGAGCGCCGTGCCGGGCGCCGCCTCTCCGGCGAACACGGCGTCGGCGTTCTGCTGGAAAAGCATATGGTCGCCGTATACGTTATAGAGCCGCGCATCTGTCCCCGCGGCAAACGCGGGAACGGCCCCAAGCAGCAGAGAAGCGCAAAGGATCAGCGCAAGGATCAGGGTGTGCTTTTTCATGATATAAAAAAACCTCCTTTGGTTTTTCAAGACCGTTATGATCATAAAACAGTATACCATAATGATAGTCAGAGTGCAAGAAAAAAATGGACCGGTCGGGGCGCGGTTGAAGGAAAAAAGGAAGGCAGAAACGGCGTTTTTTGACGAAGAAGTAAAACTGCACAAATCGCGGTCTGAAAATTTGTACACTATTCAAGCGGTTTCCCGCCGGTTTTTTCCGTCGACGGCTTGCGAAAAACGGGATCGCTATGATAAAATATATAAAGGTCTACTATAAATATATTTCTGAAAGGAGAGACCTTGTATCCATGAAACGTCTTTGGAAAAAAACTTTGTCTGTTTTTCTTTCCCTTTGCATGACAGCGTCGCTGTTTGTGGTCTGCATCGCGCCCGTAAGCGCGGACGATAACGGCGGATATGCGCAGACGATCGTCAGCAGCGTATTGCATATGGAAGCCTGGATCGACCCCGGCGTCTCGGGCAGCACGGTGGAGGTAGACAGATCCCTTGCGTCTTCCTATACGTTTAACGTGACCTTCCGGACATACACATGGTATGCGAAAAACGGCTATCCTTATAACGCAAAAGTAACAACACCGGACAATGAATACTATATGTGGTATACTTACGGGCAGTATTCTACCGGCGTCGCGACTGTAACGCCGACCGTATACAACGGGACGTATTTTGATAACAACAAACTCCTTGATAATTCAACGTCGTACGTGACCTATACTGCATCAGCGCCTGACGTGGGTGTGACGTCCGGTCCTTATACATTTACAACAACATTACAGGTTTTTGACTCGGATAACTATGCGCAGGTGGTTACGATCGTAGCCGAAAGGGACGTGTATCTGAAAGGCGTCTGTTCCCACGGCGGCGGCCACCTGACGCATCACTGCAACGGCAACGGCACGCATTACGACTACTGCGACGTGTGCGGCTACACCAGCGGCGCCATCTCCTGTACGGGGCTTTCGTCCTCGAACGGCGTCTGCTCGGTTTGCGGCGGCTCCTCCGCCTACACGGTGACGCTCGATAACCACGGCGCGAATATCTCCGCCGGCACCGGCAGCGTCAGCGCCGTGTACGGCTTCAGTATGCCCGAGATCAGCGTCCCCGCAAAAACCGGCTACACCTTTACGGGGTATTACTCTGCGGCAGACGGCGGCGATCAGTATTACAACGCCTCCGGTGCCTGCGTGCGCGCCTGGGACAAAACGCAGGCGTACACGCTGCACGCCCACTGGTCTCCCAACACCGACACCGCCTACACGGTGCGCCATAACCAGATGACGGCCGACGGCAGCGGCTATGACGTCGCCGAGGTCCAGGACCTTACCGGCACCACCGGCGCCGTGCTGTCCGTTTCCGACTTCAACAAGGGTTACACGGGCTTCATCTACAAATACGGCAAGGTGGGCGGCAGCGTGGTCAATACCGCCGCCATCGCCGCAGACGGCTCCCTTGTGATCGACCTTTACTACGACCGCGAGCAGGTCACCGTCACCTTCAAGGACGGCGCGACGGTCCTGGATACGCAGCAGGTGTATTACGGCGGCGCCGCCGTCGCCCCCGCGATCGACCAGTATAAGCTGTATAACGAGACCCAGCACTACAGGTTCACCGGCTGGGATACCGCCTTCAACAACGTCACCGGTCCGCTCACGGTCAACGCCCGGTATATCCCTGAGCAGCACAACTGGGGCGAAAAGAACTGGACGCGGCCGCAGACCTGTCTGGACGGCGGCGAATACACGCAGGTCTGTACGCTCTGCCCGAAGACGAAAACCGTGGTCCCCTCGTCCCCCGGCCATACGCTGGGCGCCTGGAACCAGGAGGACCCCGCCACCTGCACGCATCCGGGCACCAAGGGATATTACCACTGCTCGGTCTGTCTTAAAAACTTTGCTTCCGACGGCTTTACAGAGCTGACCGACCTTACGATCGCGCAGCTGCCCCATACCCCCGAGCTTGTCCCCGCAAACGCGGCGACCTGCATTGCGCAGGGCAACAACGCCTATTACAGATGCCAAAGCTGCCTGAACTGCTTTACGGACTTTGCCTGCACGCAGGCGACCTCGGCGGCTGCGCAGACGCTCCCCGCGGATACCGTGAACGGCCACCTCTACGGCGAGTGGCAGCAAAACGGCGGGACCGGGCACTTTAAGGTCTGCGCCCGTTGCGGCGACGCGGTGGAAAACCACCGTGTGGACGAGATCCACGCCTACGGCCCCGCCGCCGTCACGCAGCCGACCTGCAGTGCGCAGGGCTACACCGCCTATACCTGCCAGACCTGCGGCTATGTGTTGAAAAACAGCTACACCGGCCCCAACGCGCACGACCTTTCATACACGGTCAACAGCGACGGCACGCATACGGCGAGCTGCAATAACTGCACCTTCAGCGAGACCGTACCGCATACCTACGTAAACGGCGTGTGCGTCTGCGGCGCGGTGCAGACGCTGAGAGCGACCTTCAAGGATTATAACGGCGACCCGATCCAGACCGTTTCCGTCAATTACAACGGCGTACCCGTCTATACCGGCGGCAGCGCGGCGCTGAAGCGGGAAGCAACCGTTTCCACCGTCTACGAGTTCGATAAGTGGGTGCAGGAGGACGACGCGTCCGTGCTTCTGGGCCCGATCACCGCGGATACGACCTACGTGCCCGTGTACACAGAGACCGCCCGCACCTATACGGTGGTGTTCCTGAACTGGAACGGCGACCTGCTGGCCACCGAAGAGGCCGCCTACGGGACCTCCGCCGAATCCCTTGCCCCCGCCGCAACAAGAGCGGACGGCGTGCATACCTACGAATTCACCGGCTGGTCCGCCGATATCACGAATATTACCAAAAACACCTACGCCGTGGCGCAGTTTGAAGCCACGGACGTGACGAACTTCACCGTGACCTTTACCGACGGCGCGGGCAATACCCTGTATACCACCCCGGTCGCCGACGGCGAAGCCGCCGTTTACCCCTATGACGCCCCCGCAAAGGAAGGCAGTACCTTCTACGGCTGGGATAAGGATTACAGCCGCGTTACCGCCGATCTGACCGTGAACGCGCTGTTTATCCCGGAAAGCGGCGACATGGTGGGCGTGACCTTTGTAAACTACGATAACACCCTGCTCAAAGCGGACGTGATCGCGAAGGGCTCCACGGCGGTCTACGGGCTTGCGGATCCCGAAAAGCCCGAGGACGACGATTATACCTACGCCTTCAGCGGCTGGGACAACGCCCTTGAAAACGTACAGGAGAACACGGTCTTCACCGCGCAGTACACGGCGACCCCCAAGCATACCCACACCTACACATTTGTGCCCGAGCAGGCCGCAAAGTGCGGCGTCGCGGGCGTGCAGGCGCACTATACCTGCGAATGCGGCAAGGTGTTCGATACCGGATACAACGAGACAGACCTGTTCGATCTGGTGATCCCGGCGCTTGAACACGTCTGGGGCGATGCGACCTACACATGGGGCGAGAACAACGCGACCTGCACCGCCGAACGTACCTGCACGCGCGAAGGCTGCACGGGCAAAGAGACCGCCGAAGCGAGCGTCGGATCCGCGACCACCGCTCCGAAGTGCGGCGTGCCCGGCAATACGGCCTACACGGCGACCTTTGCCGAAGCCTGGGCCGAGACGCAGACCGCGAACGTGCCGATCGACGCGCTTGAACACGTCTGGGGCGATGCGACCTACACATGGGGCGAGAACAACGCAACCTGCACCGCCGAACGTACCTGCACGCGCGAAGGCTGCACGGGCAAAGAGACCGCCGAAGCGAGCGTCGGATCCGCGACCACCGCCCCGAAGTGCGGCGTGCCCGGCAATACGGCCTA
>JAFRNP010000161.1 GCA_017430145.1 Clostridia bacterium
GATTGCGCAGTAGATTTTTTCGTCAGATTGTACAGATTTGACGCCGTCAACCTGGCGGTTGGCAAGGAAAATCTGTGCAGGATGACGGAATAAAGATCAAGCAAGGCGTGCGCCGCGAATTGTGCGGTGTTGCCTTAATTTTTTTCGTCTTTGTCAAATGCCCAAATCATTCGCGATCAGGAGATCCGCACCGGATAGTTCTCCCTCTCCACCAGCTCTCTGCCCTGCGCCGAACAGATCCAGTTATAAAGGATGCGCTCCGGGCTGTCTTCGGCGGCGGATTTGCGGATCACGACGTAAAAATCATTGGAAAGCGTATAGCTGCCGTCGCCGATGGTTTCGTTGGAAGGGGCCACCCCGTCCAGGGCGAGGATCTTTGTGGTGCCGAGCTTGTCACTCTCCATGTTGGTCAGGTAATAGTAGACCGTATAACCGATGGCGCCCTTTGCGTTGTCGTAATCGGCGATCGCCTCCAGAAGCCCGATCATGGAGCTCACCTGCAGTCCCTCGGGCGGGTCCATCAGGTCGTCGCCGAGATCGATCAGCTTGTCGAACAGCGTCTGGGAGCCGGAGTCGGTATTGCGCTGGTAGGGGACGATCGGCAGATCCTCGCCGCCGACGTCTTTCCAGTTGTCCGTTTCCCCTTTGTAGATCGACTTGATCTGGTCGACGGAAAGGGAGCTGACCGGGTTGTCCTTTGAGCAGATGAAGACCAGCGCGTCCACGCCGATGGGCGTCATCTCCAGTTCAACGCCCTGATCGGCGATATATGCCTTCGCCTCCTCGCTCGGCTCGTAGGCAAGCAGGATATCAAACGTGCCGTCCACAAGGGCCTCGTAATTGTCGGTGGTGGAACCCTCAAAGGTGATCAGGCCGTCCGCGTCCTCCCGCGAAATGCCCAGCACCGTTGAGGTGACCGCCTGCCCCAGCGGCAGGTTTGCAAGGGAACCGCCCATTTTGGGATAGTTTTCTTCGGTAAAAACAAAGCTTCCGTCCACCGGACGGGAATCAACGGTCGCGGCCGGCTCCGCCGGTGGCGTTTCGGCCGTCGCGTCAGCGTCGGTCGGCGTCTTTGCGCAGGCGCACAGCGAAACCAGAAACGAAAGTGCCAGCAGCGCGGCAACGCCGGTTTTCATTTTTTTCATCGTATTCCTCCCTGAATAAACTGTTTTAATCAGACATACGCGTTGATCTCAAGGGACGCCAGCACCGTCCCGTCGGAACGTAACGTATATGCATGGTTTTTTGTGCATAAAAAGATGAGATCGCCGTCGTCCGTAGACGGGTATTCCGTAACCAGTACGTTCCAGTCGCCTTTCTCCTCCGTATACATATACGTCCGGGATCCGTATATGCCGTCCGCATAGCGATAGAAGAACAGCGCCTCTTTGCTTACGGAAACCATATTCGGTTCCTCTCCGTCGGCGTTTCCGTCTGCGGGCATCTGCGGCAGATGCTTTTCGTTCCCGTCTGCCAAGTCGTAAAGGAATTCGCCCGCATCCGAACATACGACCAGCACGTCCCCCTGACAAAACGCCTGGACCGCGTCCCCGTACGATGAAACGGCGGGTTCCCTTATCTTTACGGTTTTCAGATCCGACAGCCGGCAGGCATACCACTCGCCGCTTTCCGTTTGCAGGGCGACCCATTGCAGCGTCTGCAAAGAAAACGCGCTTTCGTCATAATAAACGGTACCGGATGAGATCCGGTAGGCGGCGTCGATCCTGCCGACGCCCGGATCGAGCGCCTGCCCGGTCAGCAGCGAAAACAGTTCGCCCCTGTCTTTTCGGAACCCCACGTTGCAGGTGAGCAGATAGTTCCGGAAATAATCCTTCTCCGCGTTCGTCGTCCGGTAATGCGCCATCCTGTTCCCGCCGGCGTCGTAAACGTCGACCTCCACGGCCGTCTGATCGTCGTATTTTTCTTCCGGATCGTCGTATTTCAGCGCAAAGAAACAGCCGGACAAAGCGTCCTCCTGATACTCGTCGTACCCGTCGATGCCCACCGGCGCCCCCGAAAAATCCAGCACGCCGTATCCATCGGAGACCAGATACCTGCCGCAAAGGACAGACAGCCACTCGCTGTCGTCGGCTTCAAACCGGGACTTCAGGTTCCCTGCAGGGTCAAGATAACAGTACGCGTCTGTCCCGGCGATCATCTCGTCCGTCTCCTCATCCCAATCGGTCTGCGTCACGATCACACGAAGCAAATACCCGTCGTTCCCCGCATAGATAAGCTCGGCATTCTCCAGCCCCTCCGGCACAGCGGCGCCGAGGGCGTCGGCGCCAAGCAGCGTCTCACCGTCAGGGGACGAAACGTGGTGCAGGCGATAATCGGAATACCCGTACGCCGAACGGCAGGCTTCCCCGCACACCAGCACGTACCCGTCGCCGCAGGGTTCCACCCGGATCTGGTCCGCCTCTGCCAGCGTTTTTCCGTCCGCAGAGATCACAAAGGAATGGGAGACGTTCCCCTGCGCCCTTTCAAACAGCCAGAAGGCGTCTGAACCGCCGGCATCGAAATACCTGCAGAAGGTATAGACGCCGCCGGTAATGATACGGCCGTCCGCCGTCATAACGCCGAACAGCTCATGTGACGAGCCGAATCCCCGGTCGATCCCGATCTTATTGTCCCAGTCGGTCTCCCCGGTCTCTTCATTGAAAAAATATGCGGGCTCATAAAAGTCGGTCATACCGGCGCAGTAGGGCAAAACCCCGCCGTAATCGTCCCGCGGCTCGAAAACGTCGCGGGGGCCGTCGTCAAAAAAGTACGCCGGTTTTTCGTGCGGCACGTAGCTGCCGATGTCCGGCAGCTCCTGCAACTGAAAGAATGCGGGGCCGTCGCCCGTACCGGACAGGGCGGCGGTGGCCGTCTCAGGCTCCTCATGCCCGCCGGGGACGCAGGAGACGCAGGAAAAGAGGAAAAGGGCCAGGATAAGCAGGGATATTGCTTTTTTCATACGGACCTCCCGGGCAGGCGGCCGAAACGCCCGCCTGCTTTCTATATCTTCTTTTTCTCGATCATTATCATTCCGTCAGCAGTACTTTTTTCGGGCAAAAGCCCAGCGCGTCGGCGCTGATCAGGGAAAACAGGATCCCCCGCTCCGTAAACCGCAGCAGCCTGCCGGAGGTATCGCCGTGGACGTGCCCGAAATAGCACCGCGTAATGCCGAACTGCTCCAGCACCTCCATCAGCGGCTCCACCGTCTGCCCGTCCATGACGACGGGATAGTGCATAAACGCCACGGGCGTGCCGCCGAGCGAGAGCGCCTCTTCTATGGAGCGCGCCAGCCGCATGGCCTCCCGCCGGATGATCTTGCTGTTGTCCTCGGCGTCCTGCGCGTCGAAAAACCAGCCGCGGGTACCGCATACGGCGATATCGCCGACCCGGCAGGCGTTGTTGAACAGGAACCGGATGCTGTCAAAACCGTTGGCGTCCAGAAATTCCTGCATTTTCCGCATGGTACACCACCAGTAGTCGTGGTTGCCCTTGCCGATGATCTTCTGGCCCGGCAGCGCGTGCAGGAACGCAAGATCCCGCTCGGCGTCCTTTATCTGCATCGCCCAGGAGATGTCCCCCGGGATCACCACGGTGTCTTCGGGCTTTACCAGCCGCCGCCAGGCGGCCTCCAGCCTTATCACATGGTCCTGCCAGCCGGGAAAGATGCACATGGGCTTATCCGTCCCGAAGGACAGGTGCGTGTCAGCGAGTACGTACAGCGCCATGGGATCAGATCCCCAACAGGTCGTACACCGCCTGCTCCATTTCATCCTTCGTCACGACCCGGTCGAAACGGACCGCCTTGTTTTTCAGCGTTTTGAGCTGTTCGGGCGCGGGAACGCCTGTCAGCGCCTCCAGCTCCTCCACCATATCGAATTCGTTTTCCGCCGTAAAGCCGCCGTCCGTGAGTGCGGAGAGCACCGCCCGGCAGAACTTGTACGGGGAAGCGGTGGACGCGATGACCGTGGGCGTCTGATCGCCGGTCTTTTCCCGATAGGCGCTGCAGACGTTCACCGCCACGGCAGTATGCGTGTCGCAGAGGTAGCCGTTTTTTCTGAACGTGTCGGCAATAGTCGCTTTTGTCGCCGCATCGTCGCAGCAGCCGGCGGCAAACAGCTCCCTAAGCTTTGCAAGCGTTTCGCCGTCCACGGTATATTCCCCGTCCTCCTTCAGGCGCCGGAACAGCTCGGCCGTTTTATCGCTGTCGTCGCCGAGCAGATGGAACAGCAGCCGCTCCAAATTGCTGGAGATCAGGATATCCATGGAGGGAGAGACCGTCGTATGGAACGGACGCACACGGTTATAGCGCCCGGTGGTCAGAAACTCGGTCAGCACGTCGTTTTCGTTGGAGGCGCACACCAGCTTGTTCACGGGCAGCCCCATGCGCATGGCGTAGTACGCCGCAAGGATATTGCCGAAGTTGCCGGTGGGCACCGTAATGTTGATCTTTTCGCCGTTCTTCACCTTCCCGGCGGCAAGGAGGTCCGCATAGGCGGAAAAATAGTAGACGATCTGCGGCACAAGCCTGCCCCAGTTGATCGAGTTCGCAGAGGAGAACGTCAGGTTTCCCGCGGCAAGCTTTTCGGCGATGGCAGGGTCGGTGAAGATCCGCTTCACGCCGTTCTGCGCGTCGTCAAAATTGCCGCGGATGGCGGCGACGCCCACGTTTTCGCCCTCCTGCGTCGTCATCTGCAGCTTTTGCATGGGGCTGACGCCGTCGGAGGGGAAGAAGACGAGGATGCGCGTACCTGGCACGTCCTTGAAACCCTCCAGCGCCGCCTTGCCGGTATCGCCGGACGTGGCGACGAGGATCACCGTGGTTTTGCCGCCCGACACGCGCGAAGCGGCGCCCGTCAGCAGATAGGGCAGAAGCTGCAGCGCCATATCCTTGAATGCGCAGGTCGGCCCGTGCCAGAGCTCCAGAATGTTCACGTTTTCATACAGATTGACGACCGGCGCCACGTTTTCGCTGCCGAAGCTGCCGGTGTAAGCACCGGCGGTATCCGCGTCGATCTCTCCGGCGGGATAGTCGGTCAGGAACAGGCGCAGCACGTCCCTGGCGCGTTCAATATAGGATTTGCCTGCGAGCGCCGCGATAAAATCGGGCGTCACCTGCGGGACCTCGGTAGGCACGAACAGCCCGCCGTCTTTGGAAATACCGGCGGCGATAGCTTCGGAGGAAGAGACCCTGATCGTATTGTTTCTTGTGGATGTATATTGCATATTCGGAACCTCCCGTCCCCTGCGGGGACCTTCGTTTTTCTCTGTTTTTTGCTTTGACCGCGGTTTTCAGCCGTCAAAACGGTATATTTTAACAAATATCATTATAGCAGACCCTTTGTCCGATGTAAAGCTATATTTTCGGTTGCCGGGAAGGATACGGAAAAATTCTTCTTTTTGTATAAAAATTCGTTGATATACGCTTGACAAATATGGAAAAAAAGAATACAATCCAACTATTAAAAAAAGAAAGGATGATTTTTTTGATGAAGAACAGAAGATCCAGACGGTTTTTCGCCGTCCTGATCATGTGCATGGTCACCTTCCTGATCGGCACGTTCTCCGCCATGATGACCGAAACGCCCGACACGGCTGAAGAAGCAGCGATCAGCGAAGAGAACGCGGCGGTCTCCGAGGAAGCTGCGGAGAATGAGGCCGCTGCCGAAGACGCCGAAGACGCCGAAGCGGCTGAAGACGCGGAAACCGGGGAAGAAGCCAAGGCCGAAGAGGACGCCGAAGTCGACGGCGACGTGGTCCTGCTGACGACCGGACTTGACGTGTTCACGATCGGCGAAGGCGAAGACGCGGTGGATTACGACCTGACCGACGGCGAATCCGCGCAGGAATACGTTGACAACTACGCCGACAACCTGGAAGCGGACCCCGATTTTGAAGGCCACGTCGCCGCGGCGATCGACAAGGTGCGCGAGGACGTGAAGGCATACGCGACCTTTTGGTCCCTGCTGCCGCCCATCATCGCCATCGTGCTGGCGCTGATCACGAAGGAAGTGTACTCCTCCCTCGTCATCGGCATCATCGCCGGCGGCCTGATCTATTCCGGATTTAATTTTGAAGGCACCGTTGTGCATGTGATCAGCGACGGGTTCATCGCGAACGTCGCGGACTCCTACAACATGGGCATCGTTCTGTTCCTGATCCTGCTCGGCGCGCTTGTCGCCATGATGAACAAAGCGGGCGGCTCCGCCGCTTTCGGCCGCTGGGCGACGAAACATATCAAGACCCGCACCGGCGCGCAGCTCGCCACGATCTGTCTCGGCGTGCTGATCTTTATCGACGACTATTTCAACTGCCTGACCGTGGGCTCCGTTATGCGCCCCGTTACCGACGAGCATAAGATCTCCCGCGCAAAGCTCGCCTATCTCATCGACGCCACCGCGGCGCCCGTATGCATCATCGCGCCGATCTCCTCCTGGGCGGCGGCCGTGGCCGGCTTTGCCAGAGGCGCAGGCGCGGACAGCGGCATGAGCCTGTTTATCCAGGCGATCCCCTACAACTTCTACGCGCTTCTGACCATCGCCATGATGATCTTCCTGGCCGTGACAAGCTTCGACTTCGGCCCGATGAAGAAGCACGAGACGAACGCGAAAGAAAACGGCGACCTGTTCACCACCGGCACCAAGCAGGCGGTGGAAGAGATGACCGTGAACGAGAAGGGCCGCGTGATCGACCTGATCTTCCCGGTGGTCGTCCTGATCATCTGCTGCGTGATCGGCATGATCTACTCCGGCGGCTTCTTTGACGGTGAAGGCTTCATCGACGCGTTCTCCAACTCCGACGCCTCCGTCGGCCTTGCCTACGGCGCGTTCATCGCCCTGATCATTGCCGTCATTTACTTCCTGATCAGAAGAGTCCTGACCTTCAAGCAGCTGATGGAAAGCCTGCCCGAGGGCTTCAAGGCAATGGTCTCCGCCATCATGATCCTGGCCTGCGCCTGGGCGCTCAAGGCCATGACCGATTCTCTCGGCGCGAAGATCTTCATCTCCCAGATCATCGAAAACAGCGCAGGCTCCTTTGCGGCGTTCCTGCCGGCGATCATCTTCGCCATCGCCGTGGGCCTGTCCTTTGCCACCGGTACCTCCTGGGGCACCTTCGGCATCCTGATCCCGATCGTACTGAGCGTCTTCTCCGCGGGCGACCCGCTGACCATCATTGCGATCTCCGCCTGTATGGCAGGCGCCGTGTGCGGCGACCACTGCTCCCCCATCTCCGATACGACGATCATGTCCTCCGCCGGCGCGCAGTGCGACCACATCAACCACGTGTCCACGCAGCTGCCCTACGCCTTGACGGTCGCGGGCGTATCGTTCGTGACCTATCTGATCGCGGGCTTCGTGACCCAGTGGTTCATCGTCCTGCCCATCGGCCTCGTGCTGATGATCGCGACCCTGTTCGTGCTCAGATCCGTGATGAACAAAAAATCCGCCTGATCTTATCGAACCTTTACAAAGACTCCGCTGTCCGTGACCCGGGCAGCGGAGTTTTTGTATTAAGCGGAGTTTTTGTATTAAAATCAATAAACAAAAAAAATATTTCAAATTTGGAACGCCGTTCCGCACGGTGATCAGGTGATCCTTCAGGAGACGGTTCCCGCTTGCCTTCCGCCGATAGGATGACCGTCCCCACGGTCGACCTTGCTGAGCTGCCTTCAGTTGTTCTCATCCCCACCTCAAGGGGAACGGCTTTCAAATGCCGCTTCTATAATCAAGCGCGAAGCGCTTCCGAATTTGCAACTTTGTAACTTTGTTACTTTTCTTCTTTTATAAATATACACACCGCCGTCCGGTCGTCCTGTCTTCCCGGCTGGCGGATGCCGGCGGCGTTCAGCAGCAGCTCCGCCGTTTCGTCGGCGTCGGCGCCGCGGTGCCGGTACAAAAGGCTTTTATATTCCTCGGGCATACATACGGCGGCGCCGTCGGAGAGCAGCACGAGCTTATCCCCGGGCGCCAGCTTCAGGCGCACCGTGACGGTCTTCGGCTGCTGCAGGATCCCCAGCGGCATGGAGGAGGGTTCGAGCACCGCCGCCCGCTTTGATTTTTCGACCAGCGTCGCCGCCGCGCCGGCTTTGTACAGCACGGTCTCCCCGGTGCCCAGGTCCACCTGCACGAGATCCAGCGTCGCCAGCGTCTCCTCCTCCCCCGAAAGCATCAGCATCCGGTTTGCCGTTTCGATCGCGCACGCGGGGTCGATCCCCGCCTGCAGAAGGCGGCGGAGCATGGTCAGCACCAGGGTCGACTGCAGCGCGGCGGCGCTCCCTGTTCCCATGCCGTCGCTGAGAAGCGCGTAAAACGTGCCCGGCGGCACCGTAAAGGTCTCCACACAGTCGCCGCAGCGCGTCTGCCCGGTGGCAGGCGCCGTGCGCACGGCTGCTTCCGCCCTCAGGTTCGGCAGCACCGGAAACGTCAGCAGCGTCCCTTCGCCTTCGCAGCGCTCGGCGCCGGGCGCGGCAAAGCGCAGGTCCAGTTTTTCCTCCAGCAGGCCTTTCAGACGCCCGATCCCGGCGTTTTCGGGCACGCGCCTGCACAGCACGGTCAGCACGCCGCCGCCCGCATGGGTGAACCGGACGGCGCTGACGGCGTACCCCTGTCCGCGCAAAACGTTGCGGGCAAGAGCCGCCAGGTTCGGGTCGTCCTCCTCCCGCGCCCTTCCGGCGGCGGCTTCCATCACGCCTGCAAGCTGCGAGATCGCGGCGGCGCTCTGTGCGCGGCAGTCCCGTGCCGCCTGTTCGGCAGCCTGCCGCACCGACATCTCCCGCATACAGCTGCAGATCCCCTCCGCCGCCGACGCCGGGGACGGGCACAACGTGCGCAGGCGGGCAGGCAGGCTGCCGGCGTCCAGCGTCCCGGTCCTCCCGAGCGTTTCAGTCGCTTCGGCAAACGCCTTCTGCGTCAGCTCCAACGCGTCGCCGAAGCAGAAATCCTGTTTTTTGCAGTCCGCGCACACCGCCTGCCGCAGCCCGGCTGTCAGCGCTTCGGCGCTCGGGCGCTGCCGGTGGCCCAGCTGCTGCGACGCCGTCATCAGGGCACTGATCCGGCGCACCGCCTTTGCCGCTTTCAGGACCCCGAGCCGCAGAAACAGCCGCCCGGGGTCCCGTTCGGCAGGATCCATGGCGGAAAGCTTTTCCGAAAAGCCATCGGCAACGCGCTTCGGCAGGCAGATAAACAGCAGGATCCCCGCTCCCGCCTCCGCCACCCTCGCCACCGTACCGGGAGCGCCGCCGACCGAGAGCGCCAGCGCATAAACAAGCGCAAACACACTGCCCACCGCCGCTTTGCCGTAACACGACACGATACCGCCGGCAAGCCCCGCCGCCGGCAGCGCAGCCAGCAGAAAACCGGCCCCGTCGGCGGTGCCGAGCACCAGTCCCGTACAGATGCCGACGACGGCGCCGGCGGTCTCCCCGCCAATCAGCGCAGCAGCCATCACCAGCACAAAACCGGGGATATGCACCGGTACGAACGCGCCGAACCGGAACCGCACAAGCGAAAGCAGCAGCACGCTGCCCGAAAACAGGATCGCCGCCCGGTCCCCGGGCGCCGCCGGTGCAAAAATTCCGCCGTCCGGCGCCAGCAGGAAGACCCGGTAAAAAAAACAGGCGGCGGCAAACGCAGCCAGCGCCTTTGCAAAGCCCAGCAGCACCGACGCCGCATCCGGGGATGCGGCTGCCGCCACCGTTTCGGCGGCCAGCAGCACGGACAGAAACGCCATCATCCCGGCGGCCGGCGCCCCGACCTTCACGCGCAGCACGTACTTTGCCGCGCTTCTGAGCAGAAACACCAGCGTTACGGCGGCCACCTGCCGCAGTACGTCCAGGGAATCCCCGAAAACGAACGCGCCGACGCACGCGCCGAGGCTCGCGGGGATATACAGCCCCCCGGAGGCGCCGGCGCATAACGCCGCGGCAAACGGCGCCTCCTCCCCTTGAAATACGATCCCGGCAAGCGCCGCGCCGCACAGCGCCGTTCCCGCAGAAGGCGCCGCGCGTCTAAAAAGGTCCGTGAACGCTTCCCTGCTGCCCAGCGGCACCCTTTTTGTTTCCACCTTTTCCATTTCCGTTTTTTCTGCCGGGCGACAGCACCCGTTCTTTTCGCCCGGCGCATCCTTTCCGTTATCCGGCAGGCGCCGGTTTTTTCTGATTATAACACCCGGAAACGGTAAAAAATGTAAAATCCGCAGGTGAGAAACGGGGGAAACACAACGAATGCCGCCGAGAAAAAGAAAAACTGTATTTTTTTTGTCGGAACGCCTTTTTTCTCTTGCAAAATCTGTATTTTGATTCTATAATATAGATTGTATTATTGTATAATAACATTTTGATATACAAAGAGAGAGATCTCCATGGATTTTCCGGAAGAAAAACACGACCGCCGGGAGGAGGCCCCCCGCGAGGACCTGATCATCGGACGGGGCGCCGTGCGGGAGGCGCTGAAAAGCGGACGGCCCGCCCACGGCCTTCTGGTCCGCAAAGGGGAAAAGACCGGCGCCCTGCTGCCGATCATTGCCCAGTGCAAAGAAATGGGCATCCCGGTCAAGGAAGCGGACCAGAAAAAACTCGACTATATGTGCGGCCACCAGAACCACCAGGGCGTGATCCTGCTTGCCGCCGCCCACGAATACGCGACGCTCGAAGAGATCCTCGCCGCAGCCGAAAAGAAGGGAGAACCGCCCTTCCTCGTTCTGTGCGACGGCATCGAGGACCCGCACAACCTCGGCGCGATCATCCGGTCTGCGGAGGCGGGCGGGGCCCACGGCGTGGTCATTCCCGAGCGCCGCTCCACCGGCCTTACGGGCATCATCGGCAAAACCA
Source organism: Clostridia bacterium (assembly GCA_017430145.1). Classification (GTDB taxonomy): domain Bacteria; phylum Bacillota; class Clostridia; order Oscillospirales; family Acutalibacteraceae; genus RUG806. The sequence goes on from JAFRNP010000161.1 coordinate 10,826, forward strand.
GCGCCGGAGCGCTGGAATACATGCCGGTGGCGCGGGTCAAGAATATGACCGCCGCCATCCGCGAACTGCAAAAGAAAAACATCTGGGTGTACGCCGCCGACATGGACGGCGTTCCGTATGAGAAGGCCGATCTCGGCGGCGCCGTCGCCGTGGTCATCGGCAGCGAAGGCAAGGGCGTCAGCCGCCTTGTCAAAGAGACCTGCGACGGCAGCGTCTCCATCCCCATGCACGGGCGCATCAATTCCCTGAACGCATCCGTCGCCGCCGGTATCCTGATCTTCAGGATCGCAGCATGCAGAACAGTCTGAAAGGATCGTAGAGTATGAGCGACAACAGAAAAAAGAAAAACGCAAAGAGACGGACGCAGCCCCCGCGCCTGAATTACGACGCGGAGATCTCCGATATCATCTCCGGCAAAGCGCTGCGCAACGACAGCCCGGATACGGAAAAAAAGGCGGAGATCGTGCTCCCGCGCGAGACCGAAGAGGATATCAAGCTCGACGTCAACGATGAACGCCGGTTCATAAAGACCGGCGAGACGCCGTTTGTCAGCGTTCGCTCCGACCGGATCGCAGCGGAGGAGGATACGGAGATCACCGGTTTTGCCGACCGGCTCGTGACGCCCGCCGCTCAGAAGCGCGTGCATACCGGGTTTACCGGAAAGCTCAACACCTATGAGACGCTCCACGCCGCCGACGGGTCCCGCCGCATGATCACCCCCACGGCGCCCCCCGAGGCCCGGGAGGAAGACAACGGCGCGCAGAACGCCGCAGAGGGACCGGAGACGCCGTCGCTTTTCTCCGATTTTCTGGAAGCAAAAAAGGACGCCGCCGTTCTGACGGAGGCAAGCCTGCGCCAGGGCGGAGCCGGACAGACGGGCGAGACCGCCGTTTCGGACGTGGATATCGGACAGATGACGTTCTTCCCCGAAGATATCGTACCGGACGAGGCGCCCGCAGGCGCCGCGGAAGAAGAAAAGGCGCCGGCCGTTCCCGAAGCGCCGCAGCAGCCGCTGTACTATGCGGAATTTGACGATATCGGCGACGGCGCTGACAAAAACGCCGACGGGGAGCCCGCAGGCGCATCCGTAGAAGATAAAGGCAGCCTGCTCAGAGAGCTTGCCGGCACCGCAGAGGAGGACGTGCGCCGCAATCCCGACCAGATGATGATGGAGGGATTCAACACCGCCCAATTGCCGAAGGTCTCCCCCGCAGAGGACGCTTTCTTCGATATCGAAGAGGCGCCGCCCGCCGACCCCGATAAAAAAGAAGCCCCCGCCGGCAGCGCCGCCGAAGGCAGCGCCCCTGCCGACGGCACGGACGAACTGGAACGGGAACTGAAAAAATCCCGCCAGAAACTGATCAACGATTTCCATTTCTGGGACACCTCCGAAAAAACCTTTGAGGATACGGAGGATGAAAAACTCCCGGCGGATAAAAACCGCAAGAAAAAGAACCTGCCCGATTTCTTACGCGACGTGCGCGGGCGGTTCCTGCACGTGGGTACGCCCTTTACGCCGGTCGATACCGACGAATACACGCCCGCTTCTTCCCACCGGGAGATCTTCACCCGCCTGCTGGAGCTGGACCGTCTGGTCCAGGTCAAAATGGCCGTGCTCGGCGTACTGGGCCTGCTGCTGCTGATCATTGACCTGCTGGTGCGTATCAGCGCAAAAAACAACAACGGCTATTTCCATATGTTCGGGGGCAGCTACGTGCTCTACGGCGCCATCAACCTGGTATTCGTGCTCGGGGGCGCGGGGATCCTGTTCCCCGACCTTAAAAACGGCGTCGTCTCCTTACTGAAGGCACAGCCGAAGACCGATACGGCGCTGCTGTTCATGCTGGCGGCGACCGCCCTGCAGAGTTTCGGCGCCATGTTCACCAAGCTCCCGCTGGAGGGCACCATCCATCTGCTGGCGCCGGCGGCGCTGATCCTGTGCGTCCCCTATTTTCTCGCCAAGCATTTTTACTATGACAACGCGCGGCAGTGCTTCAAGGTCCTTTCCGCCAACGGAGAAAAGTCGTATCTGCGCAGCGTCGCGGACAAGGCGTTCACCGCCCGTCTGCTGCGGAACAAGCAGAATGAAGGCAACGTGGTGTACGCCGGCAAAACCAAATTCATCAGCGGGTTCCTTGCCAAAAGCGCCAACGCCGCCATTTCCGGCATGACGCGCTCCCGCTTCGTGCTGATCTCGGCCGCCGTCTCTTTCGTGATCGCCGTTCTTGCGCTGATCCTTTCCAAGTCCTTCGTCGTTTTCCTGACGATCGGGACCCTGTGCCTGATCTGCAGCTTCCCCGTCAGCTGCCTTGCGGTCTCCGGTATCTTTATTGCCAGGGAGAACCGGAATCTCTCGGTCAAATCCTCGTACGTGCTGAGCTACGCCGACGCGGACAGCCTCTCCGGGATCGACAACATCGCCGTTGACGCCGGCGAACTGTTCCAGGTCCGTTTAACTGGATGCATGACCGCCGACGGCGTCAGCGAGAACCAGGCGCGCTTTGCCGCTGCCTCCCTCGCCTCCAAATCGGATTCCCTTCTGCGCAAGGCGTTCCGCGAGGCGATCCGCTCCTTCGGCACGATGCTGCCGCAGGCGGAGGATTTCACCTATGAGGACCGTCTGGGCCTCTCCGCCTGGATCAACGGCAACCGGGTGCTGCTGGGGAACGAGGCGCTTTTGACGAACCACAACGTGGAGCTGCCCGATAAGGAGAAGGTCGCCGCCATGCTGAAGAACGGCGCGCAGCCGATCTACCTTGCCATTGAAGGGCATTTTGCCGCCCTGTTCACCGCCGTCTACACACCGATCCCCAACGTTCGCCGCGGGATCCACGACCTGACGGCAGGGCATGCCGGCCTGCTTATCAGCACGACGGACGCCAATATCACCGAAGCCTTTGCCGAGCGGCTGCTCAAGCTCGCCCCCGGCAGCGTCAGGATCGTCAGCTACACCGACGGGCAGAAGCTGAACACCGCCCGCCATACCGTCAAGGAATCCGAGAACACGGGCATCGTGTTCACCGAGGCGTTTGACAGCCTCTGCCGCTGCGCATCCGCCGCCGCGAAGCTCGCGCGCATCCGGATGATGAGCCGCACCATCTGCACCGTATGCGGCTTCATACTGCTCGCGGTCGTCGCCGTGCTGACCCTCACCGAAAAATACACCGATATCGACTCCTTCCTGCCGATCCTGCTGCAGGCGCTGGTCTGCGGCGCGTGCCTTGCGGCGCCGCTCATCATGTACCGCGGCGAACCGTCCGCCCCCGACGGCGGCATGCCGCAGCCTGCCGCGCCGTCTTACGAGGAGGAAGAGGAGGATCTGGAGGCCAAATACCGCCGCCGCTACGAAGAACTGAGCGCCCGTGCCGCCGAAAGCCAGAATCCGCCGGTCATCCCCGAAAAGGAAGAAGAGACGGAAGGGAACGGGGCGGACCCCGCGTTTGAAAAGATCGAGGAGCCCACCGACGACCTGTTCTCAAAGACCACGAAGGACGCGCTGGACAGCTTTGCGGATACGCCCGCCGAACGCGCAAGACAGCGCGCAAGACAGGCGCGGAAGGAAAAAGAGGAACGGGAGCGCCCGCGCCCCGACGGCAGCCTCATCACCTCCGAAAGCATGCGCAAAACGTTTTCGGAGCTTGACAGCTACGTAGAGGACCTTGCCGGTTCCAAGAACTTCGGCGACGGCAAAACGCGTACCGATTTCTCCCTGTTCACCACCGAAAGCCAGCGCCGCCGCGTCAGCGCCGAGGATATCGAGAACGATTATGAGCGCCGCCGCGCAGAGGAAAAAGCGGTTCGCGACACCTTTACGGCGCCCGAGATCCCGGACCTGCCCGACACGGAAAAGGACGACGTCTGGGAGGACGCCTACGAAGCCATTGAGATCCCCGAGGACGTTCCGCCGGCAGGCACGGTAGACGTATTTGACGACGCGCTGTTCAGCCGGTTTGAGGACGATGCGATCTTTTCCGGCCTGCAGGAGGAAGAGAGCAAAAGAAAAATCGATTTCTGAAAAGAAATCCGGCTGCCAAAGGACCTTCTATGAAAAAGTACGTTTTTGCCCCTGCCCCGCCGATGGGCTTCAATACCTGGGACTGTTACGGCGCCGCCGTGAACGAGACGCAGTTCCTCGCCATGGCCGAAGTCCAGCGGGACCGCCTGCTGCCTTACGGCTGGGAATACGCCGTGATCGACATCCAGTGGTATGAGCCGTGCGCACATTCCGCCGCGTATAACCCGTTTGCGGATCTGTGCATGGACGGCTGCAGCCGTCTGGTCCCGGCGGAAAACCGCTTTCCTTCCGCGGCAGGCGGCAAAGGTTTCGGTCCGATCGCGGAAAAGATCCACAGCATGGGCATGAAGTTCGGCATTCATATGCTGCGTGGGATCCCGCGGCAGGCGGTACACCTAAACACGCCCACCGTGACGCCCGGCGTCACCGCCCGCATGATCGCCCACCCCTACTCCCTGTGCCCCTGGAACACGGATATGTACGGCGTGGACCCGGACGCGCCCGGCGCGCAGGCATACTACGATTCCGTATTTGAGATGTACGCCGGCTGGGGCGTGGACTTTGTGAAGGTGGACGATATCGCGAACACCGAGTTCAAACCCGCCGAGCCCTACTCCGCCAGACGGGAGATCGAAATGATCCGCCGCGCCATCGACAGGACCGGCCGAAAGATCGTGCTTAGCCTCTCTCCCGGCCCCGCGCCCCTTGCCGAGGCGCAGCACCTGCGGGACCACGCCGACATGTGGCGGATGTCCGGCGATTTCTGGGACCGGACCGACGCGCTTAATCGCATGTTCGACCTCTGCGCCGCCTGGTACCCCTACGTCGGCGACGGCTGCTGGCCCGACTGCGACATGCTGCCGCTGGGCGTACTGCAGCTAAACGACCGGGACCCTGCGTACCGCCGCAGACAGTCCCGCTTTACAAAAAACGAACAGGTCACCCTGATGAACCTGTGGTGCCTGTTCCGCTCGCCCCTGATGATGGGCGGCGAGCTGACGCTGCTGGACGAATTTACGTATTTGCTGCTCACGAACCGGGACCTGCTTGCGATCGATCAGGCGTCTTCCGGGAACCGCCCTCTGCAGATAAACCCCGACCTGGCGGTGTTCACCTGTCTGGATGCAGACCGCCGTCCCGTTTTCGGCGTTTTCAACCGCCGGCGTGAAGCTGCCGATATCACCGTCGTGCTGCCGCTTGCAGACACAGCTGTTTTGGAGGATATCTGGACAAAAGAGCGCCGGGCAGTTGCCGGCGGCATTCTGACGTTAAGGCTCGGCGCCTTTGAAAGCCGCGTCTTTACCGCGGTTTCGGAGCCGGTCGAAAAAGAATGAAAACTAAAAATTGACATTCGTCCATTCATCGTGTATAATATCCAATGAGATGATTTTTCAGAAAGGAGTGCGGACTATGGATTTTCTCCCCGGAGCAGTACAGGTCCTGATCGAATGGCTCATGCTGCTGATTTCCACGCTGATCGGCTATTTCCACATTAAGGATATAGAAGATTATCCGGTTGAGGACAGCAGCGCGGACGAATAACCGTCCGCACGTAAACACGGGACGTCCGGCGAAAGGACGTCCCGTGTTTCTTTCTTATTTAGAATGAAAAAGCGTTTATTCCTCGTTCTCTTCTTTCTCTTCCGCTTCCGCTGCGCCCTTCGCGGGCTTGCCTGCCGTTTTCAGGCTCTCAAAAAACGAAACGTAGGCGTTCACCCATCTGACAACGTTTTTCTCATCCGGCTTTTCCTTCAGCAGCGATCTGATCCGGCGGAAGCGCACGACGTTTTTGCCCACGTCCAGCAGCAGGCGGCGCGCATCGGGATGCCCTACGATCTTTTTCGCCTTGTCCGTAAGGGCGCGCATACGCATGGAGGTCAGGATCTTAAAGATCCCCGCCTCATTGCCGAACATTTCAAGGTCCTCCGAGCTCACCACGTTCTCCTTGATGAAATACTCCAGGTCCTCCGTGGTCAAAAACGGGAAGACCGCCTTGATCACGGCGATCGTCGCCGCGCTGAAGCCGATCTGCTCAAAATAGTCAAACTGGTAGTTCCAGAGCGTCTCCCGGGTGAAGGCGCCGTTTTCATCCGACGCAATGCAGTTTGCAAGGATCCTGCCCGCGCGCATGGAGTAGCCGATACCGGAGCCCTTGAGCGGCACCGTCATGAACGCGGCGTCGCCGATGGCGGCGTAGCCGTCCGCCACCAGCAGGCTCAGAGGCTGGCGGATCGGGATATCGGGGGTACGCCCGCCGTACAGCAGCGTATCTCCGATCTGCGGGGCGGCGTCCCTGAGTAAGGAAAGCTTTTCTTCGATATCCGCATCGGTCATATCATACATGGAACCGATCAGCACGTCCACATGGTCCTCGTTCGTGATCGCCCACATGATGCCGCAGAATTCGCCCGCCAATACGGAAACCAAATACTTGTGCTCCGGCTCTCCCGCCGCCTCGTTGCGGGTAAAATACGCGCGGTAGGCATGCAGCATATCAAAGCGCCCCGGTTCCTTTTCGATATTCAGGAAAGCAGGCAGGTTGCTTCTGACGGGCGAATACAGTCCGCAGGCGTCGATCACCAGATCCGCGTACATATCCCCGTTTGCCGTTTTCACTCCCACCACGCGGCTGCCCAGCAGCATCGGGCCCAGGATCTCCACACCGTAGTGAAACTGCACGCCCGCCCCTTCGGCAAGCCCGATCAGGTGGTCGTACAGCGCCTTGCGGTCGATCTCCACGTTGTAGGTCTCTCCGGCGTCGCCCTGCACGAGCGGCGGCAGGTCCGTTCCCGGTACCCGGAAGGAAATGGGCGTGCGCTTGACGCAGTACGCCTCCGGCACCGGGATCCCGGAGAGCTCAAAGCCGTCCAGATGGATGGAGTCCTTCTGGTCGTAGCCAAGCGCCTCCCGCTGTTTTTTTTCGTAAACCTCCACCCGGTACCCGGCTTCGGCAAGATAATACGCCGCAACGATCCCGCCGTGGCCGGCGCCGGCGACAATGATCCTTCTGTCCGTCATGATCGTCATGGATCCGGAATTTGCATAAAAAAGGGATGAAGCTCCGGCTTTTTTATGCCCGAATCGCTCCTTTCTTCAGATTTTCCACTCGATAATTCTGTTTTCATCTTACCGCATAAAACAGAAAAATACAAGGGAAAAATGCAAATATTTCATTGCGGCGCTGAAAAAAATATGGTATAGTTTTAATATGGTTCATTTTTCCCTTCAGGAGGTACGCCCATGTCCGCGAAACCGTCCCGCTTTTCTCCCGTCCTGGCGCTCTCCGCGCTGGAAACGTCCCCGGAACAGATCAAGCTCGTCGTGCGCACCCGCATGCCGATGTTCAACGTAAAGCTGGAGCTCGGCGGCGTGCGCTTCACGGACGCGTTCAACGACGAAGAACCGCTGGATCTGAAGACGCACGTCTTTTATCTGCCCAAAAAGGACCTGACGCTTAACGCGCACGTCAAGCTCCTGTTCCGTCCCCTGAAGCGTCTGGGGCTTCAGGTTTCGTGCGGCTTTCCCTTCACGGCGCAGGTCCGGACCGATCCCGAAGCCATCATTGCACAGGACGACAACGGCCTTGTCCCCGAGGAGACCGCTTCGCGCATCCTTGCCGAGGGGCTGACCTACCGGAAGATCCGTTACAGGGACACGGATGGAAAACCCGTGATCGTTTGCGTGCTGCAGGCGGACCCCGAAAAGATCGGCTTTTACACGGGCACGCCCTCGGACGGCTATGCTTCAAAAAACGTCCGCGCCACGATCCCGGATATGATCGCCGCCGCCGAAAAGGGCGGGATCAATGGGCTTGCCGCCGTCAACGCGGACTTTTTTGATATGTTCGGGGACCATCATCCCTCGGGACTGTGCGTCAAAAACGGCAGGACCGTGGCGAACCCGCATTCCCGCCGCCCCTTTATCGGCGTGACGAAGGCGGGGACGCCGGTCGTGGATACGCTGCAGGAAACGCCGGAGCTGCGCAGGGAACTCGCCCATGCCGTCGGGGGGCTGCAGATGCTTGTCAGAGACGGAAAGCTTTATGAGCTCTCCCTTCTGGAGCCGTTCTCATACGTCCGGCACCCACGCACCGCCGCCGGGATCACAAAGGACGGGCAGATCCTGCTGGTCGAGGTGGACGGGCGCATCCCCGCCCACTCCAACGGTGCGTCGCTTACGGACCTTGCAAAGCTTCTGATCGCCTTCGGCGCCGACCGGGCCGTCAACCTCGACGGCGGCGGCTCCAGCGCCGTATATATCAAAGAGAACGGCGAATGGAAGCTGGAGACCGTCCCGGCGGACCTGTTCCGGCCCAATGACAAGCTGATCCGGAAGGATTATAACTGCATCATTCTCTGTGAGAAAAAGTAATAAAGTAAGAAAGTATAAAAGTAACAAATGATGGCGGGCTCTGCCCGCACCCGATCATAGAAGGGGTCGTGGGCAACGTCAACGACTCATGGCGGTTGGGCGAGGTCAATCACGGGGACTGTTATCCCGATTGATGCAAGTCAAGCGGGAAACTGTCCCCTGATGGACCGAGCGGTCCTGTTGCTTCTTCTATTATGCTGTTGACATTGGGGCCGTGGAAAAACGGCGGTCTCCTATGATCATCGCCGCGTTAAGCGGCGATCCGGATCTGTTACTTTGTTACTTTATTACTTTTCAACTTTTTTTGAATTCCGCTTGCCTCCCCATTCAGAATATGCTAAAATCATTTCATGCAGATAAAAGAGAAAGGAACACGGTACCGGCGGTACCGAAAGGCTGAGCTATGAGCAACATCTGGCATTCCATTGCGCCGTCGCGCATCACCCCCGAGGATTTCATTGCGGTCGTGGAGATCCCCAAGGGCAGCAAAAACAAATACGAGCTGGACAAGGAGACCGGCATGATCATCCTTGACCGCACGCTCTACACCTCCACCCACTATCCCGCAAACTACGGGTTCATCCCCCGCACCTACGCCGACGACTACGATCCGCTGGACGTGCTGGTGCTGTCCTCCGAATCTCTGCACCCGCTGACACTCGTGCGCTGCTACCCCATCGGCGTGATCAAGATGCTCGACAACGGGCGCGGCGACGAAAAGATCATCGCGGTCCCGTTCTCCGACCCCATGTATTCCAGCTACCGCAGCATTTTTGCGCTGCCGCGCCACACCTACGACGAGATGTCCCACTTTTTCTCTGTGTACAAGACGCTGGAGAAAAAGGAGACCGTCGTGGACGAGGTGCAGGATCGCGACGCCGCGGTCAGCATCATTGCCGCCGCGATCCGCAATTATGAGGAGAAGTTCGGCGACGCAAACGAAAAAGAAGACGAATAAAAAAGGAGCGAGTCAGATGTTAAAAGGTATCCCGAAGATCCTCTCCCCCGAACTGTTGAAGGTCCTGTGCGAAATGGGCCACGGCGACGAGCTGGTGCTGGCGGACGGCAACTTCCCAAGTGAGAGCGTGGGCAAAAATGCGATCGTCGTGCGCATGGACGGCCACGGCGTACCGGAGCTGCTGGACGCGATCCTGACCGTCTTTCCGCTGGACGCCTACGTGAGCGCCCCGGCGGGGCTCATGGCGGTGGCGGCGGGCGACACCTGCCCCACGCCCGAGATCTGGCAGCGGTACGATGAGATCCTCTGCGCCCACGAGCCGGACAACCATCAGGTGGAAATGATCGAGCGCTTCGCGTTTTACGAGCGGGCGAAAAAGGCCTACGCCATTATCGCCACCGGCGAAGAGGCGATCTACGCCAACATCCTGCTGAAAAAAGGCGTTGTGAAATAATGATACAAGATAGGAGCGATTTGCCGCAGCTTTATAATCTCCGACGTCGATCAATACGTTTGCTGACGCTAATCGCTCTTTGGCGACATCTAATCTATGTTTTGAAAGTCCAACGATTCTGTCGTCAAGCAACCCTGACGCCCTCCCTTATCACATTTTGATAGAAAGGCAGTACGTCAAGATACTTCGTAAAGGTTTCAATATCCTTGACGGTGACGGAGATCAGCAGATCGTGCGCAAGTCCCGAATCGTGATAGGGCATAAAGTACTGCGGGAAGCTGCGGCTTTCAAACGGCGCAATATAGCTGAAATCGGGCTGATTATCGGTAAAGCAACCAGTCATGTTTGCCTTTTCTACTTGACTGTTCTTTTTTTATGAACAGGAGGTATGCTTCCTTAACCCCCCGTAATAACTGACCAAAGCAATAGCAGCGGTGAGAGCGATCTCGCCGTTTTTTTATATATTTGTTCGGGTATTTCATCCAAATTCTTCATAAAACACTTGACAAGAAAACAAATGTTCTATACAATGATATTTGTAGTATTGTGTCGATTTGCCAGATACTACCACAATAGAATAACAGTCTGAAACCTTATTGAATTAAGAGGAAAGCCGACGGAGAGCTGACAATCTCCGCACGACCGGAGAAACGACGTCTGACGCCGGTTTGTTACGGACACATTGGTTTCTGAATTTCAGAAAGCCGTTACATAGGTTCAGCACGAAGCAGCGAAGAGAATGAAATGTTCTCCCGTCTTTTTAAGTGCTGTCTGTGTAACGGCTTTTTTGTTTATTTAGATATCTTTTTTATGGATCGATTTCGGAAAGCATCCGCAGTTGATCGCGTTTTCCATAGATCACGGCGAGGACGTAAACCTTTTTCGCCGATTCTTCTACCCGATAGTACACAATGAAGTTTTTTACGATCAGCCTGCGGAGTCCGCGCGAATGCCACGGTTCCTCGTCAACCGTTTTGATTCTTCCCGGCATTTCCGATAACGTGCTGATCTCACGGCGGATCGTCCGGATATATTTCAGCGCTGTCTCCGGCGCTGATAACGTCCCCGCGATATAGTCGCGCAATTCGATCAGATCGGCAACGGCATCCGGCGTCATGACGATCTCATAAGATCCCATCAGGCAAGGCTCCCTTCCAGTTCGTCAAAAACCTGATCGAAGGGGCTGCCCTGCCCGGAAAGAGATTGCTCAAAGCTATGCTGCAGCTTTGCATTCAACTCCTCTTTCGTCATGGCGTCCAGCGTTTTCGGCTCCTGCGGAACCGTCAGAGTGAACGGAACGCCATGTCTGTATATGATTTGCCGGTAAAGAGAATTAATGACAACGGAAACGGGTATGCCGAGCTTTTGAAGAATATCTTCCGCCTCGGTTTTAACGTTCCATTCTACACGCGCACTGACTGTTGCGTCTTTCATAATAGCACCACCTTTCAAAATGATTGTATCACAATGTTGTGCAGATTGCAATACAAATATGCAAAACAATTCATAATACGCGGAACCCACGTGACAGCTTTGCAGCTCCGCTGAAAGTGTCATAGTAGGTTACGCACTTTGAAAAGATGGGTAACAGAAAGCGCTGACAGGTGGACTTACCGAAATTTTAGTTACAATGACCGCCCCTTCGGGCACCTTCCTTACGTCGGGTGTCCGAAGCGGTCTTTTTTCTTTTTTCCGAAATCGCTGACCTTGCGTCAGATCGTTGCGCCCGCGAACTGGGCGTCGTAAAGCTCTTTGTAGAAACCGCCTTTGGCGATCAGCTCGTCGTGGGTACCGGTCTCCACGATGCTGCCCTCGTCCATCACGAGGATCGCATCCGCCTTGCGGATGGTGGAGAGCCGGTGGGCGATCACAAAACTGGTGCGGTCCGCCATCAGCTCCTTCATGGCGTTTTGGATCAGCAGTTCCGTACGGGTATCCACGGAACTGGTGGCTTCGTCCAGAATGAGGATATCGGGATCGGCAAGGATCGCGCGGGCAATGGTCAACAGCTGCTGCTGACCCTGCGAAATATTGGCTGCGTCCTCCTCCAATACGGTATCGTAGCCGTCCGGCAGCATCCGTATGAACGGATCCGCGCGGGCCGCCTCAGCCGCCGCAACGATCTCCTCCATCGAGGCGCCCTCCCTGCCGTAGGCGATGTTCTCCTTCACGGTGCCCTCAAACAGCCACGTATCCTGCAGCACCATGCCGAATACGTGCCGCAGTTCGTTTCGCGGGACGGTACGGATATCCGTGCCGTCTATTCTGATGACGCCGCCGTCCACGTCGTAGAAGCGCATGAGCAGGTTGACGATGGTGGTCTTCCCGGCGCCGGTGGGGCCCACGAGCGCGACGAGCTGGCCCGCCTCCACCTTCAGGCTCAGATTTTGTATCAGCGTTTTTTCCGCCGCGTAGGAGAAATCCACACCCGCCAGCTCCACGCTCTTATGGCGGTCTTCGCTCAGGTGGTTCTCCGTGCAGTCCGCCGGCTCGCTCTCCTGCTCCAGCACCTCAAAGACGCGCTCGGCGGAGGCCAGCGAGGACTGCAAGTGGTTCGCGATATTGCTCATGTCCACAATGGGCTGCATGAACAGCTTGGAATAGACGAAAAACACGGTCATGTCGCCGATGCTGAGCTTGCCGCGCGCCACAAAAATGCCGCCGAAAATACAGATCAGGATATACCCGATGTTGCTGGTAAAGGTAATGATCGGCTGCAGCACGCCGGAATAAAACTGCGCCTTGCGGTCCACGTCGCACAGTTCCTGATTGATCTGTTTGAATTCCTCCACGGCACGCTTCGTGTGGCCGAACACCTTGACGATCCTATGGCCGGTGTACATCTCCTCGATATGGCCGTTCAGATCGCCCATGGTGCGCCAGTTTTCCCGGAAATACCTGCGGGAGATCCGCAGCAGCGCCAGCGCCAGCAGCAGCCCGAAAGGAAGAACGACGACCGAGATCAGCGTCATGATCGGGCTGATACACAGCATGATCACAAACACGCCCGTCACGGACACCACCGAGGTGATGATCTGGATCAGGTTATTCTGGAAGGTGTTCTGGATATTGTCGATATCGTTGGTGACGCGGCTGAGGATATCGCCTTTGGTGTGGGAATCGAAGTATTTCAGCGGCAGTTCCGAAAGCTTCCGGTTCAACAGCCGCCGCATCTTGAAAATCAGGTCGCGGTTCAGTCCCGCCATGGTAAAGTGCTGCAGGAACGAAGCGACGGAGCTGGCGGTATAGATGGCAAGGATGGTCAGCAGCACCTGCCCGATGGCGGACAGATCCAGCGGCTGCCCGTTGAGCTTCACTTTGATCAGATCGGTGATGCCGTCGATGATATCGCCGATATAGACCGGGCCGATAATGCTGAGGACCGTGCTGATGATGCTGATAACGACGACAAGCGTCATCTTCAGTTTCTTTTCCCACAGCAGCGCCAGCATTTTTTTTGCGGCGGCAGTCATATTTTTCGGCTTGTCTTCCTGCGTCTTCTTTATGTCGGCGTAATCCCGGAACTTGCTGTGGCGCTTTTCGCGCGCACGGTTTTTTTGCTCTTTCATGCGTTCGCCCTCCTTTCGGAGATCTCCTCGGGGGAGAGCTGCGACTGCGCGATCTCCCGGTAGACGGCGCAGTTTTCCATCAGCTCGTCGTGCGTACCGATGCCGGCGACGCCGCCGACGTCGAGCACCACGATCTTGTCTGCGGAGAGGATGGTGCCCACCCGCTGCGCCACCACGATAACGGCGGCGTCCTTCAGCTCTTCCCTGACGGCAAGCCGCACCGCAGCGTCCGTTTTGAAATCCAGCGCGGAAAAGCTGTCGTCAAAGATATAGATCCCGGCGCGGCGGACCAGCGCCCGCGCGATGGCGATCCGCTGCTTCTGACCGCCGGAAAGGTTGGTGCCGCTCTGGCTGACGTGCGCGTCCAGGCCTTCCGGCAGCGCACGCACAAAATCCGCCGCCTGCGCCAGTTCCAGCGCGCGCCAGACCTGCGCGTCCGTGGCGTCCGGCATACCGAAGCAGACGTTTTCCCGTACGGTGCCGCTGAAAAGCGAGGCCGTCTGCGGGATATAGCCGATCAGGCTGTACAGCGTCTCGGCGTCCATATCCTTCACGTTCACGCCGTCCACTTCCACGCTGCCGGACGTTGCGTCGTACAGCCGGGGGATCAGATTGACAAGGGTGGATTTGCCGCTGCCGGTGCCGCCGATTATGGCCGTCGTCTGTCCGGGCAGCGCCGTAAAGGAGACGTGCCGCAGGATCGCGTCCTTTGAACCGGCAAAACCGAAGGACACGTCGTTGAACGTCACAGTGGAGCGTTTGACGGGGTCGGGCATAACGGGCTTTTCCGGCGGCAGGATCTCCGGCTCCAGGTCCAGCACCTCCAGAATGCGTTTGGCGGAAATGTTTGCCCGCGGCACGATCACGAACATGCTGCCCGCCATAACAAGGGCGGCGACGATCATGATCATGTAAACGATAAACGCCTGCAGGTCGCCGATGGTATTGGCGATCTTTGCCGCCTCCAGCACCGGGTCCATGCTGTCGATATTTCGGGCGGCGGCAAGGATCAGCAGACTTACGCCGATAAACGCCAGCACAATGCTGGCAGGGATCAGTACCGAAAAGATCCGCGCTATGCGCAGCGCGATATCCGCCAGCTCGGCGTTCTTTTCGTCAAATCTGGCGTCCTCATACGCCGATCTGTTGAACGCCCGGATCACGCGGATCCCGGAGAGCTTTTCGCGCACCAGATGGTTGAGCCGGTCGGTCAGCTTCTGCCGCTTCTTAAAAAGCGGCTTTACAAGCTTCAGTACCAACGCGGCAAGACCGCCGATCACGGGAAGCACCGAAAAGATATACAGCGCCAGCCGCGCGTTCATGATCAGCGCCATCACCGTTCCGCCGACCAGCAGCACCGGCGCCGCCAGCACCATACGCACCATGACCAGAATAAAATCCTGCAGCTGCTTTACGTCGTTGGTGCTGCGGGTGATCAGAGACGCGGCGCCGATCTTGTCAACGTCACACTGGGACAGGCTCTCCACTTTCAGAAAAACCTTTTCCCGCAGGATCATCCCGTACATCGCCGCAAGCTTTGACGTACAGTAGGCGTTCAGCACGGAAAACAACAGGCCGAGAACGGCGCCGCCGAACATGGCCAGCCCCATCTGCTTAATATAGACAAGGTCCTTGTTTCCGATCCCGTTGTTGACGATCTGCGACATCAGCGCAGGAAGCAGCAGCGCCATACCCTGGCTGACGAGCATCAGCAACACGGACAGGGCCACGTATTTTTTGACCGGTTTCAGAAAACCGAGTATCCGGATCAACCTGTCACCTCCCGTTAGACGGTATTATTCAATTAATTATATCATATACATATGAATAAAGTTTTAACAAAACGAAAAAAACCGTCCGTTTTCAAACGCAGCGTCTGTTTCTGTCAGGCGCCGTCTGAAAAGGACGGTTTTTAAGATAAAAGAGGCAGCTTTTCTCCCGGGACTTATCTTTCCATTACGGGATCTCAGCACAGCGCACCGCTTGTTTTGCGGTCAGCGGACCAGCGCCGCAACGCTCCTTTGCAGGATCCCGTGCATCTCGGCGATCGCGATCCCGTAATTGACCACCGGCACCCCCTGCCGCCGTGCGTGTTCCAAACGGGAAAGCATTTCCCGTTCGCTCAGCATACACCCGCCGCAGTGGACGACCAGCCGATAAGGGGAAAGGTCGGCGGGAAAATCGCCGCCGGAAGTAAAGTCAAAAACAAGGTCCTGCGTCCCGCTGTAATCGCGGATCCAGCCCGGCAGCTTCACGGTGCCAATGTCGTTGCACTGGCGGTGGTGCGTGCAGCCCTCGGAGATCAGCACCCGGTCGCCGGGCGCAAGGGCTTTCAGCGCCGCCGCGCCCTCTAAAAACGGGGCCAGCTCCCCCTTGTACCGGGCGAACAAAATCGAAAATGAGGTCAGCCTTACGTCCGGCGGCGTCAGGCGCGCCACCTGCTCAAACGCCTGGGAATCCGTGACCACCAGCGCCGGGGGCTTTTTGAGCCCGCCGATCACCGCCGGCAGCTCCGGCGGCTGGCAGACGCTGAAGGTACACCCCGCGTCCAGGAGGTCCCGCATGGTCTGCTGCTGCGGCAAAATCAGCCGCCCTTTGGGCGCGGATTCGTCGATCGGGATCACCAGCACCGCGTGGTCGCCCGGGGAGAGCAGGTCCGAAACAATATGCTTTTTGTTCTCCCGGTCCTTGCCGAGCGCGCCGATCCGTTCTTTGAGCGCCTCGACCCCCTCGCGCGTCACGGCGGAGGTATATAGCCCCTCCGGGGGCAGGTCCGGGCGGCTTTCCAGCAGGTCTGCCTTGTTGTACGCCGTTAAAAACGGGATCCGCTTTTCGGCAAAGATCGTTTCCAGTTCCCGGTCGGCGTCGGTCTTTCCGGCGGCGGCGTCCAGTACCAGCACCGCCACGTCCGTACCGGCGAGCACCTGCCGGGTCTTCTGCACGCGCAGTTCTCCCAGCGTCCCCACGTCGTCAAAGCCGGGGGTGTCGATGATCTGCACCGGCCCCAGGGGCAGCAGTTCCATTGCCTTTTTCACCGGATCGGTGGTGGTACCCGGCGTATCGGATACCACCGAGAGCGACTGGTTCGTCACCGCGTTTACAAGGCTCGATTTTCCGGCGTTGCGCCGCCCGAAAAAGGCGATATGCAGGCGCTCGGCAGAAACCACGCTGTTCAGGCTCATGTTTTTTCCCTCTCTCAGATCAATTCAAATCAAAGGGAGATCGATCAGGGAAAGCCAGTCAATCAGGGATCAATCACGGGGACGGTTATCCTGATTGACGCCAGTCAAGGGATCAATCACGGGGACGGTTATCCTGATTGATGACGCCAGTCAATCAGGGAACCGTCCCCTGATTGATGATTGAGGGAACCGTCCCCTGATTGATGATTGATGACTTGATTGACTCGATTGCGTCCGATCGATCCCTCAGAAGCGGAAATCCCGGCGGTTGGAAGACCGGATGTCCGCGATATTCTGCTCGGCGATGGCGCGCACCTTCTCCTTCGGGATACGCCCCAGCTCCTTTTCGATCATGGCGTAGCCCTTCGCCTTCGTTTCGGGAGAGGCGTAGTCCTCCAGATACTCGGCGAGGGTCATCAGGGCATTGGGGTGGCAGCAGTTTAAGATCTGCCCGCTCTTGCACAGGCTCATGAAGCGGTCGCCGGTGCGCCCCTCGCGGTAGCAGGCGGTGCAGAAGGACGGGATATGCCCGTTGTCCATCAGCCACGCCACCACCTCGTCGAGACTCCGCTGGTCGGAGACGTCGAACTGCTCGGTGTCGTGGGGGCGCTCCTCTTCGGTATAGCCGCCCACCGAGGTACGCGAGCCGCCGCTGACCTGCGAAATGCCCACCTTCAGCATTTTGGAGCGGACCTCTTCGGTCTCGCGGGTGGAGATGATCATGCCCGTATACGGCACCGCGATGCGGATGCAGGCGGCGATCTTTTCAAAGGTCTCGTCCGGGATCGAGTTATCGAAGGCGTCGGGATCGATGTCGTCGGCGCGTTTGACGCGCGGCACGCTGATCGTATGCGGGCCCACGCCGTGGACCGCCTCTAAGTGCTCCGCGTGCATCAGAAGCCCCGCAAACTCGTATTTGTACAGCTCCAGCCCGAACAGGACGCCTAAGCCCACGTCGTCAATGCCGCCCTCCATGGCGCGGTCCATGGCCTCGGTGTGGTAGGCGTAGTTGCTTTTGGGGCCCGTGGGATGCAGCCGTTCGTAGCTCTCCTTGTGGTAGGTCTCCTGGAACAGGATGTAGGTACCGATGCCCGCCTCTTTCAGCTTGCGGTAGTTCTCCACCGTAGTGGCGGCGATATTCACGTTGACGCGGCGGATGTCCCCGTTTTTGTGGTGGACGCCGTAGATCGTTTTGATGCAGTCGAGGATATACTCGATCGGGTTGTTCACCGGGTCCTCGCCCGCCTCGATCGCCAGCCGCTTGTGGCCCATATCCTGCAGGGCGATCACTTCTTTCCGGACCTCCTCCTGCGTGAGCTTTTTGCGCGGGATGTGCTTGTTTTTGTAGTGGTAGGGGCAGTACAGGCAGCCGTTGACGCAGTAGTTGGACAGATACAGCGGCGCAAAAATGACGATGCGGTTGCCGTAGAACGCCAGCTTGATCTCTTCGGCGATGGCAAAGATCCGCTCGGTCACCGCCGGGTCCTCGTTCGCCAGCAGCACGCTTGCCTCCCGGTGGGTAAGCCCCCGGCAGACGTAGCCCTTCTCTTTTTTCACAGGACGCGCCTTCTCCAGTATCTCGTCGATCAGCGCCGTATCGTTTTTATGCGCCTCGGCGAAGGCGAGCGTCTCCTGTATTTCGGCGTCGTTGATGAATTCGACCGCCTTCATGGACTTGGGATCATAGGGTATCGGCATAGTTTTTCCCTTCTTTAACTTTCATCTTTTATCTTTTTTCTTTTATCATTTTTTCACGTCGCCCCGGTCGGTCACGATGCGGTACCCGACGGAAGCTACGCGCTGCGATAGGCAGTTTTTGCACTGTGCAGATTCCTCGCCGGTGCAGGCCTTGTTGTCGTACAGTTCGTACTGTTTGCGCACCTTTACCGGCGACAGGTTCGGCATGACCACGTTCGCCCCTGCCAGAATGCCCTTCTCCCTGCCGCGCGGGTCCGCGGTGGCAAGGGCGGTGGTGGCGGGCAGCAAAACGTTCGGCTGTATGAGCCGGATCACCGACAGCAGGTGCAGCGTCAGGCGCAGCGACCCGGCGGGATATGCGGCAAAGGGCGTTTCGCGGTGCGGCAGAAAGGGGCCGATGCCGCACATATCGGGAGAGAATTCCTGAATGAAATACAGGTCCTTCGCCAGCGTCCCGGCGGTCTGGAAGGGCGACCCCACCATAAAGCCTGCGCCCACCTGGTAGCCGATCACCCTTAGCGTATACAGGCAGCGCATCCGGTTTTCAAAGGACATCTCCCCGGGGTGCAGCCGGGCGTAATGCGCCGCGTCCGCGGTCTCGTGCCGGAGCAGGTACCTGTCCGCCCCGGCGGCAAACAGCAGCCGGTAGCTTTCGTCCGTCCGCTCCCCGAGGGACAGCGTGACCGCGCAGTCCGGGTACCGGCTTTTGAGACGAAAGATCAGATCGCATAAAAGTTTGTCGGTGTAATACCCGTCCTCCCCGCCCTGCAGCACGAAGGTGCGAAAGCCCAATCGGTACCCCTCGTCGGCGCAGGAGAGGATCTCCCCGGGCGTCAGGCGGTAGCGCTCCAGGGCGCGGTTATCCCGCCGGATGCCGCAGTACAGGCAGTTGTTTTTGCAGTGGTTGCTGATCTCAATCAGCCCGCGCACGTACACGTCCCGCCCGTAGACGCGTTCCCGCGCGGCGACGGCAGCCGCGCGCAGCCGTTCGCCGGTCTCTTTGTCCGGGACGGCGGCCAGCAGACGGAAGTCCGCTTCGCGCAGCCGCTCCCCCGCGATCAGGCGGTTGGCGGTTTCCGAAAGGCGTTCATTCATTGGCGCCGACGGTCGACAGCGCCGTCTTCACGCTCACGCCGTCCAGCGCCCCGACCTTGCCCGCCAGCGCGGAGATCGTATCCTGCGGCGCGTCCAGCGCGATGGAGATGATGTTGATGTGCCGCTGCCGGTAGGGCAGGCCCATACGCCCAATGATAAAATCACCGTAGGCGTGCAGGACGGCGTTGAGCGCCTCCACGGACGCCTCGTTTTCGACGATGATGCTCATGACCGCTACTCTTGTGTTCATTTTGTATCCTCCGTATCCGGCAGGGCCTCCCCCGCCGTTTTTTGATGGCATGAAAAAAACCGTGCTCCGAGGCACGGCAAAAAAGACCTTTGGCCGCACCTTTCACGCAGAGCGTACCCTTTGTGTCAGGAAGCAGATGTTTTTCATACATAGTATACCACGGTCCGGCAAAAAAAGCAAGGGGAAATGTTTGCATGTAAGATATTTCCTCTTTTACAAAAGTAACAAAGTAAAAAGTATCAAAGATCAAAATACTCCGTGTTGCTTCTGTCCGTGTCGCTGTTTTCCGCGATCAGCACGCTTGCGTCCGCGGAGCAGACGATGTTGTGCCAGGTGCCTGACGTCACGTTGTAGAGCTTGCAGGGCTCCATGACGACCGGCGTGCGGTCCTCGCCGATATAGAGGGTGGCTTCGCCTTTGAGCAGCACGAACACCTCGTCGGTCTCCATGTGGCGCTCCATATAGGTATTTTTTGTGTACTCGTCGTCCTGCGTCAGAAAGGCGACGCACCAGGTTTTGAATATCATGGTCCGGTCGTAGCCTCTGCCGGTGAACTGGCTGATCTCAAGCCCTGCGGGCGCGGTGTTTTCCATTTTGTTTTCCTCCGAATGATCCTGTATTGCCATTATTATAGCACATGGGACGAAAAAAGCAAATCTTTTTCCTGCGCGGGCGGTAAAAAAAGCGAAACCCATTGAAAAAGAGTAACTTTTCTGTTATAGTTATTTCAGAATGGTTACAAATACCGTTTTTTTGCAACACTGCCGATTCAAAAACCGTCTTATTGACAAAAGGCAAACCCCTGAATCTTATTTAAGAAGGAGTGTACCGCAATGACCGGCAAGAAAAAATGCAAAATGCTGCGCGAGATCCGCAGAAGGATCGCCACCGAAAACGATATCGCCTACATCACCGAGGACTGCAAATACAAAGGCGACTGCAAAGGTACCTGCCCGAAATGCGAAAGCGAGGTGCGCTATCTGGAGGAGCAGCTTGAAAAACGCCGCTCCCTCGGTAAAAAGGTCACTGTCTCCGCGCTTGCCATCGGCCTGATCGCCGGCGGCGCCGCCGGCTGCAAGCCCCAGGTCGCCGGATATATGGAGCCTGCCACCTCCGACCTTGCGGGCGCGGTCGCCGACCCTGAGCCCGATACTTACGTGCTGGAGGGCGAGGTCGCCGTGGATGAGACCGAAGAGGACGAAAGCGCCGCGGAAGACGAAACCGAAGCCGAAGGCACCGGTTCCCGGGACGGGACCGAGACGTTCGTCGAATTAGAGGGAGACGTCCCCTACAACCCATGAAAAAGCCGGACGATACTCCCCTGTTTCCCCTGCTTGCGATCTCCCGCCTGCGTATGGGTATCGACGGCAAGGGCGTGACCTCGCTCGTCGCGGGGGCGGGCTGCCCGCTCAGATGCAAATGGTGCATCAACAAAAAGATCCTGCAAAACAGGCAGCCGGAATATGTTACGCCCGAAACGCTGTTTGAACGTCTTCGGATCGACAACCTGTATTTTCAGGCCACCGGCGGCGGCGTTTGCTTCGGCGGCGGGGAATCCCTGCTGCACACGCCCTTTATCGGCGCATTCCGTGCGCTGACCGGCGGCGCGTGGAAGATCACGGCGGAGACCTCTCTCAACGTCCCGGAAGAAAACGTACGCGAAGCGCTCGATTGCGTGGATGAATTTATCGTCGATATCAAAACCGCCGACCCTGCGATCTACCGCAGCTATACCGGCGGCGAAAACGGACGGGCCCTTCAAAACCTCACCCTGCTGGTGCCCTATGCGGATCGCACCGTGATCCGCGTGCCGCTGATCCCGTCTTTCAACGACGGCGCGGACCGGGAAAAGACCGTGGCGCTGATGAAGTCCATGGGATTTGAAACGTTCGATCTGTTCGAGTACCGCGTTGTGGATAATAGCCGTTAGCTGTTAGCCGTTAGCCGTTAGCCGTTAGCCGTTCAAGCTGCTTTATTAAGAAAGCCGAAGGCTTTTTGGGCCTCCGGCTTTCGTTATTTTTTCATCACGACCAAAATCACGATCAGCGCAATAAGGCCCAAAACGGCAACGCCGAGCAGGATATATAGGAAGACCCTCGCCATCGGCGCGGACACCAGCTTGTCCGTTCTTCCCGCGGCGCGCCCGACGGTCGTTTCGATATCATCCGCCATTGTCCCATAGACCGGGGCTTCGGCGGTCGTCTCCTCAAAACCGTATCGGGATTCTTCCGGCACGTCGCTCACGGTCTCAGTCAGCGTCTCCGCGGGCACGGTCGCCGCGGCGCTGCCTGCGCCGGGGACGTAGGCGATGTTGTCGCCGAAATACCCGCTGTTCGCCGTGACGGCCCCCGAAGTGGAATAGGAGATCAGGTGCAGGTCCCAGGTGTCAAAACTTGTTGCGTCCGGGTCCCCGCGGTACTCGAATTTCACGCTTCCCGTATACAGCTTTGTCGCCTTCTGGCTGAGCGTATCTTCCTGCATATCCGCATAGCCGTACAGCGCCGAAGGCGACCCCTCGTCCACCCGGTACACTGTAAAGGCGGTCGAATACCGGTAATTGCCCTCGTATCCGATCCAGTGGTCCGGCAGCGCGACAAGCCGGATCGGCGCGTTCGCGTTGTCCGCCCGGACAACGACCTGCCCGTTCAGGTAGCCGGGGCACCCGGCGGCGGAGACGGCGCGGCCGAACATCTGCTGCGCGCGGCGCTGGAAGCGCTCGGCGGGGATGGTCATATACTGCTGGCCGTTCGTATCGGTCAGGATCTTTACATCGGGGCTGAACTGCGAGGCGTTCAGCTCCATATGTTTGAGCACGCAGTTGTTTACCACGCTGTCGGAGGCGCTGCCGTCGTAAGCGGTCAGCCCCGTTTCCGCAAAATTGCTTAAAAACAGGCTGACGGTCCTGCCGCCCTCCATGCTCTGGCAGAGCATCATACTGCCGAACCCATCCGGCGGATGCCAGGAATCCGCAAACGTCTGCGCCGTCGGCAGCAGGCACAGCGTGAGAACGCACAGGACAAGAACCGTTTTTTTAAGAAAAGAACACCTTGTCATACAACACCCCTCCGAAATAAGAAAACAGATTCAACAGCAAACTCAAAAGCAGCGGCGGCACCCGCCGTTCGCGCAGCCTGAGCCGGTATAATCCCCACTCGGCAAGCACGGCGGCCAGTTCCGAAAGGGCGATCCAGTACCACGCGGGGAACGCCCCGCCGAAGAGATAGATCCCGTCCAGCGTGATCCCGACGAGCGGGTTCGTAAGCAGGTTTACGAGGAACACGAGCAGCAGATCATGCCGGTTGAGCACCCCGAGCGCATACGCCAACGTAAGCTCCAGAAGCAGCGTCAGCAGCAGAGACGTGACCAGAGATTTTATCAGAGACGGCAGGATCACGGCGCGGCGGAGGCCAGGCTTGCCCTGCGCCGCAGATAAAACGCGCCCTGCATCCTCCATCCCTCCGTTTCATGATACCATTTCGGCGAAAAAACCGCAAGCGTTTTTTCGTATTCTTTTTTCGGGCGATCCGAACGCCAGCCAGCCGGGAAAACCGGACCGCAGGCGTTCGGCTCCCCCCGCTTTATTCGTGGTCTTCCTCCTGATCAGGGTTCACGTGCACCATGATGTGCTTGACCTCCGGGAAGCGATTTTCCACGCTCTCGTGGACCTGCCGGGCGATGGCGTGCCCTTCGTTCAGCGTCAGGTTGCCGTCAGCGCTGATCTCGATATCCACGTAGATCCGGCTGCCGAACATGCGCGTCTGCAGCAGGTCCACGTGGACGACCCCAGGCACGCTGGCCGCCAGGGCGCGGATCGCCTGCTCCGTCTCTGCGCTGCAGGCGCGGTCCACCATCCTGCCGACGGCGTCCCTGAAAATATCATAGGCGGCCTTTGCGATAAAGACGCAGATCAGAAGGCTTGCCACGGTGTCGGCTATGGGATAGCCGCACATGGCGCCGGCGATACCGATCAGCGCGCCGATGGAGGAGAGCGCGTCGCTGCGGTGGTGCCAGGCGTCTGCCATCAGCGCCCCTGAGGAATATTTGCGGGCGTAGTGCCGCGTATACCAGAACATCCCCTCTTTGACAAGGATGGACACCGCTGCGGCCACCAGCGCCAGAACGCCCGGCGCCTCCATGGCCTCCGCCTCGCCGGACATGATCTTTTCTATGCCGGTGTGCCCGATGAACAGGCCGCTGACCAGCAGCAGTACCGCCAGCACGATCGCCGCCACGCACTCAAAGCGCTCGTGCCCGTAGGGATGCTCCCGGTCGGGGGCGCGGGCGGCGAGCTTTACGCCGACGATCACGATCAGGCTGCTGACCACGTCGGACGCGGAGTGGACCGCGTCGCTGACCATGGCGCCCGAATGCGCAAAAATACCGGCGAAGAGCTTAAAAACGGACAGCACAAGATTCCCGGCGATGCTCACGCCCGAAACCCGGACGGCGGTCTTTTCAAAATCAGAGGCTGATGAAACCTCAGAGGCTGCAGAAACCATAAAAACACCCCTTCTGCAAAAGTTGAAAAGCAAAAAAGATACAAAGTTACAAATACTTAAGGCAACACCGCACAATTCGCGGCGCACGCCTTGCTTGATATTTATTCCGTCATCCTGCACAGATTTTCCTTGCCAACCGCCAGGTTGACGGCGTCAAATCTGTACAATCTGACGAAAAAATCTACTGCGCAATCCGC
>JAFRNP010000162.1 GCA_017430145.1 Clostridia bacterium
ATTGCGCAGTAGATTTTTTCGTCAGATTGTACAGATTTGACGCCGTCAACCTGGCGGTTGGCAAGGAAAATCTGTGCAGGATGACGGAATAAAGATCAAGCAAGGCGTGCGCCGCGAATTGTGCGGTGTTGCCTTAAGTTTGCCGTTCCGTTTCCGGTTGCCCCTCTGCCTTTTTCGCTGTGCCTTTCGGTTTTTTCTTTTTCAGCGCCTTTACCAGCGCCAGAGCGTGGTCCACGTTTCCTTCGGCGTCCACTTCCCCGCTGAGAAACGCCCTGACCGGGTCCTTTTCGCCGCGCAGCATGGCTTCAAGCGTTTCCCAGGTAGTAGAGATCGCCACGGTACGGTCCCGGTAGTCGTAGGGGGCGATCTTTGTTTCGCCGCCGATGTTCGTAGCGTAAAATACCCCGCCGTCCGCGCGGTCCGTGACCGTGATCTGGGCTGCGAACGGCGGCTTGATCCCGGTCAGGTCCGCCGACGCCCCGTAGCGCTTGTACATCTCGCCGTAGTGTTCCAAAAACGTCATAAAAAAACGACCTTTCTTTTGTAGTGTCAACAAAAGTATCGGTCGTTTTTGTTGTTTTATACAGCTTAAATAAGCAGTCCGGTCAGTTTTTCAGCGAGTGGATGGGCGCCGGGATCCGTCCGCCGCGGGAGATAAAGCCCATCGGGGAGATGGTGCTGACCGGCATGATCGGCGCGTAACCCAGCAGCCCGCCGAACTCCACCTGTTCGCCGGGGCCCTTGCCGAAGACCGGGATCACGCGCACGGCGGTGGTTTTTGTATTGGCGACGCCGATGGCGATCTCATCCGCGATGATCCCGGAGATCACCGCTTCGTCCGTATCGCCGGGGATCGCGATCATATCGAGCCCGACCGAACAAACGGCGGTCATCGCCTCCAGCTTTTCAAGAGAGAGCGCACCCGCCTCCACGGCGTGGATCATGCCCTCGTCCTCCGACACCGGGATAAACGCGCCCGAAAGCCCGCCCACGTGGGAAGACGCCATGACGCCGCCCTTTTTTACCGCGTCGTTGAGCAGCGCCAGCGCCGCCGTCGTGCCGTGGCAGCCGCAGCATTCCAGCCCCATATTTTCAAGGATCCTTGCCACCGAGTCGCCGACGGCGGGCGTGGGCGCAAGGGACAGGTCGATGATGCCGAAGGGAACGTCCAGCCGACGCGCAGCCTCGCTGGCAACCAGCTGCCCTACGCGGGTGATCTTGAAAGCGGTGCGTTTGATAAGCTCCGCAAGGGCGGCAAGGTCGCAGTCCCCGGCGCGCTGAATGGCGCTTGAAACGACCCCGGGGCCCGAAACGCCCACGTTAACCACACACTCCGGCTCGCCCACGCCGTGGAACGCCCCCGCCATAAAGGGGTTATCCTGCGGGACGTTGGCAAATACCACCAGCTTTGCGCAGCCGATGGAATCCTGCTCACACGTCAGGTACGCCGTCTTTTTGATGGTCCTGCCCATCAGGTTCACTGCGTCCATATTGGTGCCGGCTTTTGTGCTGGCAACGTTGACGCTGGAACAGACCCGCTCGGTACACGAAAGCGCCTCCGGGATCGCGTCGATCAGCCGCTCGGCGCTGTTCGTAAAGCCCTTTTCCACAAGCGCGGAAAACCCGCCGATAAAGTTGATGCCCAGCGTCTTTGCCGCGCGGTCCAGCGTTTGGGCGATCTTTACGTAGGTTTCCGTCGGATGGCCGCCGCCCACCAGATACACGGGGGTAACGGAGATCCGCTTGTTGACGATGGGGATGCCGTATTCCTTTTCGATCTCTTCACCTGTCGCCACAAGCCGTTCGGCCTTTTTTGTGATCTTATCGTAGATATTCGTCAGGAGCTTCTCTTCGCTCTCGCTGACGCAATCCAGCAGAGATATGCCCATGGTGATGGTGCGTATGTCCAGATTCTCCTGCCGGATCATGTGGATGGTTTCCAGTATATCCGCCGTATTGATCATGATGGTGCTCCCTCGTTTCAGATTTGATGCATGGTGTTGAAGATGTCCTCATGCATGGTGTGGATCTCCAGACGCCGTTCTTTTCCCCAGGCGCTCAGCGTATCCACAAACTGAGAAAAGGGAATGGACAGCGCGTCGATATCGGCAAGCATGATCATAGCAAAGTATTCACTGAGCACGCTTTGTGTGATATCAAGGATGTTCGCGCCGTAGTTTGCGCAGATCGTACTGACCCCCGCAATGATGCCCACGTTGTCTTTTCCCGTAACGCTGATAACTGCTTTCATGGCTCTTTCCTCCGGAATCGGTCGATTGTGTGTTGCTTGTATTGTAAAGCATTTTTCGGCAGATTGCAATTCTTTCGGGTGAAATATATTGAAAAACATCGAAAAAAATGTATAATAAATTAAGGCAACACCGCACAATTCGCGGCACACGCCTTGCTTGATCTTTATTCCGTCATCCTGCACAGATTTTCCTTGCCAACCGCCAGGTTGACGGCGTCAAATCTGTACAATCTGACGAAAAAATCTACTGCGCAATCCGCACACCGGAATTATGCGGTGTTGCCTTA
>JAFRNP010000163.1 GCA_017430145.1 Clostridia bacterium
ATACCCGAAACGATGCACGAGATCACAAAGGCGGCGATTAAAAACGATTCTCAAAAAGCAGCCGCATTACAGGCACAGGTACTTGACCTGATGCAGGCGCTGTTTCTAGAAGTCAATCCCATCCCTGTAAAATCGGCTGTGGAAATGCTGTACAGCATGCCGCAGGCACTGCGGCTGCCGCTGACAGGGATGTCAGAAAAAAACAGAAAAGTTCTGCAAACGGTTCTTGAAAGACATAGTTTAATTTAATTGAAAAATATTTTGAGTTTCAAAATAAGTATACCGGTTCCTTTGAACCGGTATTTTACGGTTTTTGGACTTATCACCGCAAAAAAGATTGATTTTCATTTTCATTTCATTTATAATGATACGGAAAACGAATTTGATCGTCTGCCGCAGGACAGACAGAAAGGAGCATATATGGATCGTATTTTCACAGCAAACTGGATCAAATCGCAAAAAAACAATAAGACGTGTGCCACGGACTTTATCCGCGACTTTAGCGTCGCATCACCCGTGGAACGCGCTACGTTGACCCTGACCGCCCACGGCGTATTCGTCGCGACGTTGAACGGCAAACGGGTCGGCGAAGACATTCTGCCGCCCGGCTGGACCGTTTACCGCAAACGTCTGCAGTACATGACGTATGACGTAACAGAACTTTTGAATGACGGTGAAAACAACCTGACCGTCGGCGTAGGGCGCGGCTGGTTTTTCCACCATATGAAAGCACATGAATCCAGGGACCTGAAAAGCGATGAAGCGGCGCTGATCGGCGTTCTTACACTTTATTATGCAAACGGGACCGAACAAACGATCATCACGGACGGGCAATGGCAGACGCGTCGCGGGAATATCGTGTACAACGATATCTATAACGGCGAGACCGTCGATCTGACAGCCCGTAAAGGCACGCTGCGGCCGGCCGTCGTTATCCGTTACCCGAAAGAGATCCTGATCCCCGCCGAGGGCGAGCCGGTCAGAGAACAGGAGCGGATATCAGGACAAAAGCTGATCGTTACCCCGAAGGGAGAGACCGTGATCGATTTCGGACAGGAGCTGACCGGCTATGTGGAGATCGCCGCCAAGGCCACGCGCGGCACAAAGATCACGCTGCAGCATTTTGAAATGCTTGACCGCGACGGCAACGTCTATACCGAAAACCTGCGCTCCGCAAAGGCGCAATATTCCGTTATCGCAAACGGAAAGTCCTTTGCCGTCAAGCCGCAATATACCTTCTACGGCTTCCGTTATATCCAGGTCATAGGACTTGAAAATGCCGATCCTGCACAGTTCACCGCCGTCGTCGTCCATTCCGAAATGAAACGCACCGGCCATTTTGTCTGTGCCAACGACCTGCTGAACCAATTTGCGCATAACGTCCTGTGGGGACAGAAAGGCAACTTCCTGGACGTGCCCACAGACTGCCCGCAGCGAGATGAACGCCTTGGTTGGACCGGAGACGCAGAGATGTTCTGCCGCACCGCCGCAATCAACTACGACGTGCGTCGATTCTTTGATAAATGGTACGCCGATATCGACGCCGACCAGAAGCCAAACGGCCTGATCCCCTTTGTTGTCCCGACGGCGCCCATGATCGGGAACGGCTGCGGCTCCCCTGCATGGGACGACGTGGCAACGGTGCTTCCGTGGGAATTATACGTTGCATACGGAGATAAAGAGCGTCTGCGCCGCCATTATCCAACGATCAAAAAGTATGTCGACGGCATGATCGATAAATGCTATGACAAAAAAGCGCCCGAAGAAAAGGCGTTTGCCAGGCCCTGGACTTCCGGCGGCTTCGGCGACTGGCTGAGCCTTGAGGATCTCAGCCGGGAGCACGGCGTCGGCGGGACCGACCGCAGCATGATCGCGACCGCTTACCTCGCCTACGGGCTGCAGGTACTGATCAAAGCGAGCCAGATCCTTAACAAAGATTCTTCATGGTATGAATATGTATTGACCCATGTGCGCCGGTTCTTCCGGGATGAATATATGGAAAACGGCCGCATGAAGCAGGATCTGCAGACAGGTATGGTGCTGGCGCTCGTTTTCGGTCTGACGGACGACCCTGCCGAGACCGGAAAACAGCTTGCGGAAAATGTTCGCAGGATGGGTCGCCTGACAACCGGCTTCATCGGCGCGACGCATCTTTTAGACGCGCTGACGATGGCGGGCGAAGATACCCTCGCCGTGGATCTGCTGCTGAAAAAGGACTATCCCTCCTGGCTTTACGCCGTGACCATGGGCGCCACAACGATATGGGAGCGCTGGAACGGCATGTACCCCGACGGCAAGTTTGCGGACGCAGGCATGAACTCCTTCAACCATTACGCCTACGGCAGCGTGTTCTCCTGGATGTTCCGCCGTCTTGCCGGTATCGCGCCTGTGGAGGCTGCCCCCGGATACGCCGCCATCCGCTTTGCCCCTGCGCCCGACGAAAGGATCGGGTGGGTACGAGCTTCCCTCGAAACCGACCGCGGAACGATCGCATCGGATTACAAAAAAACCGATGACGGATGGAAATTTATATTTACTGTCCCTGCAGGAAGTACAGCCGTTGCAGAACTGTTCGGGAAGACCTACCAGCTGCACTGCGGTGAAAACGAGATCACGGTAACGCTTTGAGAAACCGGATTGAAACTTGTTTAATTAGTATAATAAACTTAAACAGCGACCTCTCCGGATCGGACCGGAGAGGTCGCATCATTATTCTGTTCAGTTCTCTCAGCCGAGTTTGGCTTTTAAGGTATCCAGCTGCTCACGGATCGTCGCAGGAAGTCTGTCGCCGAATTTTGCGTAGAATTCCTCAATACCGGGAACCTCATCCTTCCAGAGGTCGTTATCGACGGTCAGGATCTCTTCCAGCGTCTCTTTCGTAACTTCGCCCTCAATGCCGGAGATATCGATATCATCCGCATAGGGCACGTAGCCGATCGCAGTCTCTTTCGCGTCGACCTTGCCGTCGCAGCGGTCAAGGATCCAGTTCAGCACGCGCAGGTTGTCGCCGAAGCCCGGCCACAGGAAATTGCCTTCGTCGTCCTTGCGAAACCAGTTGACGTTGAAGATCTTGGGGGCCTTATCGGGATCGAGCGTTTTGCCGATATCGACCCAGTGCTGCCAGTAATCCGCCATATTATAGCCGCAGAACGGCAGCATCGCCATAGGATCGCGGCGCACGACGCCCACGGCTCCTGCAGCGGCAGCCGTAGTTTCGGACGCCATGATAGAACCGACGAAAACGCCGTTGTTCCAGTCTCTGGACTGATATACCAGCGGAGCGAGCTTAGCTCTTCTGCCGCCGAAGACGATCGCGGAAATCGGCACGCCGTCCGGATTCTCAAATTCACTGCTCAGGCACGGGCAGTTGACGGCGGGCGCTGTAAATCTGGAGTTGGGATGCGCGCCTTTTTCGGTGCTCTCAGCGCCGTTCCAGGGGTCGCCCTTCCAGTCGATCGCATTCGTAGGCGGATTCTTATCGAGACCCTCCCACCATACGGTATTGGTGTCAAGGTTGTGGCAGACGTTCGTGAAGATCGTGCCCTTCTGTGTGGAAATCAGAGCGTTCGGGTTCGATTTCATATTTGTGCCGGGCGCCACGCCGAAGAAGCCGTTTTCGGGGTTGATGGCATACAGTCTGCCGTCTGCGCCCTTGCGGATCCAGGAGATATCGTCGCCGACTGTCCAGACTTTATACCCCTTGGCTTTGAAGCCCTCGGGCGGGATCATCATGGCAAGGTTCGTTTTGCCGCAGGCAGACGGGAACGCGGCACAGATATACTTCTTTTCTCCGTCGGGCTTTTCGACGCACAGGATCAGCATATGCTCAGCCTGCCAGCCCTCTTTCCAGCCCTGGTAGGAAGCGATACGCAGCGCGAAGCACTTTTTGCCCAGAAGCACGTTGCCGCCGTAGGCGGAGTTGACGGAAATGATGGTGTTATCCTGCGGGAACTGGCAGATCCAGCGGTTCTCGGCGTCCACGTTGCACTTGCAGTGCAGACCGCGCACCCAGTCGTCGGAATCGCCCAGCGCATCCATAACCGCCTTGCCGACGCGCGTCATGATGGACATGTTCAGCACAACGTAAATGGAATCGGTCAGCTCGATACCGACTTTGGAGAATTTGGATCCCACAGGGCCCATGGAATACGGGATAACGTACATGGTCCTTCCCTTATAGGAATCACGGGCGATGTCATAGAGCATCTTATAGCATTCATTGGGCTCTTTCCAATGGTTCGTAGGACCTGCCTCTTCCTTTGTGGGCGTACAGATCAACGTTCTGTCCTCAACGCGCGCCACATCGTTGGGCTTTGTGCGGTGCAGATAACAGTCGGGAAGCAGCTCCTCGTTAAGCTTGTGCATCTCGCCGGTTTCGCATGCCTCGGCGCGAAGAGCGTCAATCTGCTCCTGCGAGCCGTCAATCCACATAATGTTGGCGGGCTTTACAAGCGCAACCTGCTTGTCGATCCATTCAAGAATGGATTTGTTGGTTGTCAGTGCCATTTTTATCTCTCCTTCTTATCGGATTCGTTTCAATCCATAATCATGGTTAGTTTATCACATTGTCAGTTATTTGTCAATATCCATAGAGGCAATTGCGTTTAAATTCAGCCCGGCAATACGGCCGCTTTTGTTCTCATAAAAGCCCTGTGCGCCGATCATGGCGGCGTTGTCGCCGCAGAAGACAAGTGAGGGCATATAGAGCCGGACTCCGTTCTGCGCGCACAGTTTTTCCATCTTATTTCTAAGAACGCTGTTGGCGGAAACACCGCCTGCAAGTACGAATCGTTCGGGCTTCAGTTCTTCAAAAGCGCGGCGCGTGCGGTCACACAGACATTCCGTTACACAGTGCATATACGATGCGCCGATATTGACCCTATCCGGCGTCTGACCGGTCTGTTCCATCCGGTGCAGAAGATTGATCGCCGCCGTTTTCATGCCGGAAAAGCTGAAATCAAAGGGATGGTCGGTTACCTTCGGCATCGGGAATGAATATGCATACGGGTCGCCCCCGGTGCAGGCTTTATCCATATTCAGTCCGCCTGGATAATCAAAGCCGAGCAGACGCGCAGCTTTATCCATCGCCTCTCCCGCCGCGTCGTCACGGGTACGTCCGATCACACGGTAAACGGTATAATCCTCCACCGAAACCAGATGCGTATGCCCGCCCGAAACGATCAGCGCAAGAAACGGCGGCGTCAGATCGGCATGGCAGAGATAATTTGCTGCAACGTGCCCGCGTAAATGATGGACAGGGACCAGAGGCTTTCCGGCGGCATACGCAAGCCCCTTTGCAAAGTTTACGCCTACAAGCAAAGCGCCGATCAGCCCCGGTGCATAGGTCACTGCAACAGCGTCGATCTCCTGAAGGGACGTACCGGCTCTGCGCAGCGCTTCGGCAGCGACGCCGGAAACGGATTCACAGTGGCGGCGGGAGGCGATCTCCGGCACGACGCCGCCGTAAAGGATATGTTCGGGCACCTGTGAGGCGACAACGTTTGAAAGCACCGTTCTGCCGTCGGAAACGACGGCGGCGCCGGTGTCGTCGCAGGATGTTTCGATTGCAAGGATCTTCATAACGAAACAGTGGCTTCCTTTCCGTTTGTATCATCAAAATACAACGTATATATCAATGCGTCCTCCGTCGGACACGTATAATAGTTTCTGCGTTCCCCCGCAACGGAAAACCCGGCTTTATCGTAAAGACGCCTGGCAGGGAAATTTGACGCCCGTACCTCAAGCGTCAAAAACCGTGCATCAAGTCTGCGCGCTTCATGGACCATCGCTTTTAATAATTGTGAGGCATATCCCGAGCGGCGGTATTCTTCTTTTACGGCGACGTTGCCGATATACCCTTCTCCTGCAATAAAGCGTGCATTGATATAAGCAACGACAGACATATCTGCACATAAAACAAGAAAAACTGCTTGCGGGGATCCGATCTCCTCTGACAAAAGCCGGTCGCTCCAGGGGACGGAAAAACAGTCTCTTTCGATCTCCGAGATCGCAGACAGATCTTCCGGGCGCGCACGCCGGATTTTTTCCATAAGGCTCATCCCTTTGCCTTCTCCCACGTTTTTCCGACGCCGACGTCAACATCAAGCTTTACCTGCAGCGTCGCCGCGTTTTCCATCTCCTCCCGCAGGATCGCCGCCGCTTTTTCGGCGTCGCCTTCCGGCACTTCAAGCATCAGCTCGTCGTGCACCTGCATGATCAGACGCGCGTCCGGCAGTTCTTTCTGCAAACGGCTGTAAACCCGGATCATCGCAATTTTTATAATGTCGGCAGCAGTCCCCTGAATGGGCATATTACGGGCGACGCGTTTACCGAATTCGCGCATCATGCGGTTGGAAGAACGCAGTTCCGGCAGATAACGTCTGCGATGATAAAGCGTTTCGGCATATCCGAGCTTTTCAGCGGTCTCTATCGACGCTTTCATATAGGCGTCAATATCCGCGTAAAGCGCAAGGTATGCATTGATAAAGCTTTGCGCCTCGGCGCGGGAAACGTGGATATCCTTTGCAAGGCTGAAGGCGCCGATCCCATATACGATACCGAAATTGACGGCTTTTGCTTTGCTCCGCAGCGCAGGCGTCACGCTTTCGGGCGGGACGTCAAACACGTTTGCGGCGGTCACGATATGCACGTCGACGCCGGTATTGAAGCATTCGATCATGTTTTTATCGCCCGCCAGCGCCGCGAGCACCCGCAGTTCGATCTGCGAATAGTCTGCGTCAACGATCACGTACCCGTCCCGGGCGACGAAGAACTTCCGGAACTCTCTGCCGACGTCCGTGCGGACCGGGATATTCTGCAGGTTCGGCTCAGTGGACGAAAGCCTGCCGGTGCGGGTCTCCGTCTGATTGAAAGTCGAATGGATGCGTCCGTCGTCAGCGACCGCTTTGAGAAGTCCGTCGCAATAAGTGCTTTTTAATTTCGCGTACGTCCGGTATTGAAGGATCAGCGCGACAACGGGATAATCCGCCGCCAGCTCTTCAAGCACCTCTGCATTGGTAGAATAACCGGTTTTTGTTTTCTTTTTTGAAGGCAGCCCGAGTTTTTCAAACAGGACAGTTCCAAGCTGTTTGGGGGAATTCAGATTGAAGGTCTCCCCCGTTGAAGCAAAGATCGTTTCCTGAAGTTCATTTGCCTTCCGGTCAAGCGTTTCCCCGTAGGCACGTATCCCTTCCGGGTCAACGGCGATCCCGGTAAGCTCCATTGCCGCCAGGACCTGCGCCAGCGGGATCTCGATATCCGTAAGAAGAGACAACTGATCGTTGGATTCCAACGAAGATCCGAGACGGGCAGACAAAACAGGTAAAACGGCCGTCTGCTGCAAAAAAGTACGAACGTCCGAAAACGCGGACGTATCCGGGATCTCGGGCAACGGGATCTTTGCCTCCATCGAAGCGGCGGACACCGTATAATCCGTAGCATTCGGATTCAGAAGATAAGACGCAAGAGAAACGTCAAACGTAAAGTATACATCCTTTACGTCATTTATGATCGCATATCGAAACAGCGGTTTCGTGTTCGGGACGATAATGCGACGGTCTTTAACTGTAAAGATCCGATTAAAAAGCGCCAGCATCGCCAACGGATCGTCTTTTACGATATATAGATCTTTTCCGTCGAGACACAGAACAAGTCCTAAAAGCGCTTCTCCGTCGAATATAGGTGTAAAATATATTTCTTTACACTCTGAAACATCAAGAGAGGCGTCAGCCGTCTGCGGTGTAAGCGGCGCCGCAGTTTGCGGCCCCTTGCCCGCAGCGGCAGTCGGCGCATCCAGATGCAGGCGAGAGATCATTTTGAACATTTCGTGCCTTGCCAGTTCCGAAACAAGCGTTTCTTCATCACGCGCCCTGAACAAATACTGCGCAGGATCCGTTTCGATCGGCGCCGTCAGGCAGATCGTACCGAGTTTCCGGCTGAAAAACGCACTCTCTTTGCCTGCCTCCAATTTAGTAAGCACGCCTTTTGCAGCATCAACTGCTCCAAGATCCGCATAGATCGCATCAATACTGTGATACTTTCTGATCAGCTCCCCCGCGGTCTTCGGTCCGATACCCGCAACACCTGGAATGTGGTCCGAAGCATCCCCCTGCAGGGCTTTGAGTTCGATCATCTCCTTCGGCGTCAGGCCGTACTCCTCTTTCAGTTTCGCTTCATCATACTCTTCCGTCTGGCTCTGTCCCATTTTTGTGGTCGTAAGCAGCACCGATACGTTCGGGGAAATGAGCTGAAGAGAATCCCGGTCCCCTGTGGCAATATAACAGTGGTCGGATTCTTTGATATTTGCGCTGATCGTACCGAGAATATCGTCGGCTTCATATCCCGGACACTCCACGATGACACAACCGTAAGCGTTCAGCAGCGTTTTCAACGGCGCGATCTGTTCAAACAGCTCATCAGGCATCCCCTTGCGTCCGGCTTTATACTCGTCGTACATCTTATGCCGAAACGTCGGCGCTTTCACGTCAAAAGCGACAGCGACGCCGTCGGCGTTTGTTTTTTCGACCAGACTCAAAAGGATATTCATAAAACCGTAGATCGCGTTGGTATAGTGCCCGTCCTTTGCGCTGAGCAGCCGGATCCCGAAAAACGCACGGTTGACAATGCTGTTGCCGTCTATTACAAGAAGGTTCATACGTTCATTCCCTTTCTTTATTCTGCGAAAAAACTTTCCGGACAGGGAATAACGGATCTCCGTCCGGTACTGTAAATATCATAACATACTTTTTTGATAAAATCCACTTTATTTTTTCATTCTTTTATGATAAAATACCTCAGACCCGATCCGGAGGTGATTTTTTGATCGAACGAGCCAAAAAGGAAGGCGAATTTGCGTCGCTTGCACCCATGGCAGGCGTAACGGACCATGTGTTCCGTTCCATGTGCAAGGCGTACGGCGCAGCGTTTACCGTGACTGAAATGGTAAGCGCAAAGGCGCTGACGCTCGGTGACTGCAAATCCCGCACGCTGATGTCGCTTTCAGACGAAGAACGCCCGGCAGGTATCCAGCTGTTTGGCAGCGACCCCGAGATCATCGCCGAAAGCATCGGACAGGCGCTTCAATTCAACCCTGCGTTCATCGATATCAATATGGGCTGCCCTGCGCCGAAAATCGTAAGAGGGCATGCCGGCAGCGCGCTGATGAAGGATCCCGGAACTGCACAAAAGATCGTTTCTGAAGCCGTTAAACGCAGCAATGTGCCTGTCAGCGTGAAGATGCGCATCGGTTGGGACGAAGAAACGAAAAACCATGTGGAATTTGCAAAAGCGATGGAAGCCGCAGGCGCCGCGTTCCTGACCTGCCACGGCAGGACGCGCGCGCAGATGTACGCACCGCCGGCAGATCTTCAGGCCATTGCAGAGGTAAAAAGAGCCGTCTCCATCCCCGTGATCGGCAACGGCGACGTCT
This sequence comes from Clostridia bacterium, assembly GCA_017430145.1. Classification (GTDB taxonomy): domain Bacteria; phylum Bacillota; class Clostridia; order Oscillospirales; family Acutalibacteraceae; genus RUG806. The sequence goes on from JAFRNP010000163.1 coordinate 9,428, forward strand.
TTACCCCTCAGGACGCAAAAAAAATGTATGAAACCACCGGCTGCGATCTGATCGCCGTAGGCAGAGGGTGCCTCGGCAGACCCTGGCTTTTCCGGCAGATCAACGACTATCTGCTTACAGGCAGCTTTTCGGAACCGGACAAATCGGAAAAAATGCGTGTCATGCGTCTGCACGCAAAACGGATCTGCGAAGAAAAGGGAGAATACGGCGGTATTCTTGAAGTACGCAAACATGCCCTTTGGTATACAAAAGGGATGCGCGGCGCAGCAAAACTGCGCAACCGTTTTTCGACCCTGTCAAGCCTTCGGGAGCTCGATCTGCTTTCGGAAATCATCTGCGGGCAAGACGCATGAGTCATAGATCAATGGGAGTCAAAACCGCCCGGTTTCCGACTCCCTTATTTTTATTCTTCAAGTTTTTGAAAAAAGGATCTCAGACGGCGCATGCGTTCACCGACAAATTTCGTTTCGTCGATCTGCGCCTGCCGTGCAAGTGCAGCAGAGATCCCGGCAAGCAGGTCTTCGTCCGAATCGAACCGGACGATCAAAGGCAGCGCTTTTGGATCGGAAAGCAGATGCCGCATGCGCAGATAGTGCCCCTCGTCATACGGCAGTCCGAGAAAACACACGCGGTCGGCCTGAACAAGCAGATAGGATCCAAGAACGTGTTTTGTCGCGATCATAACGCCCGCCTGTCCGGAACAAAACCGGCTGACAGCTTCGGCATTTTCTTCGGGCGTTTGCCCGCCGTGTACGAGAACGGCGTCTGAACGCATTGCAGCATATTCATAAAGCTGCCGGGCAAGCATCCTTGTCGGGCATAGGACGACGCCGGTCCCGGTATGATACTTATTCAGGAACCTGCAGATGAACGACTTTGCTTCTGATTCGTTTTTCAACCTGACGGCAGGATACGGACCGGTTTCGCCTACTCCTGCGATCGCGTATTTCCCGCTTCCGTAAAAACCGGTCAGAAGGGATTCGTTTTCAGGCGCCACAGACAGAAACGCCGTCAGATGGAAAGGCCAAGTAATTGCCGCGCGCAGCTCTCCCAGTTCCCGGTAACCGCGCTGATAACCGTAGGCATAAGGGTCCGCCAGCTCTGCGAAAGGAACGAAGACCTCCCCGATACGAAACCGCGCCAAAATATCCGCAAACACATCCTCCCGGACAAAAGCGGCGGTACACAAAAAGACACAGGTATCCTTTTGAGAAAAGCCGACAGAAACAGGATCCAGAACACAGACGCCCACAGGAAGCTGCTTCGGGATACAGAAACTCGACGGCAACACTACCAGCAGATTTGTATGCAGTTTTCGGGCGGCTTCAAGCAGCTCGGGAAGCGTAAAACGTGCCGGTAACAAAAAATACAGATCGCTGGCAGCCTCCCTCCCGGCTACGATCGCAGAGATCACCGCCGGCTCATTGATTCTCATATTCTTTATAAACGATCGGCAAGGTCCAGGATCAGCCTTTCGGTCTTTTGCCACCCAAGGCATGCGTCCGTTATGGATTTTCCGTAAACGCCGTCTCCGATCTTCTGCGCGCCGTCTTCTATATAGCTTTCGATCATGAACCCCTTGACAAGCCTGCTGATATCCGCATTATATGCCCGGGAGTTCATGACCTCCTTTGCGATCCTGACCTGTTCAAACGGGTTCTTGCCGGAATTTGCATGATTGGTGTCCACGATCACTGCCGGGTTTGCAAGCCCGCTTTTTTCATATGCCTGCGCCAAAAAAACAAGATCCTCATAATGGTAGTTCGGCAGAGACTGCCCGTGTTTATTGACGTACCCCCTGAGGATCGCATGCGCCAGCGGGTTCCCCTCGGAATGGACCTCCCAGCCGCGATAAATGAACGTATGCTTATGCTGCGCAGCGGTTATGGAATTGATCATAACGCTCAGATCCCCGCTGGTCGGGTTTTTCATGCCGACAGGAATATTCAGCCCGCTTGCCGTCAGGCGGTGCTGCTGGTCCTCCACGCTGCGCGCGCCGACCGCAACGTACACCAGGACGTCGTCAAGATAACGGTGGTTTTCCGGATACAGCATCTCGTCAGCGCAGGCAAAACCGGTCTCGCGGATCGCTTTGATATGCAGTTCACGGATGGCAACGATGCCTTTGAACATATCGGGTTTTGCCCCCGGATCCGGCTGATGGAGCATACCCTTATAACCGTCGCCTGTGGTCCGCGGCTTATTCGTATAGATACGCGGAACAATAAAGATCCTGTCCCTGACCTTTTCCTGCAATTCCCTTAAACGGGAAATATAATCCAGCACGCTGTCATCCCGGTCGGCAGAGCAGGGGCCGATCACCAGCAGAAGACGGCCGTCCTTTCCGGTAAAGATATCCTTTACCGCCTGTCCCCGTTCCCGGACGATCGTTTTCATTTCCTCTGAAATGGGGTACATCTCCTTGACTTCTTTCGGGATCGTAAGCTTTCGCTCGAACTGCATATTCATAGCGTCTCATCCTTTCCGTCTTTCTTTTTATCGAACAGGGCCCTTCTCGCAGTGGAGAGCCGCATTTTTTCTTTCAGTCCTTCAACGTCCTCATTTTTCAGAATATCATGCAGGCAGTCCATCTCCTGCATGAATCCCTCCATTTCCGACAGCAGCGCATATTTATTGAGAAGGAACAACTCGCTCCACATGGTCTCGTTGATCCGGGCGATCCGGGTCAGATCCCGGAAGGAATCCCCGGTATAATCGACCAGATGCTCACTTTTGGAGCAGGTCATCAGGCACATGGCGATCACATGTGTAAGCTGTGAGACGAAACCGATCATTTCATCATGTGCTTTCGGCGGCAGGGCGGAAATACGTCTGAATCCAAGCGTGCTGCCGATGGCTTTGCACATTTCGATCGAACGGAACGTGTTCGCATCCGTAGGAACGACGATATAATTCGCCTCCCGGAAAATGGAAGGGTCGCTGTTTTTGACGCCGTAAACCTCTTTACCGGCCATGGGATGCGCGGCTATGAACTCCACCCCGGGCGGCAGCATCCTTTGGATCTCGTATACGATACAGCTTTTGACGCCGGTCACGTCCGAGATCACGGCGCCGTTCTTGAAGTACGCCCCGTATTTCCGGATCCAGTCAAGAAACACGTGCGGGTAAAGCGCAAATACCGCAAGGTCGGCTTCTTCCACTAAGCGAAGGTCCGTTTCCGCAGCGCCGCGGTCGATGACGCCGTTTGCCAGCGCATAGGCGATAGATTCCGGGTCTTTATCGATGGCTGATACCCGGTAGCCCTGATCTTTAAGCCCCTTTGCGTAACTGCCGCCGATGAGCCCCAAGCCGACGATCAGGATATTCAGGTTTTTATCCAGCTTCATAATGCATATTCACCTTCAGTTTTTCAAGATCTTGAAAGAAATCCGGGTAGGATTTCCGAACGGCTTGCACACCCTCAAGGATACCGCCGGTAACGGATAGTAAACAGCTGAGCGCCATAACGATCCGGTGGTCGTTGTGCCCGTAAAGCAGCGTATCCGGAGGCCGTAACGAACCGGAAACATCCGCTTCATTCTCTCCTGCTTTGACGCAGACGCCGAATTTTGCAAGTTCCTGCGCCATCGCACCGACGCGGTCGCTCTCTTTATCGGAAAGCCGTTTTGTCCCCGTAAAATGTCCGCCGTGATTTGCCGCCGCAAACGCAAACAGAACAGGCCCCAGGTCAGGGCAATCGGAAAGGTCGATATCTGAATAATGCTCTGAAAGACTTTTAATATAGCCGATGCAGCGCCGGTCTCCCTGCAGAGAATCCGGAGAGGTGCCCGTGACCTGCACGCTGCCGCCGTGCAAAAATGACAATGCATATAAAAATGCTGCGTTGGACCAGTCGCCTTCGACCGTAACGTCTTTCGGATCATAGCGCTGCCTGCCGGGAATATAAAGACGATCTTCCGCACTCCAATCGGCATTTACACCGAAGCGCGCCATCGCCGCAAGAGTCATTTCAATATAGGACCGGCTTTCCACACCGCCGGTCAGTAAGATCCGGCTGTCTGCAGATAAAAGCGGCAGCGTCATCAAAAGCCCGGTCACAAACTGACTGCTGATATTCCCCGGAAAGATAAAGTCGCCTGGAGCAAGCTGTCCTTTCACAGTCAAAGTCGTTTTCGTCTGCTCATAAATAAAACCCTGTTCGGTACAGAGATCCCTGTAAACCGAAAGCGGACGGGAAAGCAAACGCTCGCTGCCGGTCAAAACGCACCGTTCGCCGGTCAGCAGACAGACAGGGACCATAAAGCGCAGCGTGCTGCCGCATTCGTCGCATGAAAGAAAATCTTCAGGTTTCAGAGATCTTGCCGGCAGTCCGTACACGGTCACACTGTTCCCGTTTCTCTTCCAACGGACGCCGAGTGCGCGCAGGCATGAAAGAGTAGCCAGAATATCCTGTGAAAAAGAAACGTTGTGAACAACGCTCTCTCCATCTGACAGCCCGGCGAGGACCAGATACCGGTGCGCCATGCTCTTGGACGGAGGCGCGGCGATCTCACCTTCAGCATTTGACGGAAAAAACTCAATCCGCATGGCGCGCCTCCGCAATCAGCAGGTCCACCGCCTCCAGATAACCTTTTACGCCGCGCCCCTTGATCGTTGCGACACAGGCTGCGCGGATATAACTGACTTTTCTGAAAGGTTCCCGCAGATCGGGATCGCTGATGTGCACTTCAACAGTCGGAATGCCGACAGCTTTGACCGCGTCAAGCAGCGCAATGCTCGTATGCGTATAAGCTCCGGGGTTGATCACGATGCCGTCGACGTTGCCGTATGCCTGCTGGATACGATCCACAAGCGCCCCCTCATGATTGGATTGGTAAAAATCTGCTTCAACACCAATTTTTTCACAGTGTAAAGCGATCATCTTTTCAAGATCCGAAAAGGTCGTCTTGCCGTAGATCTCCGGTTCCCGAACACCAAGCATATTCAGATTCGGTCCGTTTATTATCAGCAGTTTCATAACAGTCTCCTTTATCTCTGATGGGAACGCAGGATCTCCTCCGCCGGAACCGACGGATCCGATTCAACTTTTATAATATCGTCTGCAGCCGCACAATAAAGAGAATACCGTTCCCGGTACCGCTGTTCGATCGCTTCTCTCGTAGATGCAAGCGGACGGTCCGCAGTAGGCAAAAGCAGCTCCAAAGGCCGGTCAAGAAAACTGACCCTGCCGTTCATTTTCAATGCGGCAATATTATCCGGATCAAGGACGGCGCCTCCGCCGGTTGCGATGATACAGCCGGAACGGGCAGAAACAGAGGCGATCACCTCCTTTTCGAGCCTGCGGAACACCGCCTCTCCCTGCCGTTCGAATATCGTCGGAATATCCGAACCGGCAATCTGAACAATCAGGTCGTCCGTATCAACGAACGGGCGGCCGAGACGTTGGGCGAGCAAAGAACCGACCGTAGATTTCCCGCTGCCGGGCATACCGATCAGAACGATATTCTGTTTTTCGCTGTAAAGCTCCGTAAAAATCTGCTCCGATTTGCCTTCGGGCGCTTTTTCATCCGTAAGGATCTCAAAGGCAGCCACAGCCTGAGCAACGAGCATATACAATCCGCCCTGCGCTTTCAGGTTCCTTCGCAGGGCTTCCGAAACGAGCCGTGTGCGAAGGGGGTTATATACAGCATCGAGAACGCCTGTGAGGCGGGTAAACCGATCCAGCCCGATCGGCTGTGCAAATAAGTCGGGATACATGCCGCAGGGCGTCGTATTGACGATCAGGTCCGCGTCCGTATGCAGCCGAAGCGCATCTTCATAGGTGATCACGCCCTGTTTTCGGGTACGTCCGACTTTGATCACTTCATCGGCATGAAGCGCCCTCAACACAGCGTCGGCAGTCCTTGAAGTACCACCGGATCCGAGGATCAGGATCTTTTTCCCTTTCGGTTCAAGTCCCATGCGGGCAAGCAGCTGGCACATACCGGTAAAATCCGTATTATAACCGTATAACCGTCCGTTTCGATTTACGACCGTATTCACCGCACCGATCGCCTCCGCCTCCGGACTGATCACATCAAGAAAAGGGATCACCGTCTGTTTATACGGGATCGTCACATTGATTCCGGAAAAGGCTTTCCGGGTCATAAAAGCCGGAACTTCCTGCGGCGTCAACTCCTTCAGCTCATAGGGGTACGCACCGATTTTTTCATGGATCTCCTTAGAAAAGCTATGCGGAAGATGCTCGCCGATACAGCCGTAATCCATCATATACCTCCCAGATAATCCGTGCCGAAGCGCCCGGTCAGTACGTCCGCAAGAACCAACGCCGTGACGGCGTCCACGACGGCACGAGCCCGGTGTACAACGCAAGGGTCATGTCGACCGGAGATGCGCAGGACTGTGAGTTCCCCGGCTTTGAGATCCAGCGTCTTTTGTGGCTTTGAAATGGACGGCGTAGGTTTAACGGCGCAGCGAAACAGGATCGGCATCCCGTTAGAGATCCCGCCGTTGATCCCGCCGTTCCGATTGGTAGCGGTCTTCACCTGTCCGGCGTCCAGACAGAAAGCGTCGTTCGCAGCGCTTCCTTTGAGATCCGCAAACGCAAAACCGTCGCCGAATTCCACACCCTTAACGGCAGGAACTGAAAACAGCATATGCGAAAGCATGCCCTCAAGCGAATCAAACCACGGTTCGCCGCACCCGCTGGGAAAACCGATCACCATAGTTTCTAAGACGCCGCCGACGCTGTCGCCTTCTGCTGCAGCCTGTTCGATCATAAGCCGCATTTTACCGCCAGCTTCCTCGTCCAAAACAGGGAAAGGGCGCCCGCACAGGGTCCGTATATCCGCTTCCGGATCCATAAACCCGCGATCGGGGATCCCGGCGCAGCGAAAAATATGGGTGCCGATCAGTATCCCTTTTTCTTCAAGCGCCGTTTGTACAACAGCGCCTGCCGCAACCAAAGCCGCCGTCTGCCGCGCGCTGAAATGCCCGCCGCCTCGCGGGTCCTGGAACCCATGAAATTTTGTCTGCGCGGTAAAATCCGCGTGACCAGGCCGCGGGATATCCCGCAGCGCTTCATAATCAGCACTTTTTGTATCCGCATTCGGGATCAGAATACACAGCGGCGTGCCGGTCGTTTTGCCGTTATATACGCCGCTTAAAAGCTCAAAGGCGTCTGCCTCCCGGCGCGCAGTCGATATTTTCCCGTAGGGCCTTCGCAGGGAAAGCTTTTCGGCAATATATTTTTCATCGACCGGGATCCCGGGGGCGAGCCCGTCCAGCACTGCGCCGACGGCAGGACCGTGGCTTTCACCGAACAGGGTTACGGTCAACGCGTTTCCGAACGTATTTTTCATGATCCTTCCCTCCTGAGCACCCGCAGACGTTCACGCAGCTCTTCAAATGAGCATACGACGGATTCATATGCGCCGGGCGCATTGACAAGGGTAACGCGTACGCCGTTTTCAAATCCTTTTTTATCGTGCATAAGCGCATCCATAACCTTTTCTTCGTCAAAATCCACACAAGTCGGAAGTTCAAGCTTTTTCAATACCTTTTCAAGCCGCCGCCTCACGGCTTCACCGCACATGGGCAGCATTCCGAGCGCAACGCACTCCCCGTGATACAGTTCTTTCAGCGCGCCGCCGCTTTCGATCCCGTGCCCGATCGTATGTCCGAAATTCAGGATCCTTCTGAGGCCCTGTTCTTTTTCATCCGCCTCCACGACGCGCCGTTTGACGTCAATGGAACGATAGATGATCTCATCGATATTCGGCAGGATCTCCGCATTTTCAAACAGGGAGAAAAGCGCCGCGTCGGAGGTCAGCGCCATTTTCACGCTCTCTGCGAGGCCGTTGGAAATCTGCCTCGCCGGAAGGGTCTTCAATACATCCGGGTCAATCAATA
>JAFRNP010000164.1 GCA_017430145.1 Clostridia bacterium
ATTGCGCAGTAGATTTTTTCGTCAGATTGTACAGATTTGACGCCGTCAACCTGGCGGTTGGCAAGGAAAATCTGTGCAGGATGACGGAATAAAGATCAAGCAAGGCGTGCGCCGCGAATTGTGCGGTGTTGCCTTAAGTTGCTGACATTGACAAGAAAGGAAACCCGGTATGGAACCCGATTTTTTTGACGCATTTCTGCCGCCCTATCCCGGCGGGCGCGTGCTCGGCACGTTTGACGGCGGCAGCGGCATGACGGACGACGCGGCCGGTCTGACGCCCGCTAACGGCCGGATCCGCCTGATCGGCGACACGGCCGAAGAGGCTTTTTTCGCCTACTGCCGGGACGTGGAAGCGGCGGGGTTTCCCTGCCGGTATGAATCTGCGGACGAGGGCGGGGTGTACCGCGCCTTCGGCTGCGGCGACAGGTTCCTGTACGCCTATTTCGTCCCGTCGGAGGGCGTCGTGCGGCTGATCTGCGACCGCGCGGGGCTGCTGCCGGCGGATTTTGCCGAAGCGGGGCCTTACGCCCCTGAAAGCGGTGCGGCGCTGATGCAGTTTGGGCTCTATTACAGCGCAATGATCAAGGGCACCACCTGCGACTGCGGCATGATGTACGTGCTGCGCCTGCCGAACGGCGAATTCGTGATCGTGGACGGCGGGGAGCGCGAGCAGGCGACGGACGCGGCGGTGGAGGAGTTCCTCACGCGCGTCCGCGCGCTTGCGGGCGGCGACCGCTTTACGGTGGCGCTCTGGTTTTGCACGCATCCCCACGACGACCACATGGATTTCTTTATCAAACTCCTGCGGGTATGCCGGGATACCATGACCGTGCGGCGGCTGATGTTCAATTTTCCGGCGATGGGGCTTCTTGGTAACGCCGACGCCGCCATGTACGCCGCGCGTTTAAGGGCGCGGCTGGGACAGTACTGCGCCCACGTGCCGTTTTTACAGCCCCACACCGGCGAGCGTTTTTGTATCGGCGGCGCCGAATTTCGCGTACTGCTGACCCATGAGGACGTGCTCCATGCCGACGGCAGGGCGTACAGAGGCGTCAACGAGACCAGCACGGTGCTGAAAATCGACTTTGCGGGGCAGAGCCTGCTGCTGCTTGCCGATATCCCCGAAGAAAACGCCGAAAAGCTGCTTGCGCGTTACCGCATCCCGACGCTTGCCTGCACCTATCTGCAGGCGGCGCACCACTGCATCAACCGGCTTGAGGAGCTGTACAAAAACGTGCCCGCGGACCTTGTCCTGATCCCGGAGGAACTGAACATTATAAAGGACCGTATGCGTGACAATTTCGCGGTCATCTGCCGGTACCATCAGCCCGAAACGATATACTGTTCCGGGAACGGCACCGTGGTGTTTTCCGTCAGAAACGGCGGGACCGTGAAAACAGAGCGTTTTCCGGTGGTCGGCGGCGCCTACGACGGCAGCGATCTGTAAATTACGCCTTGACCAGCGCCTCGTCCTTTTGCGGCGCGCCGTCGGTGATCACGATCTTTCCCTGTAAAAATGAGATGGCATAGGCTTTGACGCCGCTCTTTTGCAGCAGCCGCTGCGAGAGCGGCGTTTCGATTTTTGCGGTGATAAAGCGTCTGAGCTCCCTTGCGCCGCGCCCTGCACGCTGGGCGGCCGACGCCACGTCTGCCGCAAGGGTCGGCGAAAAGGACAGGTGCACGTCCTCCGCCGCCGCGCGGTCTGCAAGCGCCTGAAGCATCCGTTCGGCGATACATTCCAGCGCCTCGCCGCCGAGTTTCCGGAACAGCACGATCTCGTCGATCCGGCTGAGGAACTCCGGGCGGAACACCTTTTTCAGCTCCCCCAGCAGCGCCGTCTGTTCCGCTGCCGCGGCGCTTTGCGCGTCGGGTGAAAACCCCAGCGCCGGCAGCCGGTCGCCGATCTTTTCCGCGCCTACGTTTGAGGTCATGATGATCACGCAGTTGCGGCAGTCTGCCGTTTTGCCGTCGGACGCCGTCAGTACGCCGTCCTCCATGATCTGCAAAAGCGTATTGTAAACGTCCGGGTGCGCCTTTTCGATCTCGTCAAACAGCAGTACGCTGTAAGGCTGCCGCCGGATCCGGTCCGTCAGGCGCTCGCCCTCGTCGTAACCCACGTAGCCGGGCGGCGCGCCGAACAGGCGGGAAACGCTGGATTTTTCGCTGTATTCGGACATATCGAGCCGGATGAGCGCCTTTTTATCCAGAAACAGCGACTCGGCCAGCGTTTTTGCCAGCAGGGTCTTGCCAACGCCCGAGGGGCCGCAGAACAGAAAGACCCCAAGCGGGCGCTGCGGGTCGCCGAGCCCCGTGCCCGCGCGGATCACCGCGCCGCTGACCGCCGCCACCGCCTCGGGCTGCCCCAGCACCGTCTCGTTCAGGCGGCTCTCCAGCCGGGCGAGGTTTTTGGCGTCCTCGCCCGAAATCGCGCCGATGGGGATGCCGGTCTGCTCGCTTGCAACGGCAGCCACGTCCTCGTGGGTCACGGTGCCCGCGTCCCCCCGGGCGGCAACGCTTTTTTTTGCCGCCGCCTCGTCGATCAGGTCGATCGCTTTGTCCGGCAGAAAACGGTCGGTCAGGTACCGCCTCGAGAGCGTGATCGCGCTCTCGATGGCGTCGTCCGCGATCGTGCAGCCGTGGTGCTCCTCGTATTTCGGGCGCAGCGCATATAAGATGCGGCGCGCGTCGGCGGCGGAGGGTTCGTTGATCTCCACCTTCTGGAACCGGCGTTCCAGCGCCGCGTCCTTTTCGATGCTTTTGCGAAACTCCTCCACCGTGGTCGCGCCGATCAGCCGCAGCCCGCCGCGGGCGAGTACGGGCTTTAAGATATTGGCGGCGTCCACCGCGCCCTCGGCGGCGCCCGTGCCCATCAGGTTGTGGATCTCGTCGATGAACAGCAGAATGTTCCCGGCGGCGGTCACTTCGTTGATGACGGCGCGGATGCGCTCCTCAAAGTCGCCCCGGTATTTGGCGCCCGCCACCATACCGGTGAGCTCCAGTGACCAAAGGCTTTTGTCCCTGAGCATCGGCGGCACGTCCCCGGCGGCGATCTTCAGCGCCAGCCCCTCCGCCACGGCGGTCTTGCCCACGCCCGGGTCCCCCACGAGGCAGGGATTGTTTTTCGTGCGGCGGCACAAAATGCGGATCACCCGGTCGATCTCCCTGTCGCGGCACACGACCGGGTCGATCCCGCCCGCAAGCGCCAGGGCGGTCATATCAGTCGCGTACTTCTGCAGTACGCCCGTCCCTTTCTTTTTGCCGCCCGGTACGGCGATCCCCGCGGGGCTGAGGGGACCTGCGGCGATATCCCGCTGCAGCGTCTGGGGCGAAACGCCGCACTGGCCCAATAGCTTTCCGGCGGCGCTTCTTTTGTCGCTCAAAAGGGTGCTCAGCAGGTGCCCGGTCCCGGCGGCAAGGTTTTCGCGCCCTGCAAGGCTCAGCGCCCCCGTGATGGCGCGCCTTAGCCTCGGCGTGATATCCGCGTCGCTGAGCACGGTCGGCGCGCCGCCGCCGGACGTCTCCTTTATCTTACGCGTGACAAATGCGTAATCCACGCCGCGGTTCTTCAAAATATTGCCTGCGATGCTGCCCGTGTCAAAACACAGCGCCGCCAGCAGATGTTCGGTGCCGATATAGGTGTGCCCCATACTTTCGGCGACCGAGATCGCTTTGTTCAGCGCCTGGTTGCCTTTTTCGGTAAAGCCCGTAAACTGATACATCCCCGTTCCTCCGATAAAGATAACGATAAAGATTCTGCTCTTTTCTTCATAAGTATACGGCGGTTTCGGCCGTTTCATACAGCGGATCGCCGCCTTGCGTAAAAAGGGCGGCGGCAGGCGAATTCTTACCAAATAATCTGCGGCGGAACGGGTGTTTTTTGGTACAGTTATGGTTTTTGTTTTTTTTCTTTCTATCTTGTTGACTTTACGGTAAAATTGCGATAAAATAGGCATGAATACGGTCCCGGACGCAGCCGGGATAATACAAGAAAAGGACGGTTTTTGAGTATGGATTATGCAAAGGTTTCCCTCGAAAAGCATTACGAGTGGAAAGGCAAGATCGAAGTTACCGCAGTTCCCAAGGTAGACAGCAAGGATGCGCTGTCCATCGCCTATACTCCCGGCGTCGCGCAGCCCTGCCTGGAGATCCAGAAGGATATCAACAAAAGCTACGACCTGACCCGCCGCCACAATCTGGTGGCCGTTATCACCGACGGTACGGCGGTCCTCGGTCTCGGCGACATCGGTCCCGAAGCCGGTATGCCCGTTATGGAGGGCAAATGCGTGCTCTTCAAGTCCTTCGGCGACGTGGACGCCTTCCCGCTTTGCATCCGTTCCAAGGACGTGGATGAGATCGTCAATACCATCTGCCTGATCGCCGGTTCCTTCGGCGGCATCAACCTGGAGGATATCGCCGCTCCCCGCTGCTTCGAGATCGAAAGAAAGCTCAAGGAGCGTCTGGACATCCCGGTATTCCACGACGACCAGCACGGCACCGCCATCATCTGCTCCGCGGCGCTGCTCAACGCCCTGAAGCTGGTCAAAAAGAACATTGAGGATCTGACTGTCGTCATCAGCGGCGCAGGCTCCGCCGGCATCGCGATCGCGAAGCTCTTCATCAACCTCGGCGTTGACGCGAAAAAGATGCTGATGCTCTCCTCCAAGGGTATCCTGTGCGAAGGCGAGCCCTGGATGAATCCCGCCCAGGCGGAGATGGCGAAAAATATCAACCAGAGCCATAAGCGCGGCAAGCTGGCCGAAGCCATGGTCGGCGCGGACGTGTTCGTCGGCGTTTCCGCCCCCGGCATCCTGACCGAAGATATGATCAAAACCATGAACCGCGATCCCATCGTTTTCGCCATGGCGAACCCGGTCCCGGAGATCATGCCCGACCTTGCCAAAAAAGCGGGCGCTGCGGTGGTCGGCACCGGCAGAAGCGACTTCCCGAACCAGATCAACAACGTGCTTGCGTTCCCGGGCCTGTTCCGCGGCGCGCTCGACGTCAGAGCCAGCGATATCAACGAGGAGATGAAGCTTGCCGCAGCCAAGGCGCTGGCGGATCTGATCCCCGACGAGGAGCTCAGAAGCGACTATATCATCCCCGAGGCGTTTGACAAGCGCGTGGGCCCCGCCGTTGCCAAGGCGGTGGCGCAGGCGGCACGCGACAGCGGCGTCGCCCGCATCTGAATATGAGAATAAAATATAAGGAGATATCGTATTATGCCGAAAGTAGTTTGCCCCTGGAATCTGATCACTGATTTTGTTACCGACGCGTTCGTCGGCTACGGCGTCCCGCGTGAGGAAGCCGAGATGTGCACCGACGTGCTGCTGGAATCCGACAAGCGCGGCATCGAAAGCCACGGCTGCAACCGTTTCAAGCCCATCTATCTGGACCGCATCAAGGCCGGCATCCAGTTCCCCACCACGAACTTTGAGATCCTGAAAGAGACCGAGACCACGGCGGTCGTGGACGGCCACAACGGCATGGGCCAGGTCATCGGCACCAAGGCCATGCGTATGGCGATCGAAAAGGCGAAGAAGTACGGCATGGGCATGGTCGTCGTGCGCAATTCCTGTCACTACGGCATCGCCGGCTACTACACCTCCATGGCGACCAAGCACGGCTGCATCGGCCTGACCGGCACCAACGCCCGTCCCTCCGTCGCTCCCACCTTCGGCGTGGAAGGCATGTTCGGCACCAACCCCCTGACCCTCGGCGTGCCCACCGACGAGAAGTTTGACTTCAACATCGACTGCGCCACCTCCATCACGCAGAACGGCAAGATCGAGTATTACGCCCGCATCGGCGAGGACGTGCATCCCGGCACCATTATCAACAACGACGGCACGCCCGTGGAAGGCGACGCAGGCGTCGCGCTCAAAAAGATCCGTCAGGGCACCGCTGCGCTGACCACGCTCGGCGGCATCGGCGAGGCGCTCGGCGGCTACAAGGGCTACGGCTACGCGCTGTTTGTGGAGCTGCTGTCTGCGGTCCTGCAGGACGGCGTCTACGGCAAGGATCTGGACGGCAAGGACGAGGAAGGCAACATCCGTCCCTATCATCTGGGCCACTTCTTCATCGCCATCGATACCGACCACTTTCTGGGCGAAGAGATCTGCCGCAAGAAGGCGGGCGATATCATCCGTACCATCCGCGCCTCCAAAAAGGCGCCCGGCGCTGAAAGAATCTACTCTGCCGGCGAAAAAGAGTATGAGATCTGGAAGAGCCGCGAGCCCTCCGGCGTGCCGATCAACGAGTCCGTACAGGGCGAGATCAACGCCGTGAGAGACGAGCTGGGCCTTGATTACACCTTCCCGTGGGAGGACAACTACAAGCCTTATCCCGAGACCAAAAAGATCACCGCGCACATCGAGAACCTGTAATTCAGAGCAACCAACCCAAGGCGCAGCGCCGAAAACGCTGCGCTTTTTCTTTTCCTGCCGCTGCTGGCGCGGGGGTGTTGTGGGGAAACAACGCGTTTGCGCACGATAAATGCGCGTTTGTACCAGAATGGCTTGACAAGAAGGAATAAAAATATAAAAATAAGCTGTAAACGAAGAAACGCTTACGTCTTTTTTGTTTATGATTTTTATGAGAGGCAGGAAACAATCATGAAACAGGCTCTAAACAAATACATATCACTTTTAAGTTGTATATCGGAAATGGTCGGCAAGTAGGAGCCCATTGGGATTGTGGTCATCCGGAATCCGGTGATCAAGGCGGAGAGGTTACAGTTCAGAATTATTATAACAATGGATGGACGGCAATTTTTAGATATGGTGGTGGACCGGTCCCGCATAATCCTACCGGCGTATTGGATGGTTGTGTTGGAGGCGAAGGAACCTTTTCAATCTCTGGATGGGCATTTGATGAAGATGATTATAATCACAGTGTCGTGATCCACGTATATATTGGAGGACCTGCCGGTGTTGGAGAAGGTCATGGCGGCATAATTGCGAATCAGGGACGCGAAGATGTGAACAATGTATATCACTGTGGGGTTTATCACGGTTTTGGAGCAACTATTTCTACAGATCTACGTGGTGAACAACCGATTTATGTGTACGCAATTGATGGCGTCGGTGGAGGTACTAATCTGTGATCAACGCGCAGTGCGCGTTCCGGCTTTTGTTGATTCCTGTCTTTCAACGCAATCCCGTTGCCGCCGTTGCTGACGAAAAATCCCCAAAACACTTGACAAGCCTTTTTCGCTTGTGATAACATAATAAAAATACAGCATTGAAAGGGTGGGTCGTCATGGCAATCTTTATCAACGAACCGTCGCATACGTTTAACGAGTATCTTCTGATCCCGGGGTATTCCTCCTCGGCGTGCGTACCGTCGAACGTCAGCCTGAAAACGCCGCTGGTCAAATTCAAGAAGGGCGAAAAGAGCGCTATAGAGATGAACATCCCCATGGTGTCCGCCATCATGCAGGCGGTCTCCGGCGACCGTCTGGCGGTGGCGCTGGCGACGGAAGGGGGCGTGGCGTTCATTTACGGGTCCCAGACGGTGGAGGACGAGGCAGCCATGGTCAAGCGCGCCAAGGATTACAAGGCGGGCTTTGTGGTCAGCGACTCCAACATCCGGCCGGACGATACGCTGGGGGACGTGATCGCGCTCAGTGAGAAGACCGGGCACTCCACGATCGCCGTGACCGCGGACGGCACCGCCAACGGGCTGCTGCTGGGCATTGTCACCGGCAGGGATTACCGCGTCAGCCGCATGTCGCTTGATCTGAAGGTCCGGGAATTCATGACCCCCCGTGAAAAGCTGTTTACCGCCCCGGAGGGGACGACCCTGAAAGAGGCGAACGATATCATCTGGGAGCACAAGCTTAACTCTCTTCCCATCGTGAACGCCGCCGGGAACCTGTGCTACATGGTGTTCCGCAAGGACTACGACTCCCATAAACAGAACCCGGACGAGCTGCTGGACGGCGAAAAACGCTACGTCGTGGGCGCGGGCATCAACACCCGCGACTATGCCGAGCGCGTGCCCGCCCTTGTGGACGCGGGCGCGGACGTGCTGTGCATCGACTCCTCCGAGGGCTTTTCGGAGTGGCAGAAGCTGACCATCGCCTGGATCCGCGCAAAGTACGGCGACAGCGTCAAGGTGGGCGCGGGCAACGTCGTGGACGCCGACGGCTTTCGTTTCCTCGCAGAATGCGGCGCGGACTTTGTAAAGGTCGGCATCGGCGGCGGCTCCATTTGTATCACGCGGGAGACCAAGGGCATCGGCCGCGGGCAGGCAACGGCGCTCATCGACGTTTGCGCGGCGCGCGACAAATACTTTGAAGAGACCGGCGTTTACGTCCCCGTGTGCTCCGACGGCGGCATCGTGTACGACCACCACATCACCCTGGCGCTTGCCATGGGCGCGGATTTCGTGATGCTGGGCCGCTATTTCGCCCGCTTCGACGAAAGCCCCTCCAACAAGGTGAGCCTGAACGGCACCTATTATAAGGAGTACTGGGGCGAGGGCAGCGCAAGAGCAAGGAACTGGCAGCGCTACGATCTCGGCGGCGACAAAAAGCTGACCTTTGAGGAGGGCGTGGACTCCTACGTCCCCTACGCCGGCAGCCTGAAGGACAACGTGGCGGTGTCGCTGAGCAAGGTGCGCTCCACCATGTGCAACTGCGGCGCGCTGAGCATCCCCGAGCTGCAGCAGAAGGCGAAGCTCACCCTCGTGTCCGCCACCAGCATCGTGGAGGGCGGCGCGCACGACGTGATCCGCAAGGAAAAATCAACGGCGATAAAATAAAAAGTATCAAAGTAATAAAGTATCAAAGTAACAAATGCGGAACGCCGCGCTGTGCGCGGCGTTGATTTTATATGCAGTCCGGAGATCCGTCCCCTTGGGGGAGGCGGCAACTTAAGCCGGCTCAGCGAGGCCAATCACGGGGGACGGTCATCCCGATTTGCGTCAGTCGATCGGGGAACTGTCACCTGATGGACCGAGCGGTCTTTTGCTTCCTCTTTTGATGTTTACATTGGCCTATGGGGTCGCGCGCTCAGAAAAAGCGGGATCCGTATCACGCTGCGGCCTGTTCCTGATTTCAGAAGGAGACAGCCGGGAGGCAGAGTCTTTCTATGATCAACGCCGCGCTGCGCGGCGTTCCGGATTTGTTACTTTTCTACTTTCTTACTTTTCAACTTTTTTTCATCCCCGTATGTCAAATTATCCAAAAAACGATTGGCTTTTCCGTTCGATTCATTCCGATTTCCGAATCTGATTTTAAGCGCGAAAAATTGCTTGACTATTTTTCGCGCGTCTTTTATAATAAACTTGTTCTTCGTGACTGACGGGATTTATTGCGGAGCACCGCAGGGGAACGGGGAACTGTTATTGCCGACCGTCTGGGCACACGAAGAGCCGTCTCTTTGTGCGCCCTTTTTGTTTTCCGCGTGAATAGGAGGAGCTTATGAAAAAAGTAGGCATCGTCATGGGCAGCGACAGCGACCTGCCCGTGGTCAGAAAGGCTGCGGATACGCTGCAGTCGCTCGACATCCCATTTGAGGTACACGTATATTCCGCCCACAGGACCCCCGAGGAAGCACGGCGCTTTGCGCTTGACGCACGGGAAAACGGCTTCGGCGTCCTGATCGCGGCGGCAGGCATGGCGGCGCACCTGGCGGGCGCCATCGCCGCAAACACGACCCTTCCCGTGATCGGCATTCCCTGCAAAGGCGGGGCTCTCGACGGCATTGACGCGCTGTTATCGACAGTTCAGATGCCCTCCGGTATACCGGTGGCGACTGTCGCGCTCAACGGCGCTGTCAATGCCGCTTTATTATCCGCCGAGATTCTGGCGGTCTCCGACGGGGCGCTGGCGGAAAAGCTTGACGACAAGCGCCGCCGGGACGCGCAGGCCGTTCTGGAAAAGGACGCGGCCGTATCCGCGCAGTTTCAGTAAAAAAATCATCATAGATCCGGAGGTTTTACCATGGAAAAAAGAGAACAGCTGTATGAAGGCAAAGCAAAAAAAGTGTTCGCCACCGACGACCCCGAAAAGGTGATCGTCAGCTACAAGGACGACGCGACCGCCTTTGACGGCCTGAAAAAGGGCACAATCGCCGGCAAGGGCGTCGTCAACAACCGGATGTCCAATTTCCTGATGCAGATCCTGGAGAAAAACGGCGTGCCCACCCACTTCGTGGAGGAGCTCAGCGACCGGGAGACCGTGGTGAAAAAGGTGGAGATCGTAAAGCTTGAGGTCATCATCCGCAACATTTCCGCCGGCTCCTTCGCCAAGCGCTTCGGCGTGGAGGAGGGCATCGTCTTCGACGAGCCGACCATCGAGTTCTCCTATAAAAACGACGACCTGCACGACCCGCTGATGAACGCCTACCACGCCATCGCCCTGAAGGTGGCGACCCGCGAGGAGATCGAGCAGATCAAAGCCTACGCGTTCAAGGTCAACGAAGTGATGAAGGCATACTTCCTGAAGCTGGGCGTCAAACTCGTGGACTTCAAACTGGAGTTCGGCAGACTGTCCGACGGGACCGTCGTGCTGGCGGACGAGATCTCTCCCGATACCTGCCGGTTCTGGGACGCCGAGACCAACGAGAAGCTGGATAAGGACCGCTTCCGCAGAGATCTGGGCAACGTGGAAGACGCCTACGCAGAAATGATGCGCCGCGTGTTCGGCGAATAAACGCGCAGGTCTGAACCCCGGGCAATCTCAGAATTACAGGAGGATACTACAGCATGGGCGGCTTTTTTGGCGTTGTCAGCCATCAGGACGCGATCGGCGACGTGTTTTTCGGCGTCGATTACCATTCTCATCTCGGCACGCGCTGCGGCGGGATGGCTGCATACGATCCCGAAACGGGACTGCAGCGCGTGATCCACAATATTGAAAACTCTCCGTTCCGTACGCGATTTGAGCGTATTTTTGAAGAGATGCGCGGTACGTCCGCCATCGGCTGCATCAGCGATTACGACCCGCAGCCGCTGCTCATCCGGTCCAACCTCGGCACCTACGCGATCTGCACGATCGGGGTCATCAACAATTCCGAACAGCTCATCAACCAGTATCTGTCCTTCTCCGGCGGGCATTTCAACGCCATGACCGGCGGGGCGGTGAACGGGACCGAGCTGCTGGCGGCGCTTATCAACCTGAAAAGCGATTTCGTCGAGGGCATCCGCTTTGCGCAGAAGGAGATCGAGGGCACCGCGTCCATCCTGATCTTGAAAGAGGACGGCACGCTGATCGCCGCCCGCGACAAGGTGGGCAGACTGCCGGTCGTGATCGGGAAGAATGACCATGGCTATTCCGTCACGTTTGAATCTTTCGCCAACACGAAGCTCGACTATGAAAACGTGCGGGAGCTGGGCCCCGGCGAGATCGCGGAGATCACGCCCGACGGCGTAACGCAGTTGAGCCCGCCCGGGAAGAAGCTTCGCATCTGCTCGTTTTTATGGAGCTATTACGGCTATCCCACCTCTACCTATGAAGGCGTGAACGTGGAGGTCATGCGGTACATAAACGGCCGCATCCTGGCGCGCCACGACAAGGAGACCCACGCGGCGGACGACGTGGACTACGTGGGCGGCGTTCCCGATTCCGGCACGCCCCACGCCATTGGGTACTCGAATGAGAGCGGCATTCCCTTTGCCCGGGCGTTTATCAAATACACGCCCACCTGGGCGCGCAGCTTTATGCCCACGGACCAGAACCAGCGCAACCGCGTGGCGAAGATGAAGCAGATCCCGGTGCACGAGCTGATCCGTTTCAAGAACCTGCTGTTCGTGGACGATTCCATCGTACGCGGCACGCAGCTCAGGGAGACCGTTGAATTCCTGTACGAAAACGGCGCCAAGGCGGTGCATATGCGCTCCGCCTGCCCGCCGATCATGTACGGCTGCAAATACCTGAATTTCTCCCGCGCCACCTCCGACATGGAGCTGATCGCCCGCCGGGTGATCCGTGATCTGGAGGGGCCGGAGGGCGAAGCGCATATCGAAGAGTACGCCGACGCCTCCACCGAACGCGGCAAAAAACTGCGCGCGGCGATCTGTGAGGAGCTGCACCTGAAGTCTCTGGAGTTCCAGTCGCTGGCGGGGATCGTGGAGGCCATCGGCCTTCCGGAGGATTACCTTTGTACCTACTGCTGGAACGGAAAGGAATGAGCCAATGAATACGAATTCAAGATCGGACGCGTACGCCGCCGCCGGCGTGGACATTACGGCGGGCTACCGGGCGGTGGAGCTGATGAAGACCCACATCGCCTCGACCCTGACAAAGGGCGTGTGCTCGGACGTGGGCGGCTTCGGCGGGCTGTTTGAGCTGGATCTCACCGGCATCGCCCGCCCGGTCCTCGTCAGCGGCACCGACGGCGTGGGCACCAAGCTCAAACTGGCGTTTTTAATGGATAAACACGACACGGTGGGCGTCGACTGCGTCGCCATGTGCGTAAACGACGTCATCTGCTGCGGCGCGAAGCCGCTCTATTTCCTCGATTATATCGCCTGCGGCAAAAACGTGCCCGAACGCATCGCCGATATCGTGAAGGGCGTGTGCGACGGCTGCCGGCAGGCGGGCGCGGCGCTGATCGGCGGCGAGACCGCCGAAATGCCCGGCTTCTATCCCGAAAACGAATACGACCTGGCGGGGTACGCCACCGGCGTCGTGGATAAAGAAAAGATCATCGACAACAAAACCATGCGCCCCGGCGACGTGGTGATCGCGCTGCCCTCGTCCGGCGTGCACTCCAACGGCTTTTCGCTGGTGCGCAAGGTCTTTGACGTGGAAAACGCCGACCTTTCGGCGCCGGTGGAGGCGCTGGGCGGCAATAGCCTCGGCGAGACGCTGCTGACCCCCACGAAGATCTACGTCAAACCCGTTCTGGCGCTGCTGGCACAGGTGCAGGTCAAAGGGATCTCCCACATCACCGGCGGCGGCTTTTACGAGAACATCCCGCGCGCCATCCCGGAGGGCCTCGGCGCCGTGATCAGAAAGGACAGGGTCCGCGTGCTGCCGGTCTTTGACCTGATCGCGAAAACCGGCGGTATTCCGGAGCGCGATATGTTCAACACCTTCAATATGGGCGTCGGCATGAGCATCGTCGTCGCCGCCGCGGACGCGGACCGGGCGCTTGAGATCCTGCGCGGGGCAGGGGAGGACGCCTATCTCATCGGCGAGATCGCCGAAATGAAAGAGAAGATCGTGATATGCTGAAAAAAATACTGTCCGGCGTCAGCGCCGGGGTCCTGATCTCTCTCGGCGGCGCGGTGTATCTCGCCGTCGAAAACAAGATCGCGGCGGCCGTGCTGTTCTGCGTGGCGCTGCTGTGCATCTGTTACAAGGGCTACGCCCTGTTTACCGGCAAGGTCGGTTACCTGCCGGAGGACCATACGAAAGAAAACGTCAGCCTGGTCCTGCTGGGTCTGCTCGGCAATCTCATCGGCACGGTCCTGTGCGGGTACCTGATCCGGTTCGCGCTGCCCGCCCTCGGCGATACGGCCGAAACGGTCTGTACGGCGAAGCTCACGCAGGTTTTCCTGGGCACGCTGATCCGCGGGTTCTTCTGCGGCGTCCTCATGTATCTGGCGGTCAGCATTTTCCGCGACAAAAAAACGCCGATCGGCATCCTGTTCTGCATCCCGGTGTTCATCCTCAGCGGGTTTGAGCACTCCATCGCCGATATGTTCTATTTCGCGGCGTCGGGCATCGTCTCCTTGAAGGCCTGCGGCTTTCTGTGGACGGTGATCCTCGGCAACGCCCTGGGCGGCGTGCTGCTGCCGCTCCTGAATTTCCATGAGCTCAAAAAAAAGGAGGCGGCGGCGTGAACGGAAGTAAAGCAAGGGTCGCGGTGCTGGTCTCCGGCGGCGGCACCAACCTGCAGGCGATACTGGACGCCGAACGCGCCGGAAAGATCCCGAGCGGGCAGGTGGCACTGGTCGTCTCGAACGTGCCGGGCGCGTACGCCCTGACCCGCGCCGAAAACGCCGGCGTCAGAACCGCCGTGGTCAGCGTGAAGGCCTGCGGCTCAAAGGCGGCGTTTGAAGAAAAGCTGATCGAAACGCTGGACGCCGAAAAGATCGATTTTATCGTTCTGGCGGGCTTTCTGGTGATCCTCAGCGAGCGCTTTGTAAAGCACTACGAGCGGCGTATCATCAACGTGCATCCGTCCCTGATCCCGTCCTTCTGCGGCGAGGGCTTTTACGGGTTAAAGGTCCACGAGGCGGCGCTCAATAAGGGCGTGAAGGTGACCGGCGCAACGGTCCACTTCGTAAACGAGATCCCGGACGGCGGCGAGATCATCCTGCAGAAGGCGGTCCGGATCTATGAAAACGACACGCCCGAAAAGCTGCAGCTCCGGGTCATGCGGCAGGCTGAGTGGAAGCTGCTGCCGCAGGCGCTCGAAAAAGTCTGTAAAGAATATCTCAATAAAAAAGGGGAGTAAAGGCAATGGACATCTACAAAGTCAACGACATCGCAAAACTGATCGAAGGCAACTCTTACGTGGGCCGAGGCATCGTGATCGGCAGATCCGCCGACGGCAAAAAGGCGGTCACGGCCTATTTTATCATGGGCAGAAGCCTGAACAGCCGCAACCGCATTTTTACCCTGAAGGACGGCGTTCTGTACACCGAGCCCTTTGACGCTTCCAAAGTGCAGGACCCGAGCCTCATCATCTATGCGGCGCTACGCGAGAACGAAAACCGGCTGATCGTCACGAACGGCGACCAGACCGATACGATCAACGAGGGGCTGAAAGCGGGCCTGACCTTTGAACAGGCGCTGGAGAGCCGTGCCTTTGAGCCGGACGCCCCCAATTTCACTCCCCGCATCAGCGGCATGCTGACCTTTGAGAACGGTGGCTTTACCTACCGGATGAGCATTCTCAAAAGCATCGACGCCGAAGGGAGCGCCTGCGCGCGGTACGCGTTTGCCTATCCCGCCGTCCCGGGGCTCGGGCATTTTATCCATACCTACGTCTGCGACGGCAACCCCATCCCCACCTTCCAGGGAGAGCCGGAGCGCGTAGAGATCCCGGACGATATCGGCGCGTTCACCGACGCGCTGTGGGCGGCGCTGGACGCCGACAACAAGATCTCTCTGTACGTGCGGTACACGGATCTTGCCGACGGGACCTTTGAAGACAGACTGATCAATAAAAACAAATAAGCATTCCTATGATACGTGAAATTTGACAAAAAAATAATCTCCCAGTTATGATGTAAGTGAAAGAAAAGAAAAACATCAAAAACGAAG
>JAFRNP010000165.1 GCA_017430145.1 Clostridia bacterium
ATTGCGCAGTAGATTTTTTCGTCAGATTGTACAGATTTGACGCCGTCAACCTGGCGGTTGGCAAGGAAAATCTGTGCAGGATGACGGAATAAAGATCAAGCAAGGCGTGCGCCGCGAATTGTGCGGTGTTGCCTTAAGCTGTTGTCATTGCGATGGAAAGGATACAGAGCATGCAAGTACTGTTTATCGGAGACGTTGTGGGGGAAGGCGGCTGCGCCTTTCTGCGGCGGGTGCTGCCCGACCTCAAACGGCGGCGCGGGATCGATTTCTGCATCGTCAACGGCGAGAATTCCGCCGCCGGCAACGGCATGACGCCGGAGAGCTGCCGTCACCTGCTCACCTCGGGCGCGGACCTCGTCACCGGCGGCAACCATTCGTTCCGGCGAAATGAGATCTGCGAGTACCTGGACGATCCTTACGTGCCGGTCTTACGGCCACAGAATTTCCACGCGTCCGTCCCGGGGCGGGGGACCGCCGTGCTGGAGCGCGGGCGGCTCAGGCTCGGCGTGATGAACCTGATCGGCTGCGCCTATATGGAGCCTGCCGGGAATCCCTTTGACGCCGCCGATGAGATCCTGAAAGCGTTTGCCGGCCAGGGCGTAAAATGTACCCTGCTGGATTTCCACGCCGAAGCCACCGGCGAAAAACGGGCGATGGGCTTTTATCTGGACGGCCGCTGTTCGGCCGTACTGGGCACCCACACCCACGTGCCCACCGCCGACGCCGGGATCCTGCCCGGCGGGACCGCGTACATCACGGACGTGGGCATGACCGGCGCAAAAAACTCCGTGCTGGGCGTGGAGCCTTCCTGCGTGATCAAAAAGCTGCGCACCGGGATGCCTGCCAGATTCACGCAGGCGACGGGCGACGCGGTCATGAACGCGGTCCTTATAGAGCTTGACGAAACGAACGGGAGGGCGAAAGCAATTGAAGCGATCATTTTGGAATAAACCGAAAAAAGCGGCGGCGGTCATACTGAGCATGCTGTTTTTGCTCGGCGCAGCCGCCTGCGAAAAGGAACCGGAAGCGCCTGTTGAAACGACCTCCGGGACGTCCTCGGAGCTGACGGAATCCACGTCTCTGCAGGGCAGCATTACGGTCCCGTATACGTCTCTCGATTCCGTGAACCCGTTTTTTGCGGATTCCCTGCTCAATACGTCGCTGACGAGCCTTGCGTTTGACGCGCTGTATTATCTGGACAGCGGGTTTACCCCCGTGCGGCTGCTTGCCGCAAACGAGACGGTCACGCCGCAGACCATCCGCGTGGAGCTGCTGCCGGACGCGGTTTTTTCGGACGGCACGCCCCTGACCCCGGCGGACGTGATCTATTCCTTCCGGGCGGCAAAGACGGCGCCGATGTACAAAACGTCGCTGAAAAACGTCGCCTCCTGCGAGGAAGCGGAGGGCAGGGCGGTGGTCTTCACCATGTCCGACCCGGACGTCAACGCCTGCAACCTTCTGACCTTCCCGATCGTGAAAACGGGGACCGCGGAGGACGAAGACAGCCTGCCGGTGGGCACCGGCTGTTACGTTTTTGCAAAAGATGAGCTGCGGCTGTCCTTTGTTGCGAACGCACGGCGCACGCTTGGCGTGCCGTCGATCGGCACGGTACGGCTGTACGACGTGACGGAGGCTTCGTCGCTGATGCATCTGCTCAACACCGGGGAGATCGACTGCTATTACACCGACCTGGCCGACGGCACCGCCAAGCGCAGCTACGCCGGTACGGGCGAAGTGTATCTGAACAACCTCGTTTATCTCGGCGTCAACGCCGACAGCTACCGGCTCGGTACGCCGGATCTTCGCAAGGCGATCTCCGCCGCCATCTCCCGCAGCGGCGTTGCGCAGAACGCGTTTCTCAGCCATGCCCGCAGCACGCTCTATCCCTTCAATTCCTCGTGGGATCCGCTGTATGCCTCGGGCGACGTTCCGGACGCCAGAGATTCAGACCCGCTCGGCGCGGACGCGATATTAAAGGAGATGAACGCCGGTACCACGGGGGATACGCTCCATTATACGCTTGTCGCCCGGGAGGACCTGGGCTTTGCCGCCAACGCGGCGCAGCAGATCGCAAGGGACCTGGAAGCGGTGAACGTGGATATGCAGATCCGGCTGCTGGGCGAGGAGGACTACAAAAAAGCGCTGGAGGAGCAGGCGTTCGACTTTTACATCGGCGAGATCAAGCTGACGAAAAACATGGACCTGTCCGCGTTCTTTACGCCTGACGGCGCCGCCGTATACGGCATGGACCTGGAGACGCTGGGCGTGGACGAGCAGTACGCAAGGTATGCGGCAGGGGAGATGGAGCTGAAAGATTTTCTGTACGCCTTCTCCGAAAGCATGCCGTTTATCCCGCTGGTATTCCGCAACGGCGAGTTCTGTTATTCCAACACGGTCAAAAGCCGGGTGGAGACCACGGAGGAACGGCTGTTTTTGAACATCGCAGACTGGCAGGTGTAAAAGTACCCCGGTCGCCGGATCATGAGTCGGCGACCGGGGCACTTTTATAGGGCAACACCGCACAATTCGCGGCGCACGCCTTGCTTGATCTTTATTCCGTCATCCTGCACAGATTTTCCTTGCCAACCGCCAGGTTGACGGCGTCAAATCTGTACAATCTGACGAAAAAATCTACTGCGCAATCCGCACA
>JAFRNP010000166.1 GCA_017430145.1 Clostridia bacterium
CGGGGCGGTGTAACCGCCGTTCTTCGGTGCGCCTGCCGGTGAATGCGCGCAGCCGGAAGGGTTCTATCCGACTGCGCAGCCCGGATGGGTGACGCCGGAAGGCTTTGATCCGACCGCGCAGCCCGGATGGGTGACGCCGGAAGGCTTTGATCCGACCGCGCAGCCCGGGTGGGTGATGCCGGAAGGGTTCGATCCGTCTGCGCAGCCCGGATGGGGAATGCCGCAGGGCTTTGATCCGACCGCGCAGCCCGGATGGGGAATGCCGCAGGGCTTTGATCCGTCCGCGCAGCCCGGATGGGTGACGCCGGAAGGCTTTGATCCGACCGCGCAGCCCGGGTGGGTGACGCCGGAAGGGTTCGATCCGTCCGCACAGCCCGGATGGGTGATGCCGCAGGGCTTTGATCCGTCCGCACAGCCCGGATGGGTGACGCCCGAAGGCTTTGATCCGTCCGCACAGCCCGGATGGGTGACGCCGGAAGGTTTTGATCCGTACGCGCAGCCCGGGTGGGGGATCCCGCCGATGTTCGATCCCGCCATGCAGCCCGGATGGGCGCAGCCGGAAGCCCAGCAGACAAGTGCAGGCGCCGTCTCCGAAGGAGGCCCCGTCACGCCGGGATCGCTTGTGATGCCGGTATCGGATATCCCGAAGGCCGCCGGAACGGGCGCCGCAAAGACCAAACCGGCTGCCGCGGCGCCGGCAAAGGATGCAAGACAAGATCTCAAGCAGCGGGAAAAACAAGCCCGCGCCGCCTACCGCGCCACAAAAAAAGCGGATAAGCAGTATGAAAAGAATGCCCGGAACGCCGGACGCTGAACGGGAGGGAGAGACAGATGCTTCGATTAAAAAATATTGTCAAGGACTATGAGACCGGAGATACCGTCGTAAGGGCGCTCAAGGGGATCGACATCAATTTCCGCGAAAGCGAGTTCGTTTCGATCCTCGGCCCGTCCGGATGCGGCAAAACCACTCTGCTCAACCTGATCGGCGGTCTGGACCGGTACACCAGCGGCGATCTGATCATCAACGGCAAGTCCACGAAGGAATTCACCGACGCGGACTGGGACACCTACCGCAACCATTCCATCGGTTTTGTGTTCCAGAGCTATAACCTGATCCCGCACCAGACGGTGCTTTCGAACGTGGAGCTGGCGCTGACGCTGTCGGGCGTTTCCAAAAAAGAGCGCCGCGAGCGCGCCGTGGAGGCGCTGAAAAAGGTCGGCCTGGAGGAACAGCTCAACAAGCGGCCCGCCCAGATGTCCGGCGGACAGATGCAGCGCGTCGCCATCGCCCGCGCCCTGGTCAACAACCCCGATATCATTCTGGCGGACGAACCGACGGGCGCGCTGGACACCGAAACCAGCGTGCAGATCATGGATCTGCTCAAGGAGATCGCCGACGACAAGCTGATCATCATGGTCACGCATAACCCGGACCTTGCGCGCAAATACTCCACGCGCATCATCAGCTGTCTCGACGGCGCCGTGATCGACGACACCGACCCGTTTGAGCCGGGAGAAGCGGATTTTGACCGGGAAAAGGAAAACGCCGAGGCGGAACGCAGAAAGGGCAAAAAGCCTTCCATGTCCACGACCACCGCGTTTTCCCTGAGCCTTCGCAACCTCACGACCAAAAAGGGCCGCACGTTCCTGACCGCCTTTGCCGGCAGTATCGGCATTATCGGTATCGCGCTTGTGCTTGCGCTTTCCAATGGTATCGAGCGGTATATCGATAAAGTGCAAAACGACCTGCTTTTGGCATTCCCGGTCACCGTGGAGCGGGAGGCCATCGACATGAGCAGCGTGATGGGGACGCTGACCAGCATGACGAAAAACATCATGGAGGTGAACCATGACCTTGATCAGGTGTATATCAATAACACCTTCTCCGAAATGATCAACACCTTCATCTCCCAGTCCAATTCCAACAACCTCAAAAGCTTCCGGAAGTATATCGAGGACAACCGGGCGGCGTTCGACGAGCTGTGCAACGATATCCAGTATAAATATGAGACGCCGCTGAATATCTATCGGGAGGACACTGAAAAAGGGATCATCCAGGTCAACCCGAATACGATCATGGATACGCTGATGGCAGGCTCCTCTTCCACCTCTTCAAACGCGATGATGACGGGGTCGCTGACCAATATGTTCTCCTCCTCCGTCACAAACGTCTGGATGCAGCTGATCGGCGACAACGATCTGCTTTCCAAGCAGTACGACGTGATTGCCGGCAGGCTGCCGGAAAACTACAACGAGGTCGTGCTGATCGTTGACAAAAACAACGAGATCACCGAAATGGTCATGTATGCGCTCGGTCTGAAGGACCAGTCCGAAGTCATGAACGAAATGATGACGGTGCTGGGCGAAGGCGAGGAGCTGGAGACCCATTCGCTGGAGACGCTGTCCTACGACGAGATCATGAACATGAAATTCAAGCTCCTGCTCAACTGCCAGTATTTTGAAAAGGACCCGGAGACGGGGCTTTGGAAGGACTACCGCGAAAACCAGGTCTATATCAAGTCCCTGCTGGAGAAAAAGGGCGTTGAACTGAAGATCGTCGGCATTCTGCGCCCCGACCCCAACAACGTGATGAGTGTGGGAACCAGCAGCCTCGGCTTTACGGATGAACTGATGGAATACGCGCTTTCCGAGACGGCGAAAAGCGACCCGGTCGTGCAGCAGCTTGCGGACGAGACGCACGACGTCATTTCCGGCCTGGAATTCTCCAACCTGACGGTCAACGACTTCAGCCTTGCCGACGTTGACCTGACCCAGATCGACTTTTCCTATCTGAACGTCGGCCCCTTCATGAGCATGCTGGAGGACATCGACCTGAGCAAGATCGACATCCTGAACTTCGATATCACGGAGTTTATCGATTTCAGCGACATGAGCACCCTGCAGAAGCGTCTGGTCGAAGGCTTTCTGAATGACGAGCAGGTGCTGGCGCTCAAGCAGGCGTACGTGGACTCCATGAACGCCAAGTGCTCGCTTGAAAACACTTTCAAGCAGCTCGGGTACTCCACCGAGGACAGCCCCTCCTCCATTTATCTGTACACCAAGAACTTTGAGATGAAGGATAAGCTCAGTGAAATGGTGGACTACTACAACGAGGAGATGAAGAACCAGGGCTATCTCGGCTACACCGTGACCCTGACGGACTATATCGGGATGCTCATGAGCAGCGTGACCAACATCCTGAACATCGTGACCTACGTGCTGGTGGCGTTCGTTGCGATCTCGCTGGTGGTCTCCTCCATCATGATCGGCATCATCACCTATATTTCCGTCCTGGAACGCACCAAGGAGATCGGTATCCTGCGCAGTATCGGCGCGTCGAAAAAGGATATCTCCAGCGTGTTCAATGCGGAGACCGTTACCATCGGCTTCGGCGCGGGTGTGATCGGTATTCTGACGACGCTGCTGCTGGAGATCCCCATCAACATTGCGCTGCAAAAATTCACGCAGACCGGCGCTGCGGCGTCCCTGCCGTTTATTGCAGCCGTGATCCTGGTGGTGATCAGCGTGTTCCTGACCTTTATCGCCGGACTCGTCCCGTCCTCCATGGCGGCAAAGAAAGACCCGGTGCTTGCCCTGCGAACGGAATAATCAGTTCCGTATCTTTTCCGCAGAACCGAAAAAAAGCGGCAGCCGCATGTTTCGCGGCTGCCGCTTTTGCATGTTAAAATCTTCTTCCGCCCGAAGAGTAGCTGCCTCCCGCGGATCGCCCCGACGTATAGGTGGAACCGTTGCGGGACGGGGTGGAGGAGGAACGGGTGTCGTCGTCCTTCGGTTTGTATTTCGTCGTGCGTGAAACGGAGGTATACAGAAGCGTTTCTGTTTTGTTCCGTATCACGATTCCGCCGGGACGGATATATCCAGCGCCGGAGGCCTGCGCCGGCAGGATCATTGTGCTTTTCAGCTTTTGCAGGCGTCTTTTGCCGACCCGGAAACCGATCAGAAGCCCGATCGCAAACAGGATGCAGATCTCGACCGGCGGAACCGGCAGGTGCCCGTGCCGGAGCAGAAAGCCCGCTGTGTCCGTATACTTTGAAAGCAGCGCGCTCTGGTCAGGTTCCTCCGGCTTCAGCGTGACCCGACGTGTGAACGTGATCTTTCCGTAGTCTTCTTCGCAGCGCCCGAATTTCTTTTCGGTCCAGGTAACGCCGTCTTCCGTTTTGATCAGCATCAGCAGCATGCCGTCTTTCGCGTAGCCGCTGTACCGGTAAAAATCCAGCGCATAGTCGCTTTCGCTGCGGGTATGTACGGTATCGTCCGTGAACACCGCAAGATCGCATCCGTATTCCTCTGACAGGATCTGGAGCTGCTCTTCGCACCGGCGCAGGGTCTCGCCGTCGCCGAACAGGCCCGCGTTGTCCACGATGCGCGTAAGGGCCGTGGGGGCGTCCGGCATCGACACCGCCGGATGTTCTTTTGCCGTGGGATCGTAATCCGCCGGGTACCAGTCCGGGAGTACGAACAGCCTTTGAAACAGCGCGTCGCAAAAATCGGCGTGCTTCAGAAACGCCTCGTAATAATTCCCCGCGCGGATGTCGGCGTCCACCGTTTCGTCAATGTCATACGTGACGCCCGCGGTGAAAATATCCTCATAGCTGTTGATGGAGGTGGTCAGCCAGCAACGGTCTTCCGGGTCCAGGCTCAGGTAAAATACCACCGCGCTGTAGCCGTCGCCCACGCCGTATCCGTGGAAATGCAGGAAGTCGGAGGAGTATTCCTCCGGCAGAAGGCCGTGGTTGTCGTCGTCCGTGAACGCCACGTAGCTGACGCCGTAATCGCTGCGCATTTTTAAGATCTTCTGCGTCAGCGTTTCGATCTGTTCGGGCGTAAAAATCTCCGCGTCGTCCACGACGGCGGGCAGGTTTTTTCCGTGGAAATCCCGGAACCCGGCGGTCACGTCCGGATACCAGTAGGGCATGCCGTCCGCCTTGTCGCTTTTGTCGACCGTCTCAGGAAGCGCCGCGGCGGCAAGGGCGAAAACGTTGTCGTAATACCGGTCGAACAGCTCGTAATAGCTAAGCGTGTCGTCCCTGCAGTCGGCGATAAATAGAGCCGAAAGCCCGCTGCGGGCTTCTTCGCTTATATTTTCCGCGTCACCGTAATACCGGATCTTGAACTCCTTTTTGTTCAGATCCAGCGCCAGCAGGATCCCGGAAAGGTTTTCCCCGTAACCGAACTGATTCTTTTTGTAAAAACGGTCGGCATAGTCGATCAGGTCTTCGTCTTCCGGCAGCGCATCGACGACGGTCACGGGAAAATCGGTTTTGAGCTCCTCTATTTTACCGATCGCCTTTTCGCTCAGCGTCTTTTCCTGCTCTTCGGTCACAACGCCCGCAAAATCGTTGAAACGGTAATAGGTTTCGTCAAATTCGGCCGCCTGGGCCGGGAGGGCAAGCAGGAGCAGAAGGAACGCACAAAGAAGAAGGGAGACTTTTTTTTTCATATTCTTTTCTCCCTTCAGCGGATCAGCAGGTACAGCGCCGTGCCGATCAGGCTGCCGAGCCCCGCCGTCCAGCCGGCGACGACCGCGAGCATCCGGCCGCGGCTTTGCGGCAGTTCGCCCGTCACTTTGCCGGACTGGCCGTTGACCGCGAAACGGTAGCTTTTGCCGCCGTACAGGACGTTCAGCAGATAGACGGGCAGAAGCGCGTACCGGACCGAGGGATTGCGCATATCGATATTGCAGCGCTGCATCGTCACGGTATCATATCGCCCGATCTGTTTTCGAAGCGTTATCTCCGCGTCTGCGCGCATGCGCCCGGCGGCGCGGGGCAGACTGCTTTCGGGCGTTTCGTCAAACCGGTCGGCAAGAAAACCCGACAGGTACGCGGGGCTGAAGGGCTTGAGTCCCCGGTAGTCGTAGGGCCCGATCGCATCCATCAGATCGTCGCTCATTTTTACGCTTGCGTCAATGGGCAGCTTGACAAACGGGATGCTGCCGTCCACCTCGATATGGTAACGGGAGGTCTCGGTGTAATCGTACTCGTCGTCGGAATAGTGCCGGGTGCGTACGCCTTCCATGACCATTTCGCCGTCCATAACGGCGTCGAACAGCCAGAACGGGACGTAGATCGCCTGCAGTTTTTCCAACGTATGCGTTGACCGGAAGTTGCCGGGCAAAAGCTTTTTGTTCTTGAAATGTTCCCTGACCCGGCCGACGGCGTCTTCTTTGCCGATCGCAAAGGGGATGATCACGTTCGGCCGCAGCCCGTCGGAAAGCCGGTCGGTCAGGATCAGCTCGTTGTCGCAGAACGGGCAGTGGGAGGTGATGGCGGTCGCGTCCGCCTCAATGGCGGCGCCGCAGGCGCGGCAGACGTAAACGGCGGTGTTTTCAAGCGGCGCTTCCACCCTTTCCGTCTGCAGCGGGTCCCAGCGGAAGGCTTCGCCTGCCGGGTCTGTCTTTTTCAGGATCTCCGGCGTATAGGCGTTGCCGCAGGCGCCGCATTTCAGTTTGCCGCCCGGGTCGTAAATGAGCTGTGCCCCGCAGGACGGGCATTTGTAGGAGATGCTCTCACTCGACATAGTGGGGTCCTTTCTGTCAATGCCTTACGTTTTTTTTCTCTTTTTTCTCAGCGCCGCACCAGCGACGGCTCCCGCCCCGGCGACGCCGGCCGCGGCCAGAACGGCCGGTACGCACCGGCTGCCTCTCCGTAGATGAAGGACCTCCTGTTCCGTATCGAACGCTCTGCCGTCGAGCATGTTTCTGATCGCGGATTCAGGATCCTTCAACGCTTTCGTCAGCCCTTCGGCGCGCTGCGGCAGAAAATCGATCAGCGCTTCACATTCGGTTTGCCGTTCGTCGGCGTCCCGGTCCCAGCGCAGGCAATCCATATCGGCGCTAAAGCGGATCGTTTCTGCCGTTTTGCGCGCGTATTCCGGCAGCGTCACGGAGGCGAAGGCTTCGTAGCTGTCCCAGCGGCGCGCCGCCTGCGTCCAGAAGCCGGCGCGGCGGCAGAGCGGGTAAAACAGGGTTTTGTCGCTCGGAAGGAACGTCGTTGGGTGCGATAGCAGATTCGCCGCCCCCAGCAGGGCGTCCTTGTCTGTAAGCAGAAGGCTGCGGTCGAAATCCCACGCCGGGCCTGCGTAAAACCGGTCCTCTCCTTCGGGCTTGAAAAGAAAATAGCTCGGGATCCCGAAATCGGTATTTTCGCTGTATTCCAAAAGCAGATAGGAATCGACCACCGAAGGCAGGTCGAGAAAGCGCTTCCAGTCGGCGTCCCTGCCGTCCGGATCATACAGCGCGTCTTCCAGCTGCTGATAGAGGTCCGCTACGGTATCGACCTGTTCCCTGGAGGCGTATTCCGGGCTTTTTACCACAAGCGCCGTCTCTCTGTCGGAGTAAAAGAATGCGGGATCGTCGCCGAGGCCGACGTTATAATCATATTCAAGAAGATACCCGCCGCTGTTGTCCGCCGGGGCGTTCGGCAGTTCGACCCATTGTCGACCGCCCTTTGCCGACGTCAGGGAGTCGCCCCTGTCTGTGGCGGTCGGCAGGGTGTCAAGGGAAACGCCAGGGTTTTCCTTCTCGTTCTCCTTATCAAGGTCGCGGATCGCGATGCGCGCGCTTCCGAGCTCAATTTTTTCACAAAGCATATAATTGCCCCGGTATTCGCCGTTGACATACAGGTCAACGTATCGGAAATCGACGGTGTATGGCAGGTCGGTCTCCTGGGCGAAACGCAGCATGACGGCGTTATGCAGCAGAGTCGGGTCGAGGGCGTTTGCAAGCAGGCACCATTTTTTTGCCTCTGCCATGCCCAACAGGCCGGCTTTTTCACTGAGCTTGATGTTATATGGTTTTTTTTCGCTCTTTTTCCACGTCGAATTTCCGCGTCCCTTGACGTAGGAGAGCGCGGCGCGCTCCTGTTTTGCCGCTCCGTTTTCGACCAGCGTCAAAAGCCCCGGTTCCTTATGCGCCTTGTCGGCGTGGATCCGGGAGAGCGTGCCCGATTCGGTCGTAATAAACATGGAGGGCAAATGCGCGGAGCGCATGACGCGAAGCGGATAAGATCTGCCGTCGACGGTCAGCGTATGATCCGCGCCGGGCTGAAAGACTGCAGTCGGCTGCCCGGGGACGACCTGTCTGCCATCGACCGAAAACGGGGCGTCGGCGGCTGCGACAAGCAGGTTGCCGCAGTCGCAGTCCGCCGGCTCGAACAGCGTGTAGCCTTCCGCCGTCCCGTTGCTTTTCTGCAGGACGATCTCGGCGCCGGCGGCGGAGAAGACGCGCAGGCGGATCCCGAAGGGCGCATCTCCGTTTTGGAAAGCGCCTTCGGTTTCTCCGCCGCCGGCGTCGTCCGTTCCCGTTTCGGTGTTTTCGGCGGAAGCGGACGACGCTGCTTGCGGCGCGGTCCCTTGGGCCGCAGCAGAAAAAACGGGCAGACACAGAAAGCAGATCAGCCATGCCGTTAAGATGGGACGTATCCGGCGGGAACAGAAGAGAGAACGCATAAGGATTCCTTTCTTGACCGTTTGTTGCCGTCAGGGGCGGCGCAGGCGGCGTTTACCGGCAAAGAGAGCCGAACCCTTTGCGTCCGGCCCTTTGCTGTTTACGCCGCGTTCAGTCCCCACAGGTAGTCGGATTCGATAAAATCCACGCCCAGCCACAGCGCCCAGGAGACCGCTTTTTTATCGTTGGCGGTCCATACGGCGGTGCGCAGCCCTTTCAGTTGGAACGCGCGCAGGACGACGGGGAATATATCGGGGATCAGCAGATCGCAGTCAAAACCGTACTGCAGCGCCTTTCCCACGTCAGCCGAGTATCCGCCGCCGCAGAACATCAGCGGCACCTGCGGATACAGCTCCCTGAGCTGCAGCAGGTTTTCCATCCGCATGGACTGGACCGAGCACATATCCCAGGTGTAGAGCTCCTCCACGGTCTCCACCATGTCCCTGAGCGATTCCTCCGGGTATTCGCCTTTAAGCTCAATGAACGCGAACATATGATAGTCACGCATGATCTCTATGTACCGCCGGAAGGTACACGGATACAGCACCGTATCCGTAAAGTCGTTTTTCAGCGGCTTTTCCGTGAGCTCGGCAAAGGTGCTCTCCTCCACAGCTCTGCTGGTGCCGTCCGCGTATTCGTAGCTGCCGCTGTGCGCCAGCACCAAAACGCCGTCGCTGGTGATCTTGACGTCGGTCTCACAGCCGTCAAAGCCCACCTCGGCGGCCTTGATAAACGCTTCCTCGGTGTTTTCCAGATATTGGGAGCTGAACCCCCGGTGGGCGATGAACCGTGTCTTTTCCTCCTGCTTTTCGAGCAGCCCGAGATTGCCCATCAACAGTGTGACGGCGGATAGAATACTGACCAGCATGTACCACGGATTGAAGTTTTTCATGTTCGTTACCTCTCTGATTTATTGTTCTGCAAAGAAAACGCTTATTGGGCGCCCTCTTCGCAAAATATACGGTAGACCGCGTCGATGACCGTCTGGTCCTCCACGCCGCGGTAGGTGTCGGTGTCGGAATCCAATTCTTCGATCACCTCAAAAATATAATACATACCGTTTTCGGCAGGGGAACCGGGCTCCGGCAGCATGACCGCGTATTCCGCGCCCTCCCAGACGATGTTTGCCAGTACGTAAAAACGATTCTCCCGTCCTTCTTCGTCGATGAACCCGACAACGGGCGCCTGCTCTTCTTCGCTGTGATGTTTCATATGCGCTCCTTTTTATACGTCGATAAGTTTTTCCAGATCCACGCTTGCCCGCAGGATACGACGCGCATCCATGGCGGATACCGTGCCGTCCCGGTCAACGTCTGCGGCCTTTAAGGGGTTGTTTTTCAGACTGACAAGGTCCACGCTGCACCTGAGCGCAAGACGCGCATCCGTTGCGGTGACTTCTCCGTCGCCGTTGACGTCGCCCTTCTGGTAATAGGCGTTGATATAGATCGTAAACAGATCCGAATACTCCTTGTAGCGGATCTCGACCGTCTGGGGACCGGTACGGGCGGGGTCGATGCTGCTCATGGTATAATCGGAGATCGGGATCTCGTCTCCCGACGCATACACGACGTATACCTTCATCTCGGTCAGGTCGATGGGCTCTCCGAGAATAAACGTGAGCAGCCGCGGCGGGACGACCTTCATGGCGACGGGATAGTCCGGAACGTAGCGTACGGTCAGGGTCGTATAAAAACCGCCGTAGCCGATTTTTACAACATTGCCGTCGCCGAGCACGAAGGAAGCGGGATCGCAGTCGACCGTACACTCTCCGACCGGGATCTCTTCATTCTGCCCGTTGTCAAAATAGGCGGTAACGACAGCGCCCGTCAGATCCGGCGGCGCGGTCTTCGAGTAGGTGATCAGGCTGTCCGGCGGGGTGGTCAGGGCGATGCCGGTCAGGGTACGTTTTTCGACTTTTAACGAAAAGCTCACCTTGAATTCCGGGTATTTGTAGGTGACGGAAACGGAATGGGAACCTGCGCGCAGCAGCGAATCCTGCGTTTCGTTATGGCAGCCGCTGATGATGAAATCGGGGTCCGTCAGGATCCTTTGGGCGTCCGCGTATACGGGGGCGCGCCCGTCTTTGTAACGGATCAGGATCTGCAGTCCCGAAAGCGAGAGGGCCTCGTGCTCCTTGTATTCGGTTTTATGGGGAAGGGATACGAGCCGTATTTCGAGGATCGGCACCTTCCTGACCGTGATGCCGAAGGAAGCGCCGAAGCTGACGCCCCCCCTTGCGGAGCGGTAGCGCACGTAAACGGTCTTGTTGCCGTAGACGTTGAGGGCGGGCAGGTAGATCCGGTACCCGGTGATCTGCCGGTCGGCTTTTCCGTCCGTATACGACGCCCAGACGGAAAGCCCCGCATCGGAAAAGGTCTCCTCTCCTTCGATGTATGTCGTTTTCTTCGGCAGGGACTTGATATAGATCGCGCGGATCTTTTCGGGATTGCTCGCCGTATCGTCCGCAGCGCTTACGGCGCCGGCGTGGATCCAGCCCGAGATCCCTGTGGAACGGACCGTAACGTAAAAATAATCGCCTTTTTCCTTTTGCGCCGTAACGTAAGCGCCCCGATAGACGGTGCAGACCGTTTCGCTGCCGTCGTTTGCCTCTGCATACATCAGCGCGCTTTCGGCGGTCACAAGGTACCGGACCTGTTCGGCCGCTGCCGGCAGACGGAGCGTAAAGAGGACGGCTGCAGCCAAAAGCAGGGCGAAGGCGCGGCCGATGGATCCGGCGTGCGGCTTCGGGGTGAAAATAGAGATGCGTTGTTTCAAAATCGGTTCCCCTTTTTGATCAGATTCTTTCAGGTTCTTTTTTTCAGATCCTTAACGAAGACGGTTTTTATGGAGAAGGATAATATTTGTAAAATGAGAAGACGCCCGCCGGGTAATGCTGACGTC
Source organism: Clostridia bacterium (assembly GCA_017430145.1). Lineage (GTDB taxonomy): Bacteria > Bacillota > Clostridia > Oscillospirales > Acutalibacteraceae > RUG806. The sequence continues at coordinate 11,369 of JAFRNP010000166.1, forward strand.
AGTTCCTCCCGACGCCGATCGGCTGTGTGAGATAGCCGAATTCGCGCAGCAGCGCAGCAAAATCCACCAGGCCCACGGATACGCGCAAAAGCGTGCGTGCGTCGGCGGCGTCAAGTTTTCCTTTTTTCGCCAGGTCCGCGCGGGCGACCGTTTCGGGGGAGAGATGCTCAAGCCCCACGCTCTGCCGCAGCGCAAGCCTTGCGTCCGCCGCCGAGACTGCGCCGTCACCGTCCAGGTCGCCCCAGCCCTCCTGCCGGATCTGTTCGGCGTCCGCCTCCTCGTTCGTCAGCCATTTTGCGTACAGCGTCACGTCGCCGAACGTACCGGGCGCGATCTCACTGACGGGGCCCTCGCGAAAATCGGGATCCAGGAACCAGCCGCAGAACAGATACCCCGAAGGCGGCCAGACGCCCTGTATGGGCGCCGAAAAGCCGTAGGTATAGCTTTGGGGGTTCATCTTGTTGTTGACCTGTATAAAACTCCTGCCGGGGCGCGTGGTCAGAACGTACAGGATCCGGTATCGGTTGGGGATGAATTCCGCGGTGTAGGTCCAGCGTGCGGGGTCTCCGGATACGGCGTCTGCGTATTCGCCCCATGCGTCCTTCCAGCCGTAAAACGTGTGCCCGGTCAGCGTCGGCGCGTGAAGCGGTACCGGTTTATCGAGCGGGACCGGAAGCGACTCGGGGTTTTCGGGGGCGTTGACGGCGCCTTCCGGCAAAAGATAGGTGACAGGGAACCGGTCGGCAGCGGCAGCGCGCACGGGAAAAGAAAAGAGAGCGGCGATCAGAAACAGCGCGGCAAAACGCGTCAGGATCTTCAGTTTCATCGCCTCCCTCTCTTTTTTATACCATTATACGCTGTTTTTTACTGTTCGTCAACTGCAAAGGACAGGAAAAAACGCGCTGGTTCTGCAACAGTTTTACCGTTTTTTGTCGGATAACTGCAAAAATTCAGGAGATGGCGGAAACTGGTTCTTGACAAGCGGCGGGATTTATGTAATTTTTAATAATGTACCCGGAACGGAAACAATTATGGAAAGGCGCTTTGTATTATCGGCGCCGGAGGGGGAAAGAATGAAACGTCTGCTTGCGATATTCCTGATATTCGGGGTTCTGCTGTCTCTGAACGCCTGTTTCAAAGTACATATCGATATGCCGAAAACCGACGGCGAGTGGTCCCGTGCCGCCACCGAAGCCGTGCCGGTCACAGACTACGTCGTGCCGACGGTTCCTGCCGAGGGCACCGGCGTCCCCGATCAGCCGACCGCGGCGATCCCCGAAGAGACGGCCGCGCAGGAACAGACGCTCCCGCAGGAGACTGCCGCGCCGACGGCGGCGCCCGCCGCAAAAACGCCCGACAAAATGACGAACGAGGAGCTGCTGTCTTTCTTTAACCAAAGCCTGAACCGGATCAAGACGGAGCGCGTCGGTTTTAAGAAATCAAAACTGACGTCGATTCTGGACCTGCAGCTTTCCAATTCCATGGCGAACACGCTGGTAGGGTTTGTGAAAGGCGCGCTGCTTTCGGAAACAGCGGATGAAACGAGCGTCGCAAAGGGCGAGGACGGTACCGGTGTGTTCTCGCCGTCCGGCAAGCCTTACGTTTCCGCCCTGACGCCTGACGACCTGACGTCGATCAAATGTACCGCCAACGGCGGGCAGTATGTGATCGTGATCGCCGTGAAAGGGGAGACGAACCCGGAAGCCGACGGCAGCCTTATGAGCCGCGCATTCGATTTCATGACCGTGGACGACGTGGTCAACCTTTACGCGCCCAAGGTCGGCGCCACGGTCAGCCGTGAAAACATCGAGGTGGTGTTTTCCGACTGTACGGCAACGCTGACTGTCGACGCAAGCGGCCGCGTGAGCGCATATAAAACGTACGTCAAGGGCGTGATGAACATGAAGAACGCGACAATTAAAAAGGTGGTGGAGATCAATACCGATCTTGCCATCACCCTTGCCAGCACCACGGATTATTCCGGGTTCGCATATTGATTTTTTTGCAGCTTTTTTCGGGATCTGTCCCGCTTTTTCCGCGTTCCGATCATTTCCTGCCGAAAAATGAAAAGAATTCAGAAGAATTTTTATAAAGTGGCTTGACTTTTCGGCTTGTATGTTGTAAATTATTTATGAGTATCGCATAAAGACTATGCGGCAACAGTTTTAACGGCTGAACAGCGCCGTGAATATCGAAAGGGGCTTCCGTAATGAAGAAAAATGTGTTAAGAATCATCTCTCTGGTGCTTGTCGCCGGCATGCTGCTGGTAAGCGCCTCCTGCACACAGACCCTGTTGGTCCGTTTTGTGGATAAGGATCTTGAAGATATCAATTTTGAAGAGATCCTTGCAAACGTCAACGCTAACGGCGGCAATTCCGCAAACGCGAATTCTGCGGATGTGCCTGCGACGCCTGTCGAAACGCCGACCGATCCCCCCGCGGCGCCCGTTGAGACGCCGACCGACGCCCCTGCAGCGGATACGCCGACTGCCGCGCCCGCAGCGGATACGCCGACTGCCGCGCCCGCAGCGCAGCCGCCCGCAGCGGATACGCCTGCCGCTTCCGCGATGCCCGCGACCAAGGCGGAGGTCATGGACTTCTTTAAGAAAGCGGTCACAAGGGTCGTTAACGGTGAAGCCGGTTATGATAAAAAATCCTGGCAGACCGTGGGCGATCTGAACATTACCGGTATCGGCGTCGCAGATAATATTATCAAGAACGAGGTCGGCAAGCGTATGACCCCCGAAGCTGACGCGGAAACGCAGGTCAACGCGAAGGGTTCCGATGAAGCAAAGAACCGTATGCCTGCCTGCACCCTGTCCGATTACGGCAAGGTCAAGGACGCGACCTGCGCCAACGACGGCGGCAACTACAAGATCAAGATCGTCATGATGGATGAGGATACGCCTGTCAACAAGCAGCAGAGCTTCCTTGCCCAGATCACCGATAACATTCTGTTCAAAGAGGGCATTGACGAAGAGCTTGCCAAGATCAGCGCCATCAGCGATCCCAACTACCATGTGATTTACGAAGGCTTTACTATCGAAGCGACGATCACGCCGGACGGGAAGCTTGTTTCGATGTCGCACCACGCCAACGCGCACATCCACGTGGATTCCGCAAAGATCGCCATCGTTACCCTGAAGGATAAGGATGCCAGCATGACCGCCGATACGATCTACAACAACTTCAAGTATTGATCGGCTTGATATGTATTCTGCACGCTCCGGTTCGCCGGAGCGTTTTTCTTTGCCGTGAGGAAACAGGTACGGACGAAAGAAGGACGCCGCCCCGGCAAGCAGAGACGGCGCCCTCTTAAAAAGGAAAAAAGATAGGGAAGGCTGATAAGTCGGAAAAGATCATGCCACTTTGTTGAACTGTGCCTTTGCCGCGGGACGCAGCGGGCGGTACAGGGCCTGTTTGTTCAGACGGCGGCGGGCGGCGATCACCCTTTTATAGCGTCTGACGGCGATCTTGTTTTTCAGCGCCCGCAGAATGCGCTCCTCAAATGCGATCATCCGTTTTTCCCATACGAGACCGGACAGACAGAACAGGATCAATACAAGCTGGATTGCAAACAGCAGAGCAGCGATATTCATTAAGACACCTCCAAAGAAAGATCGGCGTTCGGCAGAGAAACATTTGTTTGTCGAACAAATGTATTATAAAACAAATGTTCCGGTTTGTCAAGGGGTTTTGTTGAAAATCGGAAAAATTTTTTATATGGGGGCGGATCCCGTCCGTCCGGCACGTTCCGGCGCGAGCCGGCAGGGGGATCTTTGTGTTTCCCGCATCAATATACCACAACATATGGTACGCGTCAATAGATTCGGCAAAAGCAGACGAGAAGCGTCAGAAAGAGATCGAAAGGCCCTGTTTTTGCGTTTTCCGAAAGAAAGAATTGAAAATATTTTTATTTTATTGTAAAAAAAGTATTTATATTCCTGTAAATTTGTGGTACAATATCTTGATAGTTTTTACCGGGAGTGCGGCAGGGGACTGCCGGGACGTATTATGTTTATTGATTTTGTAAAAATTAAAGTGAAGGCGGGCAACGGCGGCAACGGCGCTGTCGCTTTCCATCGGGAAAAGTTTATCGCCTCCGGCGGGCCGGACGGCGGCGACGGCGGCAAGGGCGGCGACGTGGTGTTCGTTGCGGACGACCATCTGTCCACGCTGTCGGATTTCCGCTATAAAAGCAAATACACCGCCGAAAACGGCGCCAACGGTTCCGGCAACCGGCGCACGGGCAAAAGCGGCAGGGACCTTGTGATCCGCGTGCCGCGCGGCACCATCGTCAAGGAGGCCGAAAGCGGCGCGATCATCGCCGATATCTCCTCGGACGAGCCCTTTATCTGCGCCAAGGGCGGCAAGGGCGGCTGGGGCAACCAGCATTTTTCCACCGCCACCCGGCAGGCGCCCCGGTTCTCGCGGGACGGCTACCCCGGCGAAGAGTGGGAGCTGACGCTGGAATTGAAGCTTTTGGCGGACGTGGGGCTGCTTGGGTTCCCGAACGTGGGCAAATCCACGCTCATTTCCGTTGTGAGCGAGGCGAAACCCATTATCGCGGATTACCACTTCACCACCATCACGCCGGTTCTGGGCGTGGTGCGCCTGGATCCCGAGACCAGCTTCGTCATGGCGGATATCCCGGGCCTCATCGAGGGCGCCGGCGAGGGCGTCGGGCTGGGGCACCGTTTTTTACGGCACGTGGAGCGCTGCCGCATGCTGGTGCATATCGTGGACGTGGCCGGCAGCGAGGGGAGAGATCCCATTGAAGACTTCAAGATCATCAACGAGGAGCTCAAAAAGTTCAACCCCGCGCTTACGGACTGCCCGCAGATCGTCGCCGCCAACAAGGTGGACCTGGCAGAGGACGACCAGCTGGAGCGTTTCCGCGCGTTTATCGCGGAACAGGGGCTGGAGCTCTATGAGATCATCGCCCCCATCGCCGAGGGCACCGACGCGCTGATCAAGGCCGTGGCGGCAAAGCTCGCCACGCTGCCGCCCATCAAGCGCTACGAGCCGGAGGAGATCCCGATGTCGGTGCTCGAAAGCAAAAAGAACACCGGTTTCAAGGTCACGCGCGACGAGGACAGATACTATATCGAGGCCGAGTGGCTGATGAAGATCCTGAACAAAACGGATCCCGACGATTACGAATCCCTGCAGTATTTCCAGCGGGTGCTGGAGTCCAGCGGCATCCTTGCTGCCCTTGAGGAGCAGGGGATCCGGGAGGGCGATACCGTCGTGATCTACGACCTGGAGTTTACCTATGTGCCCTGATCCGATCCTGCCGGGCGCGCCGTTGCCGGAGGAGGAAGTGCGCGCCATGAACGGCGTTACGCTCGCCTATATCGGCGACGCGGTCTATGAATTGCTGGTGCGGCGGTACGTGCTTTCGCTTGCCGACAGCCGTATCCGGGACCTGCATACGCGCAGTATCGCTTTTGCAAACGCGACCGAGCAGGCCGAGGCCGCCGGGCGTCTGCAGCCGCTTCTGTCGGAAACGGAGCGCGGGTATTACCTGCGCGGCAGGAACGCCCACGTGGGACATACGCCGAAAAACAAAACCGAAGCCCAGTACCATCTGGCCACCGGTCTGGAGGCGCTGTTCGGGTATCTGTACCTGACAGGGCAGACCGGGCGGGCGCAGGAGCTGTTTTCTTACATCGTGCAGACCGCTTCCGAAAGCTGAAAGATCCGAAAATAAGACGAAAAGGAACCGTACCGTGAAAAAGGAAATCCTGAAAAAAAAAGCCGACGAAGGCGGAGATCCTGAAAACCCTTGCAGAATACCTGACGATCCTGCTCGGGACCTTTCTGTACGCGCTGGGCATGGTCTACTTTATCACGCCTTTGCAGTTCGTGCCCGGCGGACTCACCACCATCGGCGTCGTGGTCCATTATCTGGTCCCGGCGCTGCCCACCGGCGTCACGGTCTTCATACTGAACATCCCGCTGTTCATCGTCTCCGGCAGGCGTTTCGGCTTCCGGTTCATCGCCCGCACCGTGGCGGCGACGGCCGTATTATCGCTGTTTATCGACGTGCTGGAGACCCTGTGCGCAAAAAACGGCTGGGCGTACAGCGGTGAGGAGGCGATCTTAGGCGCTGTGTTCGGCGGGGTACTGCTGGGCATCGGCACCGGGCTCGTGTTCGTCAGCGGCGCCACCACCGGCGGCGTGGATATCATGGCAAAGCTGCTGCGCCTGCGCTTCCCGCACGTTTCGGTCGGCAAGCTGGTGCTGGTGTGCGATTTCGCGGTCATCCTGCTGGCGGGCGCGGTATACAAAAGCATCGTCAGCATTCTGTACTCTGTGGTCATCGTTTTTCTGATGAGCCTTGCCACCGATTACCTGATCTCCGGGCGCAGCCATTCCAAGATGCTGATGATTCTGACCAAATACCCGAAAGAGGTCACCGCCGATATCATGGAGCTGACCGGCCGCGGCGTGACGCTGGTGGAGGCCTACGGCGGCTACACAGGCGAAGCGAAGCAGATGCTCATGTGCGTGGTGCGCACCCCGGAGGTCGTTACGATCCGCAAGATCGTCGCCCGGTACGACGAGCAGCCGTTTATCATCATCACCGATTCCGCAGAGGTCTGGGGCGAAGGGTTCAAATCCCATAAGGATACGTTATAGACCGCATTTTTGCCCGGATCTCTTTCCGATAAGATCATTCTCAAAGGACGCTGAAAGATGAAACAGAAAAAAGAGAACATCCGCAACTTTTCGATTATCGCGCATATCGACCACGGCAAATCCACGCTGGCCGACCGGCTGCTGGAACTGACGAACGCGGTCGCCAAGCGCGACCTGCAGCAGCAGATGCTGGACAACATGGATATCGAAAAGGAGCGCGGCATCACGATCAAGGCGCGCGCCGTCACGCTCAACTACCGCGCGGACGACGGGCGGGACTATGAACTGAACCTGATCGACACCCCCGGCCACGTGGACTTCAACTACGAGGTCTCCCGTTCCCTTGCCGCCTGCGACGGCGCGGTGCTGATCGTGGACGCGACCCAGGGCGTGGAGGCGCAGACGCTGGCGAATACCTATCTTGCCCTCGACCACGATCTGGAGCTGGTGCCGGTCATCAACAAGATCGACCTGCCCGCCGCCGATCCGGACCGCGTGGCCGCCGAGGTGGAGGACATCATCGGTCTCGACTGCTCCGAGGCGCCCCGCGTGTCCGCCAAGACCGGCGAAAACGTGGAGCAGGTTCTGGAGAGCATCGTAAAGAACATCCCGTGCCCCGAGGGGGACGACGACGCGCCGCTGCGCGCGCTGGTGTTCGATTCCGTATACGACAATTACCGGGGGGTCATCGTGTACGTCCGCGTGATGGACGGCACGCTGAAAGCGGGGCAGACCATGAAGATGATGGCCACCGGCGCCACCTTCACCGTGGTGGAGGTGGGGCGGATGCGCGCCTTCTCGCTGGAGCCCGCCGATGAGATCCGTGCCGGCGAGGTGGGCTACATCACCGCATCCATCAAATCCGTGGTGGACGCCCGGGTGGGCGACACCGTGACGAAGACCGAAAACGAGGCGAAGGAGCCGCTGCCCGGCTACAAAAAGGTGAACCCCATGGTGTTCTGCGGCGTGTACCCGGCGGACGGCGCGGACTACGAGGCGCTGAAAGAGGCGCTCGAAAAACTGCGCCTGAACGACGCGGCGCTGTCCTTTGAGCCGGAGACCTCCGGGGCGCTGGGCTTCGGGTTCCGGTGCGGCTTTTTAGGGCTGCTGCACCTGGAGATCGTACAGGAACGGCTGGAACGCGAATACGACCTGGACCTCGTGACCACGATCCCGAGCGTGGTGTACCACATTTTCCTCAACGACGGCTCCATGCTGGAGATCTCGAACCCCACCAATTACCCGGACCCGGGCATCATCAAATCGGTGGAGGAGCCGGTTTGCGACGCGCATATCTATTCGCCGCCGGAGTACGTAGGCGCGATCATGGACCTGTGCCAGGACCGGCGCGGCGTGTTCCGCAACATGGATTACATCACGAAGGACCGGGTGGATATCCACTATACGCTGCCGCTCAACGAGATCATCTACGATTTCTTCGACGCGCTCAAATCCCGTACCCGCGGCTATGCCTCCTTTGATTATGAGCTGCAGGGCTACGCGCCCAGCCAGCTTGTAAAGCTCGACGTGCTGCTCAACGGCGACCCGATCGACGCGCTGTCGTTTATCATCCATTCCGAAAAAGCCTATCCGCGCGCCAGACGCATCGCGGAGCGGCTCAAAGAAAACATCCCGCGCCAGATGTTCGAGATCCCGGTGCAGATCGCCATCGGCGGCAAGATCATCGCCCGCGAGACCATCAAGGCCATGCGCAAGGACGTGCTCGCCAAGTGCTACGGCGGAGACATCTCCCGCAAAAAGAAACTGCTGGAGAAGCAGAAGGAAGGCAAAAAGCGCATGCGCCAGGTCGGCAGTGTGCAGGTGCCCTCCGAAGCCTTCATGTCCGTATTGCGGACGAACTGACCGAAAAAAGAC
>JAFRNP010000167.1 GCA_017430145.1 Clostridia bacterium
ATTGCGCAGTAGATTTTTTCGTCAGATTGTACAGATTTGACGCCGTCAACCTGGCGGTTGGCAAGGAAAATCTGTGCAGGATGACGGAATAAAGATCAAGCAAGGCGTGCGCCGCGAATTGTGCGGTGTTGCCTTAAGTTCTATACACTTCTGGTTCCGGTTACAAATAATACAAAGGATTTGCAACAACAAGTTTTGTCACTAAAGAATAATATCAGCCCAAGTGCTACAATGTGGGAAAGCAGCTTAAAGGATTCCATTCTTTTAGCTATTCAGCATCTTTTAAACAGAGATGCATATAAATCAAATCTTACGTCTGATAATAGTCAATCTCAAACCGATGATCTTTTTTAATATTCAGTATCTGGGATAGTATACTTAATTCTTGGTATAGCAATTCTTTTAATCGGTGGGATATTCAGTTCCGGCTGGTTTGGAATCACACTTCTTTTAATTATCGCCGGCCTTCTATGTGGAGGAGGAACAGTCAACCGATGTATCGCAGCCATTGAATTGTTCCTTCTCTCCCTTTCTCACTCCTCCCCTGTCGTTGCCATGCCGCCGACGGGGACGGGTATCTGGGTCAGGGCGGTTTCGGCGGAGCGGTCGTAAACGCGGTTGCCGAGGCAGTCGAACGCCTGCAGGCGCGTTCCGGGCGCAGTCCGCAGAATAAGCTCCGGGGACGCGGTCAGGTTCAGGATAAACGCCTTTTTTGTATCGGCGACGTCAATAAAATTTTGCGCGAACGCCGCGACGACCTTTTCCCCGTTTAAGGTGGCTGCGGCCGAAGCAAACAGCGCCTCCGGGCTTTGGGCGGAAAGCGTCCCGTGCAGAAGCGTTTCCCGGTGCGCCCGCCAAAAGGTCAGATATCGCGCCAGCACCCGGCGGTGCGCCGGGGAGAGCGTATCCAGCCGCACGGAGATCTGCGGCACACCGAACACGGTCCCGTACAGCATCACGGCCACCGCCTCCGGCGTCTCGTCCGCCCGCCAGCGCAAAGGGTCCGCATGGACCGCCGCGCCGGCGGTAAAGCGCAGATTGAGCACGGCGACCCGGTTCGTCATCCCGTCGTTGGGGCAGTCCCACGCCCGCAGCATATTGGCAAACGCCCCGATCACCGGTCCCGAATACGGCTGCCGGAACTCGATAAGCATATCGGGCCTGACGGCTGCCAGCGCGCCGCGGATCTCGAGCAGCAGGCATTCCACAGCGTCCTCCACCGAAACAAAATCCATCCCTTCGCGCACCTCGCCGTTGGTACGGAAACGGTCTATAAAATCCAGCTTGAAGCCGTCAAGGTCCCACGCCTTCGCCGCCCGCGTATAGGTCTCCACGATAAACGCGCGTACGTCCGGATAGCGCGGGTCCAGCACAAAGCAGTCGCATCCCGGCGCCTCCCGCAGATACTTTCCCGCAAACCGGGAGACGTTTTTCGCGTGCTTCCCCATAAACGGCACGGCGTACCAGAGCATGGCCTTCATCCCCAGCGCATGGAGACGCCGCACAAGCCCCGCCATATCCGGAAACTTTTCGGGGTACGGCTCCCAGTCGCCGGTCTGCCCGTACGGGCTGCCGCCGTCCGCCCGCTGCCAGCCGTCGTCAATAATCACCGTATCCATGCCGAGCGCCTTCGCCGCCTCGCATTCCCGCAGCACGTCCGCCGCCGTCACACGCGTGAGGTAGCTGTACCAGGTGGAATAAAGCGGCGCCTCGGCCGCCGCAGGGACCGGCGCCGGCGCGTACCCCAGCGACGCATACCATGCCTTTGCATCCGAAAGCGCCGTTTCATAAGGGATATCCCGCATATCCACGCGCAGGACGCACGCGTACTCTTTGACAGGAGCGGCCAGCTCCGTGAAAAACGAGATCTCCACCTGCGACGCCATCACCGTGTAATCACACCGGATCCGGATCGAGACGGGCGTTTTTACGTCCGAAAGCGCAAACAGATACCGGTTGCGCCCGGTTTTAGAAATCATCTGCATCAAAGGCAGGTCCGCCGCGAGCCGGGAGGTCCGCTCCACGCCGCCCCAGCTTTTCGCCCGGTCCACCCGCCGGCAGTCAAACACCGAATAGGCGTCCGCTCCCCTGACCGAAAAAGAAAGGACTGCCTTTTCGGGGGCGGCTTCGCGTTCCCGGCGCATCGAGACCCGGTAAAGCGCAACGCCGTTTTCTGCCCGCTCCAATTTGCAGTCGTATTCCCCCGTCTCCGGGGCTGTAAACTGGAAATCCAAATCTTCCATTTCAATCGCCTTCCCTGAAGAATGTACCGTCTGCTATTATACCCTGTCAGGTTGTTCCCGTCAATCGCCGCTTCCGGCTTTCGGGCGAAAAAAATCGCCGTCGGTCAAATTTTACTCTGCCGACGGCGCTCAGTCATTGGGTTCAAGCATTTTACGGGAACCTCCTGTATTCACTTTTCTTTTGCAGACATTCGCGGTTTTTGACCGGTAAAGCGGCCAACTCCCTCTTTGCTTTCGGCTGCAGCTCTTTGATGCATTTAGGCTTTTGCTTCGGGGAGCTTGTCAATTGCTTTCCGTTTTTCAGCGCCTTCGATCCTTCTTCACGAATCTCTGTGCTGAACATCCTTCTTTACGAATCTTCAACGACGCCTGAGCTTTTTGTCTTCGCCTTTTCAGCTTCGGAAAACCTTTGACCTGCGGTTTTTCTTTTCCGCTTTTTTTGGGTATTTGCTAAGGGTATTTGCTTTGATCTATATCATTTCATCCCGAACCGGATCAGCTTTTTCGCGAGGCACCTGTTCCTTTCACATCCTGTCTTTTTGCAACATGTACGTTACCGAAACTTATAACAAATGATTATCAATACGATCAGTTCTTTACTTGTGTTGCTTTTGTGCTTCGCTGTTATTCTTTTTTTTCTTTTCCGCCTGCTGACCGGAACCGTTCACTTTCGCGCGGAACGCGTGCGCCTTATCAGAACAACGGTCTCACTCCTTTCTTTTTTTGAACCTTTCAGCAACTCTGATCTTCGTTACCCGGCGCTGTATTTTTTTAGCAATTAACCTTGCTGTGGGTTTGCGCCTTGTTTTCCATCTTGTGCTTCGGTTCTCTTTTCGCTTACATATTAGCACAAAAAAACAGTGATGTCAAGCGTTTTTTATAGAATTTTTCTCCTTTTTCGAAAAATTATGTACAATACAAACAAAACAAATCAGAGCCGTCCCGGATATAAATTTTTTTTATGGATTTCGGGGATCGTGATTTTTTTCACAATAAGACGGCGTTTTTTCAAAAAGAAGTTGACAAGCGAAAAAAAAGCGCATATAATACAGCCAAAGGCAGGGATGAAGAGAAGTACCGTACCGTCTGCTCCCCCAGAGAGCCGCCCGGAAGCTGAAAGGGCCGCGCTGCAGCGTACGCGAATAACACTTCGGAGCCGCAATCCGAACGGGCGCCCCAGGCGCTTCAGTAGGTGCGCCGGGGGCTGTCCGTTACAGCAGCAGGCTTTCGGAAGGGAAGCCGCAAAGAGGCCGCAAGGCAAGATAGGTGGTACCGCGGGTCGCAGTTGCTCGTCCTATTGACAGGATGCAGCTGCGTATTTTATTTTTCGGAGGTACAAAACGATGAAACACACCGATTTAAGAGACGTGTTCCGCGATACGGCCCTGGTGGGGCAGACCCTGACGGTCTGCGGCTGGGTGCGCACGGCGCGGGAATCCAAAAACGTGGCGTTTTTGGCGCTCAACGACGGCACGACGCTCAACCACCTGCAGATCGTGGTGGATAAGAACAGCGACGTCGTGCTGCCGGCGGAGGCGACGAAGCTGGGCGCATCCTTAAAGGTCACCGGCAAGGTCGTTATCAACGAAAACAACGGCACGCCCGAGATCAACGCCGAAGAGATCACGGTGCTGGGCGTCTGCCCTGCGGACTACCCTTTGCAGAAAAAGTTCCAGAAGCTGGAGACCCTGCGCGAGATGCCGCACATCCGCGTGCGGACCAACACCTTCAACGCGGTGTTCCGCGTACGGTCGGTCATGGCGGCGACGATCCACCGCTATTTCCAGGAGCGCGGCTACGTCTACGTCCACACGCCGCTGATCACCGGCAGCGACTGCGAGGGCGCGGGCGAGATGTTCAAGGTCACCACGATCGGCTACTCCAGAGACTATAAGTCAGAAGAGGAATACTACGCGGACGACTTTTTCGGCAAAAAAGCGGGCCTGAGCGTCTCCGGCCAGCTGGAGGGCGAGGTCGCCGCCATGGCGATGGGCAAGATCTATACCTTCGGGCCGTCCTTCCGCGCCGAAAAGAGCAACACGGTCAGGCACGTGGCGGAGTTTTGGCACGTGGAGCCGGAGATCGCCTTCGCCGAGCTGCCGGACCTGATCGAGATCGCAGAAGATATGATCAAATATATTATTAAGGAATATATGGAAAAGTGCCCCGATGAGCTGAAGTTCTTTGAGGAGCGCTTTGAAAAGGGCCTTACGGAGAAGCTGCGCAACGTGGTCGAAAACGACTTTGCGATCGTGGACTACACCGACGCCATCGAACTGCTCAAAAAAGCGGACGTGGAATTCGAGTACCCGGTGGAGTGGGGCTGCGACCTGCAGAGCGAGCACGAGCGGTATATCACCGAAAAGATCTACAAAAAGCCCGTGTTCCTCATCAACTACCCGAAAGAGATCAAGTCCTTCTATATGAAGCAGAACCCCGACGGCAAAACCGTCGCCGCCACGGACCTGCTGGTGCCGGGCGTGGGCGAGATCATCGGCGGCAGCGAGAGAGAGGCGGACTATGATAAGCTGCTTGCCGCCATGCGTGCGCGCGGCATGAACGAGGCGGATTACAGCGACTATATCGCGCTGCGCCGCTACGGCACCGTGCCGCACAGCGGCTTCGGCCTGGGCTTTGAGCGCATCATCATGTACTGCACCGGCATGGCGAACATCCGGGACGTGATCTTCTACCCCAGAACGGTGGGAAATATCAGATAAAATCAAAGTAACAAAGTATCAAAGATACAAAGTATGAAATGCGGAACGCCTGCCGGCGTTGATTTGAAGTACGGGAACGTATTATAATCAAGGGCGAAGCCCTTCCGAATTTGTTACTTTCATACTTTTTTACTTTTCTACTTTCAAAAAGGAGGCTTAACAATCCATGAAAAACCTTGTATTCCCCGCGGATTACGTTCCCAGGCTTTCGCTGCGTGAGACGCAGCGGGCGATCAAACTGACAAAGGATACCTTTCAGAACGCGCTTGCGGCGGCGCTGAACCTTGACCGCATCACGGCGCCCCTGATGGTGACGAAGGCCTCCGGCATCAACGACGACTTGAACGGCGTGGAGCGCAAGGTCCACTTTACCATGACTCAGCTCGAAGGCGTCGCCGAGGTGGTGCAGTCACTTGCCAAATGGAAACGCATGGCGCTGTACCGCTACGGCTACCAGCCGGGCGAAGGCATCTATACCGATATGAACGCCATCCGCCGCGACGACGACTGCGACAACCTGCACTCCCTGTTTGTGGACCAGTGGGACTGGGAAAAGGTCATCACCCCGGAGCAGCGGACCGTTTCCTATCTGAAGGACGTGGTCACAAAGATCGTGGGCGCGCTCATCCAAACCAACGATACCGTCAAGGCCGCCTTCCCGGCGCTGGACCTTGAGATCTGCCCGGATATCACATTTATCACAACGCAGGAGCTGGAGGATCTGTATCCGGACCTGACGCCGAAGGAGCGCGAGAACGCCATCGTCAAAGAAAAAAAGACCGTGTTCCTGATGCAGATCGGCGAAAAGCTGAAAAGCGGCGTCAAACACGACGGCCGCGCCCCCGATTACGACGACTGGTCGCTCAACGGCGATATCCTGATCTGGGACCCGGTGCTCGCCTGCGCGCTGGAGATCTCCAGCATGGGCATCCGTGTGGACGCAAAATCCCTGCACAGCCAGCTTGAAAAGGCCGGCGCCCTGGAGCGCGAGCAGTTCCCCTACCATAAGGGCATTCTGGACGGCACCCTGCCGCTGACCGTCGGCGGCGGGCTCGGGCAGTCCCGCATCTGCATGCTTCTGCTGCAAAAGGCGCACATCGGCGAGGTCCAGGTCTCCCTGTGGCCCGACGACATGCGCGAGCAGTGCGCGGAACACGGGATCGTGCTGCTGTAAGCGTCCGCAAAAGAGGACATCAAACGCATCCCGTATCCTGCGCATCGCCCACCCGCCGTCGGAGTACCGGAAAAGCAAACGAAAGAAATGGAGTTTCGACTATGAGCAGTACAGACCGGGCGCAGGAACAGCCTGTATGGAAAAGATCGTTTCGCATCGGCAAATGCCATTTTACCTCACGGAAAAACATCGCTCTTCAAAGAAATGAAAAGAGAGACTGCTTCCTTTATGACGGAAAATGGGTCCCGTTCCGGGAGCTGCCGCTTTCGCCCGACAGGGAGATCAGCGACGAGGTCTCGTATCTGATCGACGAAAGAGACGGCGGCAGGGTGCTTGCCGTTTATGAGGACGTGCCGACCTTTGATTTGTCAGACGCAATGTATGACTCCGTCCATAAAGCGTATTTCAAACGCGTGGGAGATGAGCTTGACGTCCTGTTTATAGGCAACGGCTATTATCTTGCACGGGCGGAGATCTATCTCGGCGTCCTGCCCGAAAACGACGACGCTTTGCAGCTTCTGCGCGACGCAGGCCTTTCAGAATGAGTCCCGAAGCTCCCCGGCAGCTGTCGGACGGCTGATCCGGCGATCGTTTCCTTCCGGCGTTTTTTGTGCCGGAAGTTTTTTGTTCTTTATTTTTACAAAACCGGCGCAAAGAAAAAATGTACAAAACCGGCGCAAAGAAAAAAAAGATTGCTTATTTTATCGCCGTGTGTTATACTATAATAGTATATTTTTGTTTTCCGGTGATTTGATTGCTGAAAGAAAAGCTGAAAAACGAAAAATTTGTCCTCAAGGTTTTTATGGTGCTGGGCGTCGTGTGTTTTATCGCCGCCACGGCTTTGATCGTACTGTCCATCGTCATGAGCATCGACAGCGTTCGCATGCGGTACGACCAATACCTTGACGTGATCCGGGAGCTGGAAGTCACTGTGACAGAGCTTGAAAACCACAAGCTGATCGCCGTGGTGATCCTGTTGCTGTATATTCTGCGCTCCATGACGCCCGCCTACCCCTATAACGCCCTGTACATTATCACCGGTATGGTGTACCGCCCGCACGTTTCCCTGGCGCTCAACTTTATCGGGATGCTTTTCAACGTCACCTTCCGGTATTATACGGGGCAGCAGATGGGCGAAGGCTATATCAACCGTGTGCTGCGGCACTACCCAACCATCAACTCCGCCTTTGAGGTGGACGGCAGAGGCAACCCGATCGTGCTGTTCGCGCTGCGCTTTGTGCCCATCTTCCCGTTCAATACGGTCAGCCAGCTTTACGGTTCCATCGAATATCCGTTTGCCAAATACACGGTGTTCTCCATGCTGGCGCTGCTGCCGCGCCTGATCACCTATTCCTACATCGGCAGCAACGTCTACGACCCGCTGTCCCCCAGCTTCTATACGCCCCTGATCGTCCTGTTTATTTTTACCGGGATCTCCTTCTTCTTCATGCGGGGAGTGCTCGGGATCACACTGCATATCAACAAACGCAGCAAACGAATCAAACGAAAGGATATAAACGCAAATGAACCTGAACCAGACCAGAACGCAATTGCAGACGGGCAGCTTTGATCAGCGCCTGACCCGCCTCTACGACGGCCTTGACGCCGCAAAAGCCCGCTACCTGCACCTGACCGACCTGTTCGAAGAGAGCTGCGGCGACGCCGAAGAGATCCGTTTCTTCTCCGCCCCCGGCAGGACCGAGGTCTGCGGCAACCACACGGACCATAACCACGGCAAGGTCATTGCCGCTGCCATCAACCTGGACGCCGTGGCGTGCGCCGCAAAAACGGACGACGGCGTGATCTACATCAAATCCGAAAACTACCCGGGCGACCGCATCGACCTGAACGTACTGACGCCCGTCGAAAAGGAGCGCGAAAAATCCGCGTCCCTGGTGCGGGGCGTGGCCGCGCGCTTCAAACAGCTCGGATACAAGGTCGGCGGCCTGAAGGCGGTCACCGTCAACAACGTGCTCAAGGGCTCCGGCATGTCCTCCTCCGCCTCCTACGAGGTGCTGGTGGGCACGATGCTCAATTACCTGTACAACGACGGCAAGGTCTCCGCCGTGGAGATCGCCCAGATCGCCCAGTACGCCGAAAACGAATTCTTCGGCAAGCCCTGCGGGCTCATGGACCAGATGGCGTGCTCCGTGGGCGGCTTTGTGGGCATCGACTTTGCCGACCCCGCAAAACCCGTCATCGAGCCGGTGGCGTTCGATTTCGCCCACTGCGGCCATGCGCTGTGCATCGTGGACACCCGCGCCGACCATGCGGACCTGACGGACGAGTACGCCGCCATCCGCCGCGAGATGGAGGCGGTGGCAGGCTTCTTCGGCAAAAGGAACCTGCGCGAAACGGACGAGGCAGCCGTTATGGATAACCTCGCCGCCCTGCGCGAAAAGCTGGGCGAACGCCCGCTGATGCGCGCCATGCATTTTTACGGGGAAAACCGGCGCGTGGACGCCGAAAAGGCCGCCCTTGCCGCGGGCGACTTTGAAAAATTCAAGGAACTGACGGTCGCCTCCGGGCGTTCCTCCTATATGTACAACCAGAACGTGTTCGCGGCCTCCCAGCCGCAGAGCCAGCCGGTGGCGCTGGCGCTGGCGCTGAGCGAAGCGATCCTTGCCGGAAAAGGCGCGTGGCGCGTCCACGGCGGCGGCTTTGCGGGCACCATCCAGGCGTTCGTGCCGCTGGACATGCTGGAGGAATACAAATCGAAGCTCGAAGCGCTGTTCGGCGAAAACAGCTGCTACGTACTGGCGATCCGTCCGTTCGGCGGAACGGAAGTGTAATACATGGATACAAAATCATTAAAAGCGCTGGAACTGGACAAGATCGCAGCAAAACTCGCGTCCTTTGCCTCCATCCCGGAGGCAAAGGAGCTGGCGCTGGCGCTCTCGCCCTTTGAAACGCTTTACGACGTACAGGCGGCGGTCAACCAGACAAACGCCGCCTACGTTTTAATGGCAAAATACGGCTCCCCCTCCTTCGGGGCGATCAAAAACGTGAGCTCCTCCCTTTCAAGGGCGGGCGCCGGCGGCGTACTGACCATGCGCGAACTGCTGGACGTGGGCGAAGTGCTCCGGGTCATCCGCAGCGTACAGAACTGGCGGTTTGACAACCCCGGCGCGGACAGCTGCCTGGACGTGTATTTTTCGTCGCTGGTCCCGAACCGCCACGTGGAGGACAGCATTTTTACCGCGATCGTCAGCGAGGAGGAGATCAGCGACCTGGCCTCCCCCGCCCTCGCCGACATCCGGCGCAAGATCCGGAACAAATCGCAGGGCATCCGCGAAAAGCTGGAGAGCATGGTGCGCTCCGGCTACTACCAGAAATTCCTGCAGGAGGCGCTGATCACCCAGCGGGGCGGCAGGTTCGTGATCCCGGTCAAGGCAGAGCACCGGGGCGACGTGCCGGGCCTTGTGCACGACACCTCCGGCTCCGGCGCCACCGTGTTCATCGAGCCGATGGCGGTGGTGGAGGCCAACAACGAAATAAAGGTGCTGGAGAGCAAGGAGCGCGAGGAGATCGAGCGCATCCTTTCGGAGCTCTCCGCCATGGCGGGCGAGCTTGCCGACAGCATCAAGCACAATTTCGAGAGCCTTGTGGAGCTGAACCTGATCTTTGCCAAGGGGCAGCTCGCCTATCAGATGAAGGCCAGCGTCCCGCTCCTGAACACCGAGGGGGTCACCGAGCTCAGGCGCGCCCGGCACCCGCTGCTGGACCCGAAGACCGTGGTCGCCACCGACATCCGGCTGGGTGAGGATTTTGACACGCTTGTCATCACGGGCCCCAACACCGGCGGCAAGACCGTGAGCCTGAAAACGCTGGGGCTTCTGACCCTGATGGCGCAGTGCGGCCTTCTGATCCCGGCGGCGGACGAGAGCCGGGTGTGCGTATATGAAAACGTATTCGCCGACATCGGGGACGAGCAGAGCATCGAGCAGAGCCTGTCCACGTTCTCGGCGCACATGGTGAACATCATTTCGATCCTGGAGCGAAGCGACGAAAGAAGCCTTGTGCTCATCGACGAGCTGGGCGCGGGCACCGACCCCGTGGAGGGCGCGGCGCTGGCGACGGCGATACTGGAGCGGCTGCATCTGAGCGGCGCGAAGTGGCGGCGACCACCCACTACGCGGAATTAAAGACCTACGCGCTGGAGACCGCGCGGGTGGAAAACGCCTGCTGCGAATTCGACGTGACGACCCTGCGCCCCACCTACCGGCTGCTGATCGGCGTACCGGGACGCTCCAACGCCTTCGCGATCTCGGCGCGGCTCGGCATGGACGAGGTGCTGATCGCCCGCGCAAAGGAGTTCGTGGACGAGGAGCGCACCCGCTTTGAAAACGTGGTGGACACGCTGGAGCAGACCCGCCAGGAGATGGAGCGGGAATCCGCCGAGGGCGCGGCGCTCCGGCGGCAGTATGAGGAACGCCTGAAGGAGGCGGACCGGAAGGTCGCCGAGGCCGACGGTCTGGTCAAAAAAGAGCTGGAACGCGCCGAGAGCGAGGCGCTGAAGCTGACGGAGAACGCGCGGCGCGAGGCGAACGCCCTGCTTTTAGAAGTAGATAAGCTCCGCCGCGAGATGCGCAGCGCAAAGGACGGCAGCGAAGTCGCAGCAAAGGCGAAGCAGAGCATGCGACGGGCGCTTGGGAACCTGGACGCGGCGGTGCATCCGGTGACCGAGACCGTTTACGACAACGAGGATTACGTGCTGCCGCGCCCGCTGAAGGCCGGCGACACGGTGTTCCTGACGGACCTGGGAAAAGAAGGAAGCGTCCTTTCCCCTGCCGACAAGCGCGGGCAGGTGGAGGTGCTCTCCGGCAGCGCCAGGATGCGCGTAAAGGAAGAAAAGCTGCGCCTCGTTGAGAAGAAGAAAGAAAAGAAACCTGCCGTCGGCGCCGTCACGCGCGCAGGCGGTATGGAGAGCCGCATGACGGCCTCGGCGGACAACCGCTGCGACCTCAGGGGCATGACCGTGGACGAGGCGATCCTGACGCTGGACGCCTTCCTCGACTCCATGCTCATGAGCAACATCTCGGAGTTCACCGTGATCCACGGCAAGGGCACCGGCGCGCTACGCAAGGCGGTCTCGGACCACCTGCGCGGGAACAGGTTCGTAAAGTCCTACCGGCTGGGAACCTTCGGAGAGGGTGAGGACGGCGTGACGATCGTGCCACTGAAATAAAAGTGAAAAGTGGACAGTGAACAGTGAAAATGTGGACCGCCGCGCAGCGCGGCGTTGATTATAGACGGCTTACGCTCCGCACAAAACCACATCATTAATCGGGTGCGGGTCGGTGCGTTAAAAAAATGATCCGGTGGATCATTTTTAGCTCAGACCGACCGGGCTGTGCCCGGCGGGGCAATCTTAAGCAAATCTGAGAATACTGTCCCGCCCACATTTTCATTCATCTTTTATCATTATTTTTCGTCTTCCGGTTGACCGAAAAGTACAAATCTAAAGTACAGATGAATGTAGGCGCGTGGTATCGGCCTTCTATAATCAACGCCGCACCAAAGCGGCGTTCCGATTTCCACTTTCCGCTTTTCACTTTCCGCTTTTTCAAAATCCCGCTTTCCACACAAAAAAACTCTTGACAAACTGCTGAAGCAGTGCTAAAATAATCAGGCAAAAGCAAGCAGACGGGTTCCCGTTTCACCCTGCGAATTTCGTTTTTCAGGGTCGCATATCTTCTTCGCCGGCATATTTGCGGCGTATTGCGGATAAAAACGGGCATGCTTTGTCCGTTTTGTTTTTTTGTGCGCTCAGCCGCAAACAATCTTTTTGGAGGTGTTTTTGTATAGCTACCAAGGAACTGCAGATCAACGACGCAATCAGAGACAAAGAGGTTCGCGTGATCACGGAAAGCGGAGAGCAACTCGGGATCCTGAGCCTGAACGACGCCATGAAGGCGGCGGCGGCCAGAAACCTGGATCTTGTAAAGATCGCGCCCCAGGCGGCGCCTCCCGTTTGCAAGATCATGGATTACGGGAAATACCGCTTTGACCAGCAGAAGCGTGAAAAAGAAGCAAAGAAAAACCAGCGTGTGATCGAGATCAAGGAGGTTCAGCTCTCCCTGAACATCGACACGCACGACCTTGAAACCAAAACCAATCACGCCCTGCGTTTTCTGAAGGCAGGCAACAAGGTCAAGGTCTCCATCCGTCTGCGCGGACGCGAAATGGCACATCCCGAGCGCGGGTACGAGATCATGGAAGCCTTTGCCGAATCCTGCTCCGAATATGGCACGGTGGAACGGCCCGCAAAGCTGGAAAACCGCAACATGCTGATGTTCCTTGCCGCAAAAACCGCCAAATAAACCCAGCAAATGACCGACGGGGAGCCCCGTCAAATACGAAGAAAAATACAGGAGGAATTTATCATGCCTAAAATCAAGACCAACTCCGGCGCGAAAAAGCGTTTCAAGCTGTCCAAGAACGGCAAGCCCATTCGTGCGCATGCTTACAAATCCCACATTCTGAACAAGAAAACCACCAAGAGGAAGAGAAATCTCCGGAAGACTGTCGTTGCCGACAAGACCAACGCCAGACAGATCAAACGTCTCATCCCCTACAAATAAGCAGAATCGGAGGTAAACAGATATGGCACGTATTAAGGGCGCGATGATGACGCGCAAAAGAAGAAATAAAGTCCTGAAGGCCGCCAAGGGCTACTACGGCTCCAAGAGCAAGCTCTTCAAAACCGCGAAGCAGGCCGTGATGAAGTCCGGCAACTACGCTTACATCGGCAGAAAGCAGAAAAAGCGTGAGTTCCGTCAGCTTTGGATCGCCCGTATCTCCGCGGGCTGCAAGGCCAACGGCATGAACTACTCCACGTTCATGAACGGCCTCAAAAAGGCGGGCGTCACCCTGAACAGAAAGATGCTCTCCGAGATCGCCATCGCCGATCCTGCCGCGTTCACCGCGCTGACGGACCAGGCGAAGGAAGCGCTGAAATAATCAAAAACCGCTGTGCAGTCGCACGGCGTTTTTTTTACAGACTTTATTTGCCTTCGCCTCAAAGGAACGAACAACGGACGATAAAAAAAAGATGAATGATGAAAAGTGCAGGAGGTCCGGAATTTCTGGCGGGAGGTCGTTTATGTGACGCAAACCCTCTATGATCAACGCCGCGCCAAAGCGGCGTTCCGCATTTTTAACTTTCATAACTTTCATAACTTTCAAAACTTTCAAAACTCTCATCTTCCCCGAAACTGTTGACAATCGCATTCTTTTCCCTTATAATTTATTCATAAACTATTAACAAACTGCCGTAGAAGAGACGGTCGGTTTTCGGGAGGGCACGTTATGGCAACAAAACTCGCCGTTATTGCGGACCTGCACTACTATTCCCCTTCGCTTGGCGTGACCGGGCGGGCGTACGAGCTGCGCAGCGGCTCCGACCAGAAATGCCTTGCGGAATCGGGCGCGGTCATCGACGCCGCGTTCGATCAGCTTGCAAACAGCGACGTGGACGCGGTGCTCATCGCCGGCGACGTCACCAACGACGGCGAGGCGGTCAGCCACGAGGGGATCCTTTCAAAGATCAGAAAGCTTCAGGAAAAAAAGCCCGTCTATATGATCACCTCCACCCACGACTGGTGTACCGACGGCAATCCCCGCCGGTACGAAGGCAACGAGGTCTTCCACGACGTGCCCGCCTACAACGCAAAGACACTGGACGCCGCCTACGCCGACGTCGGCAGGAATGCCTGCATCGCGGAATTTGAAAACGGACACGGGTTCCATTCCCGCGTGTTTCAGGTGAGTGAAAACCTGCGCCTGATCGCCGTCAACGACGACGCGGACCATCCTACCGGCGCCTCCGGGTACAGCAAAAAGCACTTGAAATGGATGTGCGAACAGATCGCCGCCGCGAAAGCCGCCGGCTGCGACGTGATCGCCATGGAACACCACCTGCTGCTGTACGGCGTCGCAAAGATTATCAATAAAGGACAGAGCATCGGCGACAATTTTGCAGTCGCCGCCACCCTTGCGGACGCAGGGCTCCGGCTCATGTTCGTGGGCCACTCCCACATGCAGCGCACCACGACCTACGTCTCCCAAAAGGGCAACAAGATCACGCAGGTCAACGTCGGCGCGCTGACCGGATACCCTGCCCCGATCAATATCGTTACCGTGGAAAACGGAAAAGCGGACGTTCGCGTGGAGCGCCTGAAAACCTTCACCTTAAATGGTAAACAGGTGGGCGCAAGCTTTTTCAAGGAACACACCGCCGCCCTGTTCTATAACCTTTTGCAGGCGGCAGCTTCCGACAAACAGGACCTGAAGGACCGGCTCGACGGGCAGGGCATCCATATCGGGCCGTATAACCTTGTCTATCCCTTTATCCGCTTCTTTGCCAAAAAGGCCCTGACGATCCGGGTGGGCGCCGCCGCCCGCGCCGTGAACTTTGTCACCTTCGGCAGGGGGATCGATAAAAAGGCCGTCAGAGCCGTGCGCAAACAGCCGCTGCTGCCCCATATCATCGACATCGTGATGAACATTTTCGACGGCTCCGAGACCTCCAAAACGCAGGATGAAAACGTCAAGCGCATCGCCATGGACGTGGCGCGCCTGCCCGGGCGGATCGTTCGGCGGCTGCCGATGCCGAAAAAGAAAAAGGCAAAACTCTTAAAGACCCTCAGTGAGATCGTATCCATCATGAAGGAGCTTCTCTACCCCTCCCTGCCCGACAATACGCACAGCGTGGTGGAGATCGGGAAATAAACGGATATCAGTGAAGAGTGAAGAGTGAAAAGTGAAGAGTGAAGAGTTAATGGGGGAACGCCCTTACCCGATCATGAACGGATCGGCAAGGTCCGGCAAAAAAGCCGACGCCGAAGCGATCATCCGCGCGGCGATCGCCGGGGCACTGCCCTATGAAAATACAAAACGCATCCTGCCGACGCTGCCGCTCGGCGGCCGTGTGACCGTTTTTGCCGTGGGCAAGGCGGCGATCCCGCAGGCGAAGGCCGCCGCCGAGGTCCTCGGCGGGCGCATCCGGCAGGGGCTGGCCGTCACCAAATACGGGCACACCGGCGATTTTTCGTCCCCGTATTTTGAGGTGATCGAAGCCGCGCACCCCGTCTCCGACCAAAACAGCGTGCGCGCCGCCCTGCGGGCGCTGGAGATCGCCGAAGGGCTGACCGGAAACGACACGGCGCTGGTACTGCTGTCCGGCGGCGGCAGCGCCCTGATGGAGGCAAGCCGCATAGACGCCGGGCTGCAGAGGCAGATCACCGAAAAGCTGCTTTCCCGCGGCGCGGACATTACAGAGATCAACGCCGTACGCAAGCGGCTGTCGCTTGTAAAGGGCGGCAGGCTCGCCGCCGCCTGTTACCCGGCAAAGGTGTTCACCGTGGCGCTGTCGGACGTATTAGGCAACGACAAAGGCGTGATCGCCTCCGGTCCCACCGTCCCGGACGTGACCCCCGACGAAGCGGTCAGGCTGGCGGCGGACAAATATCTGTACGACGTACCTGCTGCCGCCCTCGCGTGCATGTACGAAAAAAGCGAACTGCAGATCAACGACGGCGGGTACCTGTTCGCCGGGGATATCGCCATGCTCACCGCCGCCGCGAAAAAGGCGGCGGAGACCCTGGGCTACGACGCCCAGATCGTATGCGACTGCTTAACGGGCGAGGCGCGGGACCGGGCGAAAGAGATCGTCTCTTCCGTTGACCCGCAGCGCAGGAACCGTGCGTATATCTACGCCGGGGAGACCACCGTCACGCTGACGGGTTCCGGCAAGGGCGGCAGGAACCAGGAGATGGCGCTTGCGGCCGCCATTGCGCTGGACGGCGTCCCGGACGTGGTGTTCGCCGCCGCCGGGTCCGACGGCACCGACGGGCCCACGGACGCCGCGGGCGGGATCGCGGACGGCGATACCGCAGAGAGCATGCGCAGGGCGGGCGTCGATCCGGCGGCGGCGCTGCAAAACAACGATTCCTACCGGGCGCTCGCCGCAGCGGGCGCGCTGCTGGTCACCGGGCCCACCGGCACCAACGTAAACGACCTGACGCTCGTATTGACATAAACAATTCACCCTCTGAAAGGAAACAGATATGGCAAAGAAGACCCAAACCGAAACGAAGAAAACCACCGTCTGCCTGACCGGCGCCACCGGGCACGTGGGCTACGCGATCTTAAAAGAGCTGCAGGGCCACGAGGAAAAGGATATCCGCATCCTTGTGCGCAAGGACCCCGGCATCTTTGATGGGCTGCGCTGTGAGATGCGCAAGGGCGACATCACCGATTACGAGTCGCTGCTGCGCGCGTTCGAGGGCTGCGATATCGTGTACCACATCGCCGGCTGCGTGGAGATAAAGCCCGGCAACGAGGAATTCGTGTACAACGTCAACGTCAACGGCACCAAAAACGTGCTGCGCGCCTGCCGCAAGGCGGGGGTCAAACGGCTTGTGTATATGTCGAGCGTGGACACCTACGTCCCCCTGCCCGAAGGCGAAGTCATGACGGAGGTCTACGAGTACGACCCCGACAAGCTGGAGGGCGCCTACGCCAAAACCAAGGCGGAGGCGACGGCGCTGGTGCTTGAAGCCAACGGCAAGGGCGGGCTGACCACCGTGGTCTGCCAGCCCAGCGCCTGCATGGGCCCCTACGATTTCAAGATCTCGAGCGTAGGCAGCATGATCCGCATGTTTGCCAGCGGCGCCTTCCCGATCACCATGACCTTCGGCGGCTACAACTTCGTGGACGTGCGGGACGTTGCCATCGGCACCGTGGCAGCCGGCGACAAAGGCGGCGACGGCGAGGTGTACCTGCTGGTCAACACGGCGGTGACCGTGGACGAGTTTATCCGGATCCTTGCAAAGGTCAGCGGCAACAAACCGCCGCGCATCAAGCTCGGCAAGGGGCTCATCGACTTTGCGGCGCCCATCATGGAGACCTACTACAAGACCCTGAACAAGCCCGCGATCTTCACGCGCTACGCGGTCCGAAAGCTGTGTTCCAACTGCAACTTCTCGTTCGCGAAAGCCGAACGGGAGCTGGGTTACCACCCGCGCCCGCTGGAGGAGAGCATTAAGGATACGCTGGACTGGCTGGTGGAGTTTGAGGAGTCCGAAAAGCGCCGCATCGCGGCGGAGACCGAACAGCGCAAGCGCGAAGCCGAGGAGGCGGCGGCAGCGGCAAAGGCGGCGGCAAAGGCCGCCGAGGAAGCGGCGGCGGCAGCCGAAGCCGCCGAAGCGGCGGCGGTGAACGCCGAGGAGGCGGCAAACGCCGCGCTGCTGGAGGCGGAAGAAAAGGAGCGGCTGGCCCTCTCCGTCGCCCACAAGAACGAAAAACGCGTGGAAAAAGCGGAAAAGAAAAAAGAAAAGCGGCTGAAAAAGAAGCAGAAGGAAGCCGAAAAAGCGGAAAAAGAAGCGGACGAAGCGGACGAAGCCCAAAACGCTGACGGATCTCCGGCCGAAGAATAACGAAAAAAAAGCCTTCCGGCGGCGTTTTATAAAAACGCTGCCGGTTTTTTTGCCCGTTTTTACGATCTCCGGCATAAACCCGGCGGTTTACTCCCATACTGCTTATAGGCGAAAGCCGAATCCATACGAAAAAGGAGAACCCGTCATGACGCTGACGCAAAAAGAAAAAAACCTTATTCAGGAGCTCAAAGGCCAGGAGCAGCTGTGCAAAGAAAAGTACACCCGCGCCGCCGGAAACGCTGTGGACGGCCAGCTCAAGGGGCTGTTCCAGAACCTTGCGGACAAGGAACAGAAGCATTTTGACTCTCTCTCGCAGCTTGAAAACGGCACGGTGCCGACCTTTCAGGCGAACGCCGCCGAAGCTCTGCCCACCTTTACACCCGTGTATTCCGCTAAGTGTTCGCCCGACCGGGACAACGACTGCTTCCTGTGTACGGACCTGCTCACGGCGGAAAAGCACGCCTCCTCCCTGTACGACACCTGTGTGTTCGAGTTCCGGGACGACAACGCCCGCGCCCTGCTGAACCACATCCAGAAGGAGGAGCAGGACCACGGAAAAATGATCTGGAACTATATGAACGCAAACGGCATGTACAACTGAAAAAACGCCGCCTCAACCTGAGGCGGCGTTTTGCTTAAAGATAATAGATAAAGGTAAAAAACGGAATGATAAAAAACGAAATGTTAAAAAACGAAAAGTAAAAATCAGATTTTGAAGGATACGGCAGACCATTGATCTTTCCGGAAAAAAGTGTTTTTGTTTTATCCTCATCTTTTATCCGGTGGTCAGAACAGATCCGTTCTGTTCCGGTTCTTCTGTCCGGCGCTTTGTTTCCCCGGGGATCGTGACCGTCACGACCGTGCCGCCGCCGGGGCGCGGGGCGATCTCCAATTTTCCGCCGCACATCATTTCGAGCCGCTGGCGGATATTGTTCAGGGCGATATGCGGCTCGTTGTCGTTGGCGGGGTCAAAGTCCGGCCCGTCGTTCTCCACGGTGATCTCGCTGCCGCTGTTTGTCTGCCGCGTTCTGACACAGATATGCAGCGGTTCGCCGTCCGGGTCCAACCCGTGCTTGACGGCGTTTTCCACAAGGGGCTGCAGGGTGAGCGGCGGCACGCGAAAGCGCGTGTGCGGCGTATCGAATTCCATAAACAGGTCGTCCTCATGCTGCGCCTGTTCCACCGCGAGATACGCCTGCGTATGCTTCAATTCATCGGCAAAAGGAACGGTTTTATCGCTCGCAATGGCAGTGAAGTTTTTTCGCAGGTATTCGGTGAAATCCAGCGTCACCTGCTGCGCCTTGTCCGCGTCCTGCTTGCACAGGTAATAGATGGTCGTCATCGTGTTGTAAATGAAGTGCGGCCGCATCTGCAGCACCATAACGCTGGCGCGCTGATGGGTGATCTGCTGTTGCTGCTTTGCGTATTGCTCAATGTTATCCGACAGGATCAGCACGAACATGATCATCGCAAGCAGCGCCATGCCGAATACAACAAAAAATTCAACAGAAATGAACAGATGGAGGACGATGGCGGCTGTCATCGGCAGCAGATACACAAGCAGACCGGTAAAAAGCTTTTTCGATAGCTTTTTTCGCCGTCTGATGACGCCCGCTATGTTCAAAATCATAATAAGGACAAGCGGGACCATCCACAACGCCCACAACGGGCCGCGTATAAACCGATTATCCGGCGTAACGCAGTAAACGGCGTCCGTGAACTGAGCGCCGGTCAGTAAAATGATATATATGACCTGCAGTACCGTCACGGTTTTGAACAGCAGGCTGCTTTTGAGACTTTCACCGCAGGAATGCAGCAGAAGGACCGTCGGCATAAAGACAGGCGCCGAGAGGAACAGACCCTGAAACAGATAGACGGTCTTTGCCTCCGCAGCCTTCGAGGGATCTTCCCAAAAGATAACGGCAAAAAAGCAGGTGACGGTACAAAGGAAAAGCAGAGAAAAAAGAATTACAAAATACCGTTTGTTCCACTTGTCCAGCGCGGGCATAAAGGCTGAGAACGCGATCCCGATCGCCATCATCACCATCATGGCGCCCGCCAATGTAAAATCGAAGATATCGATCCAATCTATCATGGTCAGCCTCCCGTCCGGAAAGGGTATCTCAGCTTTTCAAGCTGTTTTTTGACGCCTTCGGCTGTGATCGGCTTGAGCATGAAGCCGATCGCCCCCGTGTCCCACGCGTCAAAGGAATACTCTTTGTACGCGGTCAGATACACGACGTTGGTACACGGATTGACTTTGAGCAGCTCGCGGCACACGTCCAGCCCGCTCGTCATACCCATCTCGATATCGAGGAACGCCAGCGCCACGCGGTTGGCCTTTGCGTATTCTACCGCCTCCGAGGGCTTGGTAAAGCCCGTGACCGCGGCGTTCGGGATGGCCTCCTCTATGACCGGCAGGCCTCCGTTGAGGACGACCCTGTTGTCGTCCACGATCATGACGTTGGGGTGCTCGTCGCTCCGCACCGCAGCGTTGAGCAGCGCGTTCACGTCCGCGCCAAGGACCTCGGAAAGCCGGATGATCGTCTCGGCGTCCGGCAGGCGGCTGCCGGATTCCCACCGGGATACGGTAGCGCGCGTAACGTACATCCTTTCCGCCAGCGTCTTTTGTGAAAGCCCTTTATCTGTTCGCAGCTTTTTCAGGGTATCCGCAAAAAGCATACTCATTTCGTTGTACTCCTTCGTTTACGCCGTTTCGATCGCTATGGTCAGGCGGCCGCCCAGAGCGGCGGCGATCCTTTCCAGCGTAGCGACAGACGGATTGGCGACGCCTCGTTCGATTTTCGAGATATCCGACTGATCGATGCCGGTCAGCTCGGACAATTCTTTCTGAGACAATCCTGCTTTTGCCCGTGCGGAAAGCACCGCCTGCGAGGACGCTTTCTGAATATGGATCGGCCTTATTTTGATCGTTTCACCGTCCTCATAGATCGTCTCTGTCTCGATATCCAGTTCATCCGTCCACACGACGCCATATGCGCCTAAAAGCCTGCCGGAGAGAAAAAGCGCACGGTCTTTTAACGCTTCCAACTGAGGATATTTGGAAAACAGTACGCTGATATCGTACTTTTTTACCGCTCCGTCCTGAAAAGTTACAGCCATAGCGGTTCCGTCCAAGAATTCCAGATGAATCGCTTTATGAAACATACTGTTGCCTCCTTTGCGGTTATTATTTGAGCGGGGGCAGCTTTACATACTTTTCTGTTTCCCACATTTCCAATAACTCTTTCTGATACTTCATGATGAATTCTTTGACAAGAGCCTGCGCTTTCGGTGGAAATTCTCCCTCCATGATCTCGCCGGTGGCAAGCAGGAACGGCGCGTCAAAATCCTGCGTGATTGCGTGAATGTGGGGAGGGTTGTGTTCCTTGTTGCGCAGATACATCACAATGATGATTCCATAGAAATAACTGATTGTCGGCATAAGATTACCCCTTTCATTCGTTACTTCTATTATAGGGCATAAATCCCCTTTTGTCAATACGATTACTTTTATGGGAAAATAAAATTCGATGAATTCCATTTCATCATTGCGAAAAACGACGGTATTGCTGCCATCGAAGCCGCGGAAACGATCGAAGAAGTGAACGCCGTCCTTGCCAATGCAGAGGCCGTGATGGACGCGATCCCCACCGACGCCGAGCTGACCGCGCAGGAAGCGCTTGCCGCCGCCAAGACCGCCGCGAAAAATGATCTCGACGGTTACAAGAACGCCGACGATTACCGCGACGCGCAGAAGACGGAGCTTGCCGCCACCATCGAAGCCGGTAAGACCGCCATCGACAACGCGGACAAGACGCCCGAAGAGAACAACGCCGCTGTGGACGCGATCCTTGCGCAGCTGGACGCCATGCGCGCGGCGCAGCGCGAGGCGGACGCCGCGGGATCCGGGTCCGCCGCCGAAGAGTCGGGCAAGAGTACCTGCCCCCTGTGCGGGAAGGATCACGGCAGCAGCCTGTATGAGCAACTCGTCGGTCTGATCCATATGGTCATCATCCTGCTCCGGTGGGTCCAAAGCGGCTTTGCGGGCCTGTATTGATCCTCTGACGGAAGATCCGCTGAATAATTAACCAAGGGACCGAACGGTTTAAGCCGCCCGGTCCTGTTTTTGCATTCGTATAGTATGCAAAAGCAACCGGTTTTCCGACCTTTCTGCAACGACGCCCCGCATGGGCGGGCGGGACGCGCGTCTTTTTGCGGTACAAGCGCAAAAAACGTCTGTAAGCAACGCGCCAACGCGCGTTGCGCGTTTGTAACTTTGTATCTTTGCAACTTTCATACTTTCTATTCACTTTCCCCTTGTATTTCTCCTTCGGTTATAGTATGATATAAAAAAACGTATCCTGACAAAAAAGGAGCTTTTTGAGATGCGTGAGAAACTGAAACGTCTGGAATCCCTGTCCATTGAACCGCTGGTGATGCGTTTGCTTAGCGCCTGGTGTCTGAGCGCGGTCCTGTTCCTTATCCTCAGCGGCGATTTCAGAGATCTTGAGAATTTTTCCGGATTCGGCCTGATATCTTTTGTTGCCGTCTTTGCCGCCTTTACGGTCGCGCAGTACGTCGCCGCCATCTTGATGAAAAAGAAGGGCCGCGTGCCCGAGCGCGTGCTGCTGCCCGTCAGCTTCGGTCTGTACAGCTTTTTAACGGTCTCCGGTTGTACCGACGACATGGGGTATTATTACGTCTTCGCGCTGACCGCCTTTTGGGCGATCCTGCTGTTCTATTACAACAAACGCGGCTGGCTCCGGTTTAAAAAAGCGATGACGAAAAAGAAGATGGTCACAGTCATTGCTGTTTCCGGCGGCGTCTTTTTCCTGCTGGTAGGGCTTACGGGCGCGCTGCGCTACGCCGCCTACCGCACGCCGAACTACGACTTCGGCATCTTCTGCCAGATGTTTTATAACCTCAAGCGCCATCTGACCCCGGTGACCACCTGCGAACGGGACCGTCTGCTGTCGCACTTCGCGGTGCACCTGTCGCTGATCTACTATCTGATGCTGCCGGTCTATTTCGTGTTCTCCTCCCCCGTGACGCTGCAGCTGACCCAGGCGGCGCTGCTCGGAAGCGCCGTGATCCCGCTTTCCCTCCTCTGCCGGCACTATAAGCTGTCGTACCTGCGTACCGCGGTGTTCGCCGTCGTGCTGGTCGCCTTCCCGGCGGTGGCAGGCGGCACCAACTACGACTTCCACGAAAACTGCTTTCTGCTGCCGCTTCTTCTGTGGGTCTTTTGGGCGTATGAAAAGGAAAAACACGTTCTGACCGCCGTCTTTACCCTGCTGACCCTCTTCGTCAAGGAGGATGCGGCGATCTACATCGCGTTTTTCGCCATCTACGTTCTGCTGGACCGCAAAAAGTACCTGCGGGGCGTCCTGCTGCTGGCGGGCGCCGGGATCTACTTCCTGGTCGCCGTCAAGATCCTCTCCTCCTACGGCGAAGGGGTCATGACCACCCGGTACGAAAACTTCATCGTGGGCGACGGCACGCTTCTGGACGCCGTCAAAAACGTGCTGGTGGACCCCGGCTACGCTTTCACCCAGATCTTTGTGGACGGCGACGGCAGCTACCAGCCGAAAATGCTGTTCCTGCTGCAGATCGCCGTGCCCCTCGCCTTCCTGCCCTTCGGCGTCAAACGCCCCTCCCGGCTTTTGCTGCTGCTGCCGATGCTGCTGATGAACCTCCTGACGCTTTACGTCTACCAGTACCAGATCGGCTTCCAGTACACCTTCGGCGTCATCGCATTCCTGTTCTATTTAAGCGTCATCAACGTCAGCGATATGCAGCCCGCCACCGGACGGCTGCTCCTGAGCATCGCCTGCGTATGCGGCGTCATGTGCTTTATCCTGTCCCCCGTGTCGCGCTGTTCGTACTACCTGAAGCTATGGGCAAAAGAAAACGAACGCAACGAACTGATCAGCGAGGCGCTCGACGAGATCCCGGAGGATAAAAGCGTGGTCTGTTCCACGTTCCTGCTGCCGCACCTTGCGAACAGGGAGGTCCTTTATGAGACCTATTACCACCAACCCGCCGACGGGGAAAAGCTCGATTACGTGATCCTGGATTACCGGATGAGCGCGCCCACGGAAGATAAGGAAAAATACGAGGCGCTCGGGTATCAGGTCACAAAGACCGTCGAATACGAGGGGAACCTCGTTCTCGAGATCCTGCAGTAGTCTGCTTATGCTTTTTTTAAGGTTCTTCCGGTACCATATTTACAAACCGGACTTCACAAGATAGGAGCATCGTTATGTATCGCATTTTCAAAAAGACCCTCTGTGTGTTTCTTACCGCGGCGATCACGCTGACGGCGGGCGTCGCGGCGTTTGCTTTGACCAACGGCGATATCGACCGGGACGGCCACGTCTCCGCCATGGACGCGCGTTCGATCCTGCGCGCCAGCGTCGGGCTCGGCACGCCCTTTACGGAGTCGGAGCAGACAGTCGCCGATATCGACATGGACGGCAGCGTCTCCGCCGCCGACGCACGGCTTGCCCTGCGCGCCAGCGTGGACCTTGAGATATTACCGGACGCCGTATGCAAAAACGAGTACGACGCCCTGCGCAGCGGCGTATACACCGCCGTTATAGAAAACAGCGGCCTGACCATGAAGATCGTAAAAACCGCAGACCGCGGCTTTTACGTCCATCTGGAATCCGCCGCCGACAATATGGCGGTATCCATGCTGCGCGCACAGGACGGAACGGTCTATATGATCGACGAGGAACACGCCGTCTACGCGGAATTTACGGACGAGATCAAAGAAATGCTCGGCGAAGAGGAAGGCGCGCTGTTCAACGAGGTTTTTGACGAGGTGGACCTGTTCTCCTCCTTCAGCGACCTGTCCCGCGGGACGAAGACCGGGCAGGCCGAGGTCAACGGGCATACGTGCGACGTCTACCAGATCAATGAGATCGGCGGCAGCGTTTACGTGTACCTGGACGGAAAAAAACTGATCCGGATCAGCAACAACGGGGCAAACGGCCTGGGCGAGATCAATTTTTCCTCCTTCTCCGCCTCCGTATCCACCGAAAAGCTTTCGGTCCCCAGGGACTACGAGGCGTACGACATCGTGGAGTTCATGCTCATCGCCTACAAGGACCAGTTGGGCCTGTAAGCATATCATAACCACCGTATCCGGCGGCAGTCTGCAGCGTCTGCCGCCGGTTTTATATCCTACGGGCGGATCCGGCGGTCCGGCAATTGTGAATTTTGTGCTAATTATCAATTTTCCACTTGACAAAGCCCGCAGTTTCTTATTACAATAGATATGTATACGTAGCTACAAGGAGCTGACCCTCATGAAGAAAAAAGCGATTTTATCAATGATACTCTGCCTGGTCCTTGCCCTCGCGTTAACGGCCTGCACCACGACGGTGAACGTACAGATCCCCGAGGAGGCCTACGGCGTGATCGGCGCCCTGGTTGCCGGCGGCAGCGCGAACAGCGCCGGCAGTAACAGCGCTGCCGTGCCCGCAGACAACACCCCCGCCGAAACGCCTGCGGCAGATACCCCGGCGGCGGACGCCCCTGCGGCCGATACCCCGGCGGCGGACACTCCGGCTGCAGACACGCCCGCGGCAACAACGCCCGCGGCGGATACGCCTGCTGCCTCCACCCCGGCAGAAACGCCCGCAGCCTCAAACGGCATGCCGCAGGGCAAAGAGGCGATCGTCAAGTACTACGTGGACGCCTATAACAAGATCAGTACGGATTCCAAGAGCACCACGCGTACCTATGACTATACCTCCAACTACAACAGCATCCTGAACATCAACAACAACTCCACGCTCGAAAAGCTGGCGCAGACGCTGATGGACAAGTTCATGGTCGAAAACACCGAGCCAGTGACCGGCACCGCCAAGGAGCTGCCGCCCGTAGGGCTTGCCACCATCAACATCCCCGCCGATAAGGTCAGCGACGCCACCATCAAGGACAACGGTTCCACCTATGAGATCGTGCTCAAATCCACCGGCACCGATAAAAACCAGGAGCAGGACCTGAACCCCGGCGACGGCTCCGCGGGCCTGATCGGCCCCCTGCTTCGCACCGAGGACGTGTCCAGCGCGGCAAGCGGCTTTTTGACCTTTGACGGCCTGCACGCCTACTACCACACGGCCACCGTCACCGCCACCGTTGACAAAGCCAGCGGCCACATCACCGAGCTCAAATACGTCACGCCCTGTATCCTCCATTTCGACGAGGTCAAGGTCGTGGTGCTCAAAGTCCAGAACTGCGACATCGGCCTGCTGTTCCAGCAGACGTGGACGGTCCAGTATTAAGGCAACACCGCATAATTCCGGTGTGCGGATTGCGCAGTAGATTTTTTCGTCAGATTGTACAGATTTGACGCCGTCAACCTGGCGGTTGGCAAGGAAAATCTGTGCAGGATGACGGAATAAAGATCAAGCAAGGC
>JAFRNP010000168.1 GCA_017430145.1 Clostridia bacterium
AGAACATTCAGCCACTCTTCCCAATATATCCTGGCTGAAACAAATATCCTTGCTCAAACCGTTGAGCGAGATTTAAAACTATCGAAAAAAACGAAATTCATAAATCATATGATAATTTGCCAACTCGTACTTGACACAAACCTGCAAGTATATAGCGCTTGATTTTCTCGTAAAAATCATATATCATATGGAAGAGCGCATCGATAAACGGGAGGACGGTGAAAGGGCATGATCATCAATACCGGGCAGCGGACGGATATCCCGGCGTTTTATGCCAAATGGTTCGCAGGCAGGCTCCGGGAAGGCTTTGTCTGCGTACGCAATCCGTATGACCCGGCGCAGGTCAGCCGTTACCGCCTCCACCCGTCCGTGGTGGACGTGATCGGCTTTTGCACCAAGAACCCGGCGCCGATGTTTCCGTATATGGATCTCCTTAGGGAATACGGCCAGTTCTGGTTCGTCACGATCACGCCCTACGGCAGAGATATCGAGCCGAACGTACCGGATAAGCACCGCCTGCTGGAGGATTTCAAAAAGCTGTCGGATACGGTCGGGGTCGATGCGACAGGCTGGCGGTACGATCCGATCTTTCTTTCGGACAAATATACTGCGCAGTACCATCTGCGCGCCTTTGCACAGATCGCCGCCGCATTGGACGGATACACGAAAACCGCCGTGATCAGCTTTATCGACCTGTATCCCAAGGTCCGGCGCAACTTTCCCGAAGCGCGGGAGGTGCCGAAAGAACAGCGGCTGGCGCTGGGCAAAGAGATGATAAAGATCGCCCGGGACCACGGTATGACGCTCAAGCCCTGCGCCGAAGGCGACGAGCTTGCGGCGTTCGGCGCGGACTGCGGCGGCTGCATGCGGATGGACGACTACGAAAGGGCCATCGGAAAACGTCTGCACGCGCCGAAACGGAAAGGCGCCCGGGCCGAATGCGCGTGTTACCTTTCCTGCGATATCGGCGCATACAACACCTGTAAACACCTGTGCAGATACTGCTACGCAAACGCCGAACCTGCAGAAGTGCTGGCGAAAAGCCGGCTGCACGATCCGGGGTCGCCGTTTCTGATCGGCGGCTATACGGAAGGCGACAGAATCCGCGACGTGCCGCAGGAATCCTGGATCGACGGGCAGATAAGTCTGCTGTCAAACGACAAAAGAGAATATGATGAAGGAAATCAATTTTAATGAAAAAACGCTGATGAAGGGCGGGTACCCGCAGATCCGCAAGCTCGGGGCGGTGAGCCCCTGCGGAGAATCCACGCCCTTTGTGTTCGGCGGCAGGCTTTACCGGCTGGAGCTGGAGGACCTCACCCGCGGCACGGACCCCGCATTCCCGGCGTGTGCGCTGATCCGCGACCGGGAGACCGGGGAGGTGCTCTCCCGCTTCGGGCAGGGCTGTTATTATTCACTGTATCAGGAAAACGGCACGGTGTTCGTGATCGGCACCCTGCGCGCCGCAGGGGATACGCTGATCCTGTTTGAGAGCCGGGACCTGGTCAACTGGCAGAGCCGGGAGCTGCTGAAGGCCCCCGGCTGGCGGTTTTTCAACACGTCGCTCACAAAGGGCCCCCAAGGCTACGTTCTCTGTATCGAGGCCTCCGAACCGGCGGAGTACGTGGGCGTGCCCTTTACGGCGTTTTTCGCGTTTTCTCCGAATCTCGTACACTGGACGCCGCCGGACCCCGAAAAAGGTTTCCCGCGGCACCGGTATCTCGGCGGGCCGTGGCTGCGTTACAGCCGCGGGTGGTATTATCTGATCGCCGTAACGGAAATGCCCTGTTACCGTTTTACGAATTATATCTACAGAACCGAAGATTTCGACACCTGGGAGGTCGGGCTTTATAACCCGATCCTCATGCCCGACGAGGAGGACCGCAAGATCTCCCCTTACGCGTGCGATCTCTCCCCGGAGCTGCTGCGGGAGATCCGCACGGGTTTTATCGCCAGCAATTCCGACGTGGATCTGTGCGAATGGAACGGCAAAACGCTGATCACCTATAACGCAGGGAACCAGCTCGGGTTTTATTATCTGTGCGAAGCCCGGTACGACGGCAGCCCGGACGATTTTCTGGCGGCGTATTTTGAATAAACCGACACTGTATCCGGAGGAAATGAGCAAATGGACAACAAAAACGGCATATTCCGTGAGGGCTTAACGCTTGAAACGTACGAATGGGACCAGACGTGGATCGAAAACACCGAGGATCTTACGTCGCCGCGCATTTTGTATATCGGGGATTCGATCTCGATCCCCACGCGCACAAAGCTGAATGAACTATTCGGTTCAAAGATCAGGGTGGACGGCTTTGCCAGCTCGAAGGCGCTGGACCATCCGTATTTTACCGAAAGCGTGCGCCTGTTCACGGCGCAGCAGGCTGCGCCCTACCGCGCGGTGCTGTTCAACAACGGTCTGCACGGCTGGCATCTGGACGATACGGATGCGTATGAGCGGCTGTATGCGCGTAAGATCGAGGAACTTCGCGCGTTGTTACCGCAGGCGGCATTCATCCTTCTGTTGACTACGCCCACGTTAGACCCGGACACGGATGCGCGCGTGCAAAGCCGGAACCGTGCGGTAATAAAAGCGGCAAAAACTTTCGGCCTGCAGACGGTCGATCTGTACCGTGCGGACCCGGATCTGCCCTCGTACCTCTGCAGCGACGGCGTGCATTTTACGGACGAAGGGTACCGTATCCTTGCAAAAACCGTCGCTGCGGCGCTGGAACAGGTGAGAACGACGGTATTGGAAACGGAGCGGCTGGTTCTGCGCCGCTGGGAAGAAAGCGATGCGGAGGATCTGTACACATACGCCGGCGATCCCGCCGTGGGGCCGATCGCCGGGTGGCCTGCGCATCAGAGTTTGGATGAAAGCCGGGAAGTGATCCGGAACGTCTTTAACGGCAAAGAGGCTTACGCCGTCTGTCTGAAAGAGGACGGGAAGGCGATCGGCGCCATTGAGCTGAAGCTGAACGGCCATACCGATATGACCGAAAGAGATGACGAGTGCGAGCTGGGTTACTGGCTCGGAAAACCGTTCTGGGGCAGGGGACTGATATCGGAAGCCGTTAAGGAGATGCTCCGCCGCGCTTTTGAGGATCTGGGCATGCGCAGGGTGTGGTGCGGATACTACGAAGGAAATGCAGCTTCAAAGCGCGTTCAGGAAAAGGCCGGTTTCAGGTACCGGTGGACGACCGAAGGGGTCGACGTCCCGCTGATGCACGAGAAACGGACCGGCCACGTAAACGCCATGACGAAAGAAGAATGGGAAACGATGCGCAGTTGACCCGGCTTGCGGCTCTGTGAAAAACAAGAAAATCCGGAAAAAGCCGTTTAAAAAAAGGCTGCAGATTGTTGTCGTTTCTGACAACTCCGAGGTGAGGATATGGCGGAAGATAAAATGGAATACACGTGGACGGTCCGTCCCTGTAAGGAGCAGGATCTGGAGGCGGCGCGCGGGATCTGCGAGGAAACGTCCACCATCACGCTCAGCAATGAAAAAGACCGGCAGTTTCTGCTGCTGACGTTCTGTGATGCTTACGTCCGGTATGCGCCGGACAGCTTCGTTGCGGCAGATGCGGCAGACCGTCCGGTCGGTTACGTCTTCTGCGCCGCCGACACCCGTCGGTTTTTCCGTCTGTTTCGCAAAAACGTGCTTCCGGAGATTGCAAAGCTCGGGGTGCGCTACGGTTTATGGGGATACGGCGTGTGTATCTCGCAGTCGCTTTGCGCATTGATCGCGCCGGCGCACCTGCACATCGATCTGACAGCGTCTGCCCGCCGGAAAGGGGTCGGTACGCAGCTGATCAGAACGCTGAAAGCGCATCTGGCGCAAAAGGGGATCTCCCGCATCGTGCTGACCGTCAGCCGAAAGAACGTCTCCGCGATCCGCTTTTATGAAAAGAACGGCTTCAGGACGATCCTGACACCGTTCGGCGTCTGCGTGATGCGTGCGGATACGGAAATGAAGAACGAATAGCTGCGTTTTTCTGTTCCGCATAAAACAGACGGGTATTATTTTTGATCAGTCTTGTGACGAAAGCACCGTAAAGAGCTTATCGTCACAAAATTTTTTTATAGGGAATGATCCTGTTATTCTTAAGGCAACACCGCACAATTCGCGGCGCACGCCTTGCTTGATCTTTATTCCGTCATCCTGCACAGATTTTCCTTGCCAACCGCCAGGTTGACGGCGTCAAATCTGTACAATCTGACGAAAAAATCTACTGCGCAATC
>JAFRNP010000169.1 GCA_017430145.1 Clostridia bacterium
CTGCTGGACACCCTCGGCAAGGCGCTGTACCAAAAGGCGGCGGAAAACATTGAACGCCGGACCTACCGCTGCACCTCCATTGAGGAGATCAAGGCGGCGCTCAAAGAGCACGGCGACGGCTTCGTGCACGCCATGTGGTGCGGCGAGGAGGCCTGTGAAGACAAGGTCAAGGAGCTGACGGGCGTCGGTTCCCGCTGTATCCCGTTCAAGCAGGAAACCTTAAGCGACGTGTGCGTGTGCTGCGGCAAAAAGGCGAAGCACATGGTCGTCTGGGGCAACGCATATTAAAAGCAGACGAGGCGTGCGGCCGGATCGTGCGGTGTCGCCTTAAAAAGGACCCGTTCGCCGCGCAGAGATCCGGCGGCGTACGGCATAAAACGACCGTCGGCGCATGTCCTGTGCCGACGTTTTGAAAGGGGAAGAAACTATGAAACTCGTATTGGTCGGCGCCGGTTCCATCGGCGGTACCACGGCGGTCATGCTCAGCGAAAAAGGCTACCGCATCGACGTGGTGGAAGCAAACAAAACGCGCGCCGAAAAAATCAGGACCGAAGGCCTGAAGCTTACCGGGGCGCTGGGCGACCACTGCCAGAAAATGAACGTGTTTACCGATATCGACGAGCTGACGGAGGTTTACGACGTCTGCATCATCGCCACCAAGTATTTCGCCCTGGCGGCTGTGGCGGAAAAAATGCTGCCGCACGTGAAGCCGGACGGGCTGTTCGTCTCCATGCAGAACGGCATCTGCACGGGCATCCTTGCGGACGTTGTCGGCGAGGGGCGCACGGTCGGGTGCATGATTGGCTTCGGCGCCACGCTCCTGCCGGACGGCGATATCAACGTGACCAGCAAAGGGGAGCTCAAGATCGGCAGGCTCAACGGCGCCATGGATGCAAAGATCAAGGCGCTGGCCGAGGTCTACTGCGCGCTGCTGCCCACCGTCGCGGTGCCGAACATCGAGGCAACGCTCTATTCCAAGCTGATCGTCAACTCCTGCATCAACTCCATTGCGCCGCTGACCGGCGAAACGGTAGGGAAGATGCTGGAATCCAAAAAGGCGAAGCGGATCTTTCTGGAGATCGCGCGCGAGGGGACGAAGGTCGCAAAGGCGGCGGGCATGAAGGTGCCGCCCTACGCAAAGGTGCTCAATTATAACCTGCTGCTGCTCAGCGAGGCCGATTGGTTCAAAAACGTCTGCACGGGCGTGGTGACCGTGGTGGGCAAACGCTTCGGCGACGTGCGCCCGTCCACGCTTCAAAGCCTTGACCGGGGCGAAAAGACCGAGATCGACATCTTCAACGGCTATATCGTGCGCCGCGGCGAAGAGGTCGGCGTGCCCACGCCGGTCAATAAGCAGATCTACGACTTCATCAAAAAGATCGAAGCGGGCGAAGAGAAGTCCTGCATGGAGAATCTGGAAAGGATCGAATTATGAAACTGAAAAAAATCATCGCGGCCCTTCTGGCGCTGACGCTTTGCGCCGTCGTTTTTGCCGCGTGTTCTTCCGATAAGCCGCAGACGGATCAGCCGACGCAGAGCGCGGACGTGCTGCCCGACGACGCCGAACCCACGTCCCCCGAATCGATCACCGTCCAGGCGATCGACACGGTCTCCAACAATGAGGAACTGCAGGCTGTGACAGGCAGAGACGTGCTGCTGCCCGACGGCGCCGAGGACGTGGTGTATTTTCCCGCTTCCATGAACGGCGAGGGCGCCAAGGTCATGGCGAGCGCCAGCTTTTCGCTCAACGGTTTTTCCTACGATCTGACCGCGGCAAAAACGGGGACCGCCATGCTTTCCGACGACGGAGACCTGCTTCTGTCCGAGCCGCTCGTGCCCACAGCAACGGAGGAAGTGCCGGGCGACGTGCCCGCAAAGCTGTTTTCCTATGAAGGCGACAGCGCCGGCACCACCTACTCCGCCACCTTTGAAGCGGACGGCTGCTATTACAGCCTGAAGGCCAATTCGCTGCCCACCGTGTATGAGAATGCGGACGCCGGAACGGACGACGCTTTGACCAAAGAGGCCTTCCTTGAGGTCCTGCAGGTATTCACGGAGCAGGCGGCCGCCTGATAGAAGGATCGCGGCAGGGCAACGCCGCCCTGTTCCTCGCATCCGGAAAGGATCGGAAACAGCAATGAAAAAAATCATCGCTGCTCTTTTTGCGCTGACGCTTTGCGCCGCCGTCTTTGCCGCGTGTTCGCCGGCAAAAACGCTGCCGGACCTGACAAGGGCAGACGGGGAAGCGGATACCGCCGCGCCCACGGCTCCCGAAGTGATCACCGCCGAGGATATCGCCACGGTCTCCACCAACGAGGAGCTGGAGGCGGTCAGCGGCAGGGATATCCTGCTGCCCGACGGCGCGGACAACATCTTTTATTTTCCCGCCATGCCCGACGACGAGGGCAATAAGGTAAGCGCCTCGGCGACTTTTGACCTGAACAAGTATTCCTTCTCCCTCACCGTCGTGCATAAAGAGAACGCGCCGCTCTCCGAGGACGGAGATCTGGGCGAAGGCATGACCGGCGGCGAAAAGGAGACGGTGCCGGGCGACGTGGAGGCAACGCTTTTTACCTATGAGTGCGACGGCGTCGGCAAAAGCTACTCCGCGGTCTTTGAGGCGGACGGCTGTATCTATAACCTAATCGCCAACAGCATGCCTCTGGTCCCGGACGACATCGAGACCGACGACCCCGCCGCCGGGCGTGTGATGGAAAAGGAAGAATTCCTTGAAGTCCTCAGCGTCTTCACGGAGCAGGCAGCATACTGATCGCAGATACCCCGCGTATAAAGCCGCTTTTGCTGTGCAAAGGCGGTTTTTGTCTGTTTTTTGCGTTTTACTGCGCCGAAATCGCTTTCTGCTCCGTTTTGGCTGCATTTTTTACGGTTTGTGGTATGCTGATAACGGACATGAAAAACAGGGTCCCCTACTTGCATAATAACGACGCATATGATAAACTGATAAGGAAGAGGGAAAAGGAGGGTGCGATATGCGGATCGCGCTGTGCGACGACGAACCGGATGTGACCGAACAGCTCAAAAAGCTGATCGGGGTCTATGCCTTTGACCGGAACTATGAGATGGTGTGCGACTGTTATACGGACGGCAGGGCGCTGCTGCAGACGGATAAGTACGACCTGTACATTCTCGATTTCCGTATGGAGCCCATGGACGGGATCGAGACGGGCAAGGCGCTGATGGAAAAATTCTGCCACGCCGTAACGGTCTGTTACCTGACGAACTACGACGCGGCGGCGGCTGAGATCATCAACCGGGGCGTCCACGCCGACGGTTTTTTGAAAAAACCCGTGGACGCGGCTGCGTTGGAGCAGACGCTGGACAAATTTTACCGGCTTTCGTTTTTCAACCGCTTTGAGCTGCGGCAGGGAAAGCGGTTTCAGACGGTCTACGCACAGGACGTGCTGTACGTTGAGGCCAACGACAAGCAGGTGCTTTTGCATACGTTTAACGGCGTACAGAGCTACAACTATCTGCTGCGCGAGATCGAAAAAATTTTGCCCGGCGGGCTGTTTTACCGCATCCAGCGCTCCTATCTCATCAATATGCAGTATGTGGATTCCTACGACGCAAAAAGCGTGACGCTGAAAAACGGCGAGACGCTGCCGCTGAAGGCGAAAGACTTTCAGAAGGCGTATCATCACTTCATGTTTTTGCTCAACCGCTGAGAGAAGGAGGAAGCATGCCGTATGGTATCCATTGCTGAGCTTCTGCGGCAGATGCCGCCCCTGTATGCGCTGCTGTCGTGCCTTGATAACCTGTTGGTCGTTACGGGCTGCGCATGCCTTTCCGTTTCCCTTTTTCACCTGCCGATAAAGAAAAAACCGATCTCCTTTATCCTGCCTGTCTTGCTTTGCATCGTCTGCGGCGTAGTGCCGCCCGGCCTTTTCAAAACCGATTTTACGGCGTTTGTCTGGTCCACGGTCCTGTTGCTGCTGCCCTTTGTCTGTATGGCGCTGCTGTTTTGGGGCAGGGAGGCCTGGAAAGCCTTTCTGTCGGCTGCGGGCTATGCGTTTGTGGAGGCGCTGCGCTTTCTGGTCCTGCTCGTTTTCTGCGGGTTTGATAACGAAAGCCGGGACGACGCGCTGGAGCTTGCCGTCGGATTTGTTGTGGATCTCGCGGTGTTCCTGCTTGCGTATCTGCTGCTGGCCCGGTACGCAAAGCGGCGCCGGCTCAATGTGAACGTCACCGGGACCGGCGCCATACTGTTTGGGCTGATGACGGTTTCTTCCTCCGTATTCATCGCAACGCTGATGCTGCTGGGCGCACACGCCGAAACGAAGCAGGCGGAATTTGCCCTGATGCTTACAAACGTCCCGTTTATTACGGCTACGGTCACCTTTGCGCTGGTGCGCTTTTTCAAGGTGCGAAACGAATCCGAAAATTACAAACGGCAGCTGGAGATGCAGATCAATCAGTTCGCCTGGATGGAGCGGATGGCGGAGGACGTACGCGTCTTCCGGCATGATTTCCCCAAAAAAATGCGGCCGCTGATCGCAAGCCTTGAGGACGGCAGACCGGCGGAGGCAAAACGGATCGCGCAGGAATTCAGCGATTTTGCCGCGAATACCGGCGAGCGCTTCCATACGGGCAACTTCCGGCTCGACACGGTGCTGTTCTGTGAGCGGCAGGTCGCCGAGCGCGCGGGCGTAAAGCTGGACGTATCGTTCAATTCCGTCTTCCCGGAAAACGGGATCGACCCGGACGATATCTACACGATCTTTCCGAACGCTTTGGATAACGCGATCGAAGCGGCGGCAAAGGCCGGGGGCTAAAAGGTGGTCGCCTTTCGGTCCCGGATGACGAAGCAGACCGTATACGTCACGATCCGCAACCCCATGGCGGGTGAGCTGAGGATGAAAAACGGGCTGCCCGTCACAAGCAAAGCGGATAAGGGCGCCCACGGCTACGGCCTTGCCAGCCTGAAAAAAGCGGCGGCAAAATACGGGGACGATAACGTCACGTTTTCCGCCGAAAACGGCTGGTTTGAGCTGCAGATGTTTTTGAACTACTGACATTTACTCCCGGAAAACGTTTTTTTACTCCGAAACGGCTCAAAATCGCGAATGATATGATAATATGAAAACAAGATATAAAAAGGAGAGTTCCACAATGAAGAAAACAAGCAAAATGTTTTTCTGTCTGTTCCTTTCTCTTCTGCTGGCGGCGCAGTCCGCGTTTTGCCTGACGGCGCTGGCCGAGCCGGCGGGAGCTGTCGCCTCCGGCTTTTGCGGCGGGGACGAGGGCGGCGAAAACCTTGCCTGGACGCTGACCGACGACGGCGTGCTGACGGTAACGGGCGAGGGCGCGACCGGCGAGTACGCCCCGGAGAGCCCCGCGCCCTACGCAGCCTACGCGGAGGAAATCACCGGCGCGGTGATTGCGGAGGGCGTCACAAGGCTCGGCGCGTACGCGCTCGGCGGGCTTGAAAACCTTTCTGTGATTTCGCTTCCCGCAACGCTTATTTCTGCGGGCGAGCTGGTGTTGGACGGCTGCATGGCGCTGACGGAGATCTGCTATGCCGGAACGTGCGGCGAGATGCTCGGGATCGAAATGCCCGAAGACTTCGGCCGGACCGGCGTTGCCGGCGACGGCGTGGAAAACAGTATTTATGAGATCATCCACTGCGCGCCGACGGTTTGGGAAAGCCCGCAGTGGGCGGTGGAAGACGGCGTTCTGACGGTCTGGGACGGGACGGAGATCCCGGATACCTTTGTGTACGGCAATACGCCGTGGTTTTCTCTCAGGGACGAGATCACCGAGGTCCGCGTGGAGGAAGGCGTGGAATATATCGGCACGTTTGCCTTCGCGGGGCTGACAAAAATGCGTGAACTCTATCTCCCGTCGACGTTTA
Organism: Clostridia bacterium; assembly: GCA_017430145.1. Lineage (GTDB taxonomy): Bacteria > Bacillota > Clostridia > Oscillospirales > Acutalibacteraceae > RUG806. Next base: position 5,873 of record JAFRNP010000169.1, read on the forward strand.
CGGGCGCCGGCGACTGCACGCTGACAAACTGCGTCTCGCTTGAAGCTATTTATTATGACGGCACATGGGAAGATCTGTATACGCTGGCTGAAAACGGGAATATCGGGGAGCTCGACGTCCCTGAGACCGTGCTTGAGAATGTGGGCGAGTCGATTTTGCACGTGAACGGGTCTGATGTGTTTGCGGACGTGGACTGGACGCTGGAAAACGGCGTGCTGCGGATCTCTTACGACGGCGTGCTGCCCGTGGTCCGGGTCGGCGATTCGGTCATGTATCAATTAGCGCCCTGGTACAGCTCCCGCCGGTGGATCCATACGATCATTGTGGAAGAGGGCGTCACGGGGCTTGACGATTACGCGTTTGCGGGCATGTCGTACCTGCAGGAGCTGTATCTGCCCGCAACGCTTACTTCTGTCGGCGAAGCGTTTTATCAGGACTGCGAGAGCCTGTTCGCGATCTACTGCGCCTTTGACGAGGCGCAGGCGGAGCAGCTGGGGCTGTTTGACCATCCCCGCATGACCGTTGACCACGATCTCGATCCGGTCATCTGCCTCGGCGAAAACGTCCGGCGGTTTACATACGGGGAATTCTCCTTTATCGCCGGGGATGCGCGCACGCTCCTGACCGGCTACAGCGGACACGCCGAGGTCTGTGAGCTGCCCGCCGCGCCGGTCGATGAAAACGGCGATACTCTCGATACCTATGAGATCGCGCCCTGGGCGATGCGGGAAACGCCGAGCGTCTGGGAGTCCGCATCTTATAGTGATGATGAAGGAAACATCACTCAGTATGACAGTATTGCGGAGCAGAAGTACTGCGTCAGGTCTTTGGTCATTCCCGACTGCGTCAAGGTGATCCGTCCGTCGGCGTTCATGTATATGAACGGCCTGAACGACGTCTCCCTTCCCGAAGGGCTGACGACGATCGGATCCGGGGCGTTTGCGTACTCCTCGCTCAGAAGCGTCTTTCTTCCGGATTCCGTCGTCAATTTCGGCACGAACATCTTCGAACACGCGAACATGTCAGAAGGCGTCCGTTTCCCCGCTGGTATTGAAACGATCCCGACGGGTATGTTTACCTGGTCGTCAATCAGCTCTGTCACGATCCCGGATACGGTCAAAACGATCGGCCGCGAGGCGTTCGGCAACTGTCGGAATCTGACTTCCGTCACGTTTTCCGACGGGCTGGAGGTCATTGACGACGAGGCGTTCCATTCGACGAAATTAAGCGCGGTTTCGTTCCCCGATTCCGTCAAGCGCATAGGCAAAGAATGCTTTGAATTTTGCCACCGGCTCGAAAGCGTCGACTGGCCGGCGGATCTGGAGCGGATCGGCTTTTGCTGTTTCAGATACTGCACCGGTCTCAAAGAGGTCATTCTGCCGGACGGCGTGAAGTACATCGAACAGGGCGCTTTCAGAGAGTGCGCCGCCCTCGAAACGGTCGTTCTGCCTGAAGGGGTCGATTTTGCCGAAGGCATCAGAACCGATCCGTATACCGGCGAGACCGTATCTTATCCTGTGCACGGTGTTTTTGCGTTCGATACGTCCCTGAAGGAGGTCGTTCTGCCCCAGAGCGTGACCGACGTCGGTTCAAGCATGTTCGCCGGATGTACATCGCTGGAGCGGGTCGTTTTCGGGGAAAATGTGGAGTATATCGGTCCCTGGACGTTCAGCGGCTGCACGTCCTTGAAGGAGATCTTCCTGCCCGCTTCCGTGAAGTATCTCGGCCTGTCCCTGAACGATTCCCAATTCTCCTGGGCCCGTTACTATACGGTTTTCGGTTCCTCGGGCGACGATACCCCGGTGCAGTATACCGGCGATATCTACTTTGCCGGCACGCCGGAGCAGTGGGCCGGGATCGACGCCCCGAAGGACGACCTCGGCGGCGCGACGCTCCATTATCCGGAACTGAGATCAAAGGCCGCCACCTGCACGGAGGAGGGCTATACCGACCGGCTCATGTATACGGATTCGGACTATGTGATCGCGCCCGGTTCGGTCGTTCCCGCAAGCGGGCATGACTACGCCGCCGCCATTTCGTTGCCGACCTGCACCGCCCAGGGCTACACGACCTACACCTGCAAAAGCTGCGGCGACTCGTATGTTGCGGATAGAAAGCCGTTGATCCCCCACCAAACGGTCGAGGTCCCAGAATCGGCGCCCACGGCGACGGCGCATGGCTACACGGCAGGCGTCTGGTGCGAGACCTGCGAAACGTGGCTTTCCGGCCACGAGGTGATCCACAACACCCTCGGCGCGCGGCAGGTCATCAGCTATCCCACGGAGGAAGAGGAGGGCGAAGCGATCATCACCTGTACCGTTTGCGGCGAAAGCGGCGTATACGCGATTGAAAAGCTTACGCCCGCCGAACCTGCGCCCGACGACGGCGGGGAAGGACAGGCAAACGACAACAGTATTATCGGGCGCCTGCGCCGCGCCATGCAGAGCCTGATCAACTGGATCCTCCGCCTGATCAAATGGCTTGGGAAAAAATGATTTTCGGGACGATCCCTGAACGGCAGCCCGTTTTTTTCGGACCGGCACTGAGAAAAAATGAAAGGAAATGATATATATGAAAAAGCTTCTCTCTGTTCTGTTGGCGCTGTTGATGGCGCTCACGGCCGTTCCCATGGCGTTTGCCGAGGCGGACGCGGAGGAAAACTACCTGCAGGTCGACTGCGACTCCTATCTGATGAAATCCAATTATTTTGACGGCTGGACCCGCACAGAGCTGGCGCAGGGCGACGTGATCGTTGTGTTTTATAAGGATACGGTCGGCGCGGACGTGTACGTTGACGGCGAGCTTGTTTATACGCTGGAAACCGACGACGTTTACGGGTATCAGGTAGATGAAACCGGAACGGTCGATCTGGAGGTCAGGCGCGGCGGCGAGATCCTGTTTCAACGCACCTATACGGTGATCACGCGCAGGGAGATGTATCCGAAGGTCGTCAGGCAGATGTTTCGGGAAATGTTTTCCCTCCGTGTGAATCCGTTCCTTTCAAAGGAAGAGCTTCAGGAGTCCGCCGACGGCGGATATCCGGTCGGCAACCCGTTTTTGGGCTTCGCCTACGCCGCAATGATCCTCACGAACCTGATGCTTGCGATCTTCTCCTTTACAAGGATCTGACATCCCTTATCCCGATCAAAAAAACGCCGGGCCCCGTTTGCATGGGGCGCCGGCGTTTTTGAACGGTGAAAAGAAAGGATGGAGCCTGTCATCTCTTATCTTTTTTTATCGCTTCCGTGGGGCAGGCGTGCCTGCACTTTCCGCAGCGGATGCACTCGGCGGAATTGATCTGTTTGCGCACGTCCACCGCCATGGGGCAGACCTGCTCGCATTTGCCGCAGTCCACGCATTTTTCTTTGTCCAGATGCATCCGGGTAAAGGAGAACCGGTTGAACAGCGAATAAAACGCCCCCAGCGGGCACAGGTAGCGGCAGAAAAAGCGCGGGATAAAAACGCACGCCGCAAGGATCGCCAGCATCACGCCCAGCTTCCAGCCGAACAGCCCGCCCGCAAGCGCGCGCAGGCTTTTGTTGAACAGCAGGTGGAACACGCCGCCCTCCAAAGTCCCGGCGGGGCAGAGGTATTTGCAGAAAAACGGCGGGGCAAAGCCGAATTCGTCGGTCAGAAACACCGGCAGCCCCACGCACAGCACCAGAAGCACCGCGTATTTGACGAACCGCGCCGGGCGGTCGATCTTTTTCGGGATCTTCGGCTTCGGCGTCGGGATCTTTGCCAGAAGATCCTGCAAGAATCCGAAGGGGCACAAAAAGCCGCAAACGGCCCTGCCCAATACCACGCCGAACAGCGTAAGCGCGCCCAGCACGTAGAAAGGGACCTTATGCTGCGCGCCGAGGATGGACTGCAGCGCCCCGATGGGGCAGGCGCCCAGCGCCCCCGGGCAGGAGTAGCAGTTGAGCACCGGGACGCAGACGCCTTTTGCGTTTCCTTTGAAGATCGTCTGCTTTGTAAAGCCTGCCGCGTATCCGTTGAAAAAGACGCACGCCGCCGCCTGGATGAACATGCGGATCCGGTCCGCGCGTTTCGCCTTTCCTTGTCCGGAAGACGGGGCGGTTTTTTTCTTTTTCTCTTCTGTCTCCGGCGCTCCGGCGGCAGGCGTTTTTTCGGCGCTCACCCGATCCCGATGCATTCGAGGCATATGTTCACCGCCTTTTGCAAAACGTCGGCAAATTCCCCGCGGGCAAGGCCCGCAAGCAGGAGCGCGGCGCCGCCGACGATCGCCGTCAGCCGCGCCGCCCAAAGCAGAGCTTTCTGTTGTTTCGTTTGTTGAAGCTCCGGTCTCTTCATGGCGTTATCTGCCAATGGCGGCAAGCGCGCTGTTGATCCCGTTCAGATACGTCTCTTTCGCGTTCTGCGGCGCGCCCACGATCGGCTCGCCGATCACGTTGCCGTCGGCGTCCACGAACACGGTGGTGGGAATATATTCAAACATGGCGAGGAGCTTTGAGAGATCGTCCATGGCGGTGATCAGCGTGGGAACTGTCAGTCCCGCTTTGTCCAGGATCCGCTGTGCATCCTCCTCCTGTCCGAGCGCGTCGGTACAGAAGGTGATGAACTGCGCGCCCGCGGGCAGCTCGCCGGCCAGATCTGCCAGCTCCGGCATCTCGCTCAGGCACGGCCCGCAGAAGGTCCCCCAGATGTTGATCATGGTGATATCCGCTTTTTTGAGGTCGGCGGCGGTAAATGCGCCCCCGTCAAGCGTCTGGGCGTTAAAGGACCGCAGGGCGGGGTAATCGCTGTTGACGCCGACGTCACCGGCCTGATCATCCGGATCCGTTGCGGAGTCAAAGAAATCAACCGTCGGAAGCGTTACGGTATTTTCATTTTTTGTACGGGTCAACAGTTTGTAACATGCCGTTGACGAAAGCAGGATCACAAGTATCAGGAAAACGGAAACGATGCGTACGGTTTTCATATGCTGCTCCTTCCGGCTGTCTGTTCAGCCTCTCTGATTCTATTATTCTGCACGCGGCTTACATCTTTTTCCGGATATCCGACAGCCGCTCCAGCGCCTCGTACAGTGTCTCCTCTTTTTTGGAGAAGTGGAACCGCGCCAGGTGGTTTACGTCCTCGTTGAAGAAGCTGGACCCCGGCACCGCGGCCACGCCGAGCTTTACGGTCATCTCTTCGCAGAATTCCGTGTCGCTTTTGCCCTTCGCGAAATCGGAGATATCCACCATCAAAAAGTAGGTGCCCTCGGGCTCGGTATACCGGAAGCCGATGTCGGTCAGCCCCTTGGTGAAGATATCCTTGACGCGCGTATACTGCGCGCCGAATTCCTCATAGTAGCTGTCCGGCGCTTCCAGGCCGGGGATCACCGCCATCTGTAAGGGCGTGGGGGCGCAAACCGTCAAAAAGTCGTGGACCTTTTTGCAGCGGTCCAGCAGGGATTTTTCGGCGGCGATGTACCCCAGCCGCCAGCCGGTGATCGAATAGGTTTTGGAGAGCGACGAGCAGCAGACCGTCCGCTCCCACATGCCCGGGAGCGAGGCGATATACGTATGCTTGTGCGGCGCAAAGATGATGTGCTCGTAGACTTCGTCCGTAATGATGATCACGTCGTGTCTGATCGCCAGGTCCGCGATCGTCTGCAGTTCCTCTTTTGTAAACACGCGCCCCGAGGGGTTGGAGGGGTTGCACAGGATCATCGCCTTGGTTTTGGGGTCTTTGAACGCCGCTTCCAGTACGTCGGCGTCAAAGGTGAACTTCGGCGGGATCAGGGGCACAAAGACCGGCTCCACGGAGTTGAACACCGCCTGCGCGAAGTAGTTTTCAAAATACGGGGAAAAGATCACGACCTTGTCGCCGGGGTTGCACAGCGCCATCAGCGACGCCATCATCGCCTCGGTGCTGCCCACGGTCGCCAGCAGATTCTCGTTGGGGTCGATGGGGATGCCCATCCAGTGCTCCAGCTTCTTCGCGAGCGCTTTGCGGTACTCGATCTGCCCCCAGGTGGGGGAGTACTGGTGCGGGCCCGCCAGCGCGATCTCCTGCAGCCGGTCCATAATGAACTGCGGCGGGTTAAAATCCGGGAAGCCCTGGGACAGGTTGATCGCGTCGTGGTCAATGGCGAGGCGCGTCATACGGCGGATCACGGAATCGGTGAGGATGTCGGTTTTACGGTTGAGTTCTTTTTTGATCATGGATACGTCCTCTCAGTCTGTATAGTGGTAACCGAGGTCGAAGGCCCTGCGGTTCAGTTCGGTGAATTTTGCGGGGACGGTGGCAAGCAGCGTCTCCTCCCATTTTTCGCGGGCGATATCGCCCGTTTTCGCAAGCACGCCCAGCAGCACCACGTTGACCGCCTTTGCGCTGCCGGCTTCTCTGGCAAGGGAAAGCGCGTCCAGCGCGGTGACGTCGGCGGCGCCCAGCGTCTCCAGAATACCGTCCGGATACCCGGTGCTGCCCATAATGACGGGCATGGGGTCGATCTGCTGCGTGTTCACGATGATCTTTCCGCCCGGCGCAAGGTAGGGCAGCGCGCGTTTCGCCTCCAGCAGCTCGAACGCTAAAATCACGTCCGCCTGCCCCTTGTCGATGATAGGCGCCGAAACGTCGTCGCCGGAGCGCACGTAGGTCACAACGCTGCCGCCGCGCTGGCTCATGCCGTGGACCTCGCTGACCTTCACGTCATAGCCCTCGTTCAGAAGCAGGTTGCCTAAAATACGGGAGGCGAGCAGCGTGCCCTGACCGCCCACGCCGACGATCATGATATTTTTCGTTTTCATCAGGCGTCCTCCTTTTTTTCGATGGCACCGAACGGGCAGACGTTGACGCACAGCCCGCAGCCGTTGCACTGGGTGGGGTCGATCTTCGGGCTGCCGCTTTTTAAGGAGATGGCGGGGCAGCCGGCCTTCATGCACATCATGCACTTGCGGCACTTGTCGGTGATCTCGCACCGTCCCGTGTATTTCACGGTTTTCAGCAGCGCGCAGGGCCGCTGGGCGATAATGACGGAAACGTCGTCTCTGGCGGTCTCTTCCTTTACGGCCTTTTCAAAGGCCTTTACGTCAAAGGGATCGGCGACGCGCACGTGCTCCACGCCCACCGCCTTGCACAGCAGCTCCAGGTCCACCTGCTTCGTCGCTTCGCCCCGGATGGTTTTTCCGGTGGTGGGGTTGTCCTGGTGCCCGGTCATGCCGGTGATGGAGTTGTCTAAAATAATGACCGTGCCCGCGCCCTTGTTATAGACGGTATTGATCAGCCCCGTGATCCCGGAGTGGATAAAGGTGGAGTCGCCGATGACCGACACGCACTTATGCTTCAGGTCGCCGCCCGCCGCCTTGATCATGCCGTGCGCCGCCGAAACGGACGCGCCCATGCAGATGGTGGAATCAATGGACGACAGCGGCGGCGCAGCGCCCAGCGTATAGCAGCCGATGTCGCCGGAAACCGTCAGCCCCAGCTTTTTGAGCACATAGAAGGTCCCGCGGTGCGGGCAGCCCGGGCACATGACCGGCGGGCGCACAGGCGTTTCGCCTGCCGCCGCGAAAACCTGCGCCGTCTCGCCCGTAACGGCTGTCTTGATGCCGTTGGGCGAATACTCGCCGCACATGGAAAACAGGTCCTTTCCGCGGACGTCCAGGCCCAGCGCCTTGCAGTGGGTCTCGATCACGGGGTCCAGCTCTTCGAGCACGTACACGGTCTCATGCGCCGCGCAGAAGTCCTTTATCAGCTTTTCGGGCAGCGGCCAGAGCATGCCGAGTTTTAGGTAATCCGCCCGGTTCCCCAGCGCCTCTCTGGCGTAGGTGTAGGTGACGCCCGCCGCGATCACGCCGATGCCGCTGCCGTTCGTCTGTAAAAAGTTCAGGGGCGTGGTTTCCGCCAGCGCTTTCAGCTTTTCGGTGCGCGCCTCCACGACCACGTGCCGTTTGATGGCGTTTGCGGGCACCATCACAAACTTGCCCGCGTCCTTTTCGTAGGGCTTTACGGTCTGCTCGTCGGGGTCGGAAAGCTCCACAGCGCTCTGGGAGTGGGCGACCCGGGTGGTCAGCCGCAGAAAAACGGGCGTATCGTATTTTTCGCTGATCGCAAACGCCAGCTTCGTGAACGCCTTGCATTCGGCGGAATCCGAGGGCTCCAGCATCGGCAGCTTTGCCGCCGCCGCATAGTGGCGGGAATCCTGCTCGTTCTGGGAGGAGTGCATGCCGGGGTCGTCCGCGACGGCGAACACCAGTCCGCCGCCCACGCCCGTGTAGCTTGCGGTAAACACCGGGTCCGCCATCACGTTGAGCCCTACGTGCTTGCAGCAGCTCATGGCCCTTGCGCCCATAATGGAAGCGCCGACGGCGGTCTCTGCCGCCACCTTTTCGTTGGGCGCCCACTCGCAGTAGATGCGTTCGTACTGCGTGCAGCACTCGGTGATCTCGGTACTCGGCGTGCCGGGATAGGAGGAGACGACCTTTACGCCCGCCTCGTACGCGCCGCGCGCAACAGCGGCGTTGCCTAAGAGAAGCTTTTTCATGTATATTTTACCTTTCTTGGTTCTTTGGAAAGATGAATAATTAAAGTTGTAAAAGTTATGATTGTTATAAAAGTTATGAAATTCGGAACGCCGCCCGACGCGGCGTTGATCATAGTGCGTCCATAAAGCGGCTCTTCCGACCGTAGGGGCGGGCATGACCGCCCGCCGCCTTCCGATCATATGCCGTGATCCGTTGAAAGGATCTGTTCGGTTAACAGACGGTATCTGTTTTTTGTTTCTTCGTATAATGTACGTTTTGCGGGCGGTCGATGCCCGCCCCTACGATTCGGTGCACGGCTTGCGCCGTGATATTGATACCCCTCATCCGTCGCCTGCGGCGACACCTTCCCCCACCGGGGGGAAGGCTTTAAAGGCAGCTTCTATGATCAAGCGCGTCAGCGCTTCCTCATTTGTAACTTTGTATCTTTTATAACTTTTTAACTTTCCGCCCATAGTGCGGTCCTATGAGGCGCAGGCGTATGGACGGCTTACAGTCCGTTTTGCAGCGCCACCAGGTTTTCTTTGGAATACATTTTTCTGAGCAGCGGTTTTTCGATCTTGCCGGTGGGATTGCGGGGCACGTCGGCAAAAATGATCTTGTGGGGGCGTTTGTAGCGGGGCAGGTCCAGGCAGAAGTCGGTCAGCTCCTCCTCGGTGAGGGAGCAGCCCTCCTTGACCTGTACGATGGCCGCTGTGATCTCGCCGAGGCGCTTGTCCGGCAGGCCGATAACGGCGGCGTCCTTGATGGCGGGGTTGCGGCGCAGGAAATCCTCGATCTGCACGGGGTAGATGTTTTCGCCGCCGGAGATGATCACGTCCTTTTTACGGTCCACAAGGAAGATAAAGCCGTCCTCGTCCGCCATCGCCATGTCGCCGGTGTAAAGCCAGCCCGCGTCGTCCAGTACCTCCGCGGTGGCTTCCTCGTCTTTGTAATAGCATTTCATAACGCCGGGGCCTTTTACTGCCAGCTCGCCCACCTTGCCGTCTTCCACGGGCGTGCGGTCGGGGTTGACGATCTTCACTTCCCAGCCGAAGCCCGCTTTGCCGATGGCGCCGACCTTGTGGATGTTCTCCACGCCCAGATGCACGCAGCCGGGGCCGATGCTTTCGGAAAGCCCGTAGTTCGTGTCGTACTGATGGTCGGGGAACACGGTCTTCCAGCGGGCGATCAGCGCCGGGGGCACCGGCTGCGCGCCGATGTGCATCAGGCGCCAGCGGCTCAGGTCGTAGTCGTTCAGGTCGATCTTTCCGGCCTCGATCGCGTCTAAAATATCCTGCGCCCAGGGCACCAGCAGCCACACGATGGAGCATTTTTCTTCGCTGGCGGTCTTCACGATCCACTCGGGCTTTACGCCCTTTAAAATCACGGCGCGCCCGCCCACCAAAAACGAGCCGAACCAGTGCATCTTTGCGCCGGTGTGGTACAGCGGCGGGATGCACAGGAACACGTCGTCCTTGGTCTGCCCGTGGTGCGCCTGCTCGGTGCGGCAGGCGTGCATCAGCGCGCGGTGGCGGTGCAGGATCGCCTTCGGGAAGCCGGTGGTACCGGAGGAGTAGTAGATCGCGCCGTCGTCGTCGTCCGAGATCTTGATGTCGGGCGCCTTGGAGGAGCAGTAGGTGATAAGCTTGTCAAAGCTGTCCGCAAAGCTGGGGCAGCCCTCGCCCGCGTACAGCCAGGTGGTCACCTCGGGCAGACGCTCAAAGATCTCCTCCACACGGCCGATAAACTCGGGCCCGAACAGGATGCACCTGCAGTCCGCTTTTTTCAGGCAATATTTGATCTCGTCCGCCGTGTAGCGGAAGTTCAGCGGCACCACCACGGCGCCGGTTTTGAGGATGCCGAAATAGGCGGGCAGCCAGGCAAGGCAGTTCATCATCAGAATGGCGACCTTGTCGCCCTTTTTGACGCCGCGGGTGAGCAGCAGGTTTGCAAAGCGGTTGCTCATTTTGTTGAACTCGCTCCAGGTGATCTCCCGCTTGTAATGCTCGCCGGGGCGGCTCTCGATCAGGGCGAACTCCCGCCAGGTCATGTGCCGGGTGCTCTCAAACTGGGGCTGGATCTCGGTCAGCGCCACGTCGTTGGGGTAAAAATCGGCGTTTTTTTGTAAGATCTCGGTAATAGGCATCGGTGTTATCCTTTCATTTTACGCTTTTCGCGATCGCAAGCGCTTGGGCGCATTTTGTTTTGATCTCTTCGGGGGTCCCTTTCATCATCCAGCTGCCGCCCACGGCAAAGATCTTATCCCAGGCCAGGTATTCGGCAAGGTTTTTGTCCGAAATGCCGCCCGTGGGCAGAAACGTGATCTGCGGGAACGCGGCGGCAAGCGCCTTCATGGCAGGCAGGCCGCCGTAAACGGTCGCCGGGAAGAACTTGATGACGTCGCAGCCGCTGTCTATGGCGGTCATGATCTCCGTGGGGGTGGCGCAGCCGCCGAGGTAGGGCACGCCCGCAGCCCTGCAAACGGCGGCGACCGCCGTACTGAAGCCCGGGGAGACGATGAATTTTGCGCCGTAGCCGACGGCCTGTTCGGCCTGTTCGGCGTTGATGACGGTGCCGGCGCCCACATACAGGTCCTTAAATTCCGATACGGCGATCCTGATCGCCTCTCCCGCGCATGCGGTGCGGTAGGTGATCTCGGCAATGGGCAGGCCGCCGCCGAGCATCGCCTGCAATTTCGGGCGTACTTCGTCGATGGAATTGAACACGACGACCGGCACGACCCGGTAGGAACGGATGACGTCTTTGATATTCATTTCTGGTCCTCTTCGTATACTTTTATGATCCTCAGCGTATTCAGCATGCCGCCGCAGTCGGCGCCGCCGGCGCAGAACGCCAGCAGGATGCCGCTGTGGGTTTCAAAAACGGACGTGTAGGAAAAGCCGCGGCCCGGGTCGTCGTCGATGACTTCGGGCGCGGAAAAGGTCACGCCGTCGTCTTCGCTGAACGCGCACACCAGCGGCGTCCTGCCGCCGGTCCACACGTTGTTTACGTGCCGGCCGCGCCCGTTATAGATCGGCACGGGGTTCCACACGGCAAACAGCCGCCCGTCCGAAAGGCGCTTGACGCTCATGGGCGAATCGGGCCCCGTGAAACCGGAGGGCTGCGTGTCGGTCCAAGTCTCGCCCCGGTCGAAGGAGAACGCCTCGTAGTGCCTGCCCTCCCCGGTACGGAAGTACGCCCACAATACGCCGTCCTTACGTTCGATAAGCCCCGGCTCCTGCAGCCCCGTGTAGGTACGCTGAAAGCCGCCGCCCGGGCGGCAGCAGCCGGCCATGCGCCAGGTGTTTGCGTCGTCGTCCGACACGTAGAACCGCACGATGGAATTGGGCCCGTCGAAATACGCTTTGCCGGTTTCATCGTCGGTCAATACCGGGATGTGGGCGGCGGGGATGATCCAGCGCCCGTCAGAGAGCCTGACCACCCGGTCGTTGTTGACCACGAAGTAGCCGCGGTGCGGGATGCAGGCTTTGGGCGCGGACCAGCCGGTCCCTTCGTCCTTTGAGCGTGCCAGATACAGCCGGCACTGCCGGGGCTGGCGTTTGACCAGAAAGAACAGCCCGACGTCGCCGTTATCCATCCGCCGCAGCGTGACGGACATGATATTGTCCGCCTGCAGATCCGCGCGCGAAAAAACGGGGAACGGCTCGCCGAAATGCTCGCCGTCGTCGTCGGAAACAAGCCCGTAAAGATTCGCCGCGTCGTCGTCGCCGTCGCCGGCGTCGTACCGGGTGTAGATAAACAGGATCCGCCCGTCGTTGAGCCGGATAAAATCCCCCTCGCTGTTCCGGGCGTTATCAGGAGAAGGTGTGAGGAGTTTGATGGTTTCTGTTTTCATAAAACACCCTATTGCTCGCTGACGCTGCAGCTAAGTATTAGGGCAACACCGCACAATTCGCGGCGCACGCCTTGCTTGATCTTTATTCCGTCATCCTGCACAGATTTTCCTTGCCAACCGCCAGGTTGACGGCGTCAAATCTGTACAATCTGACGAAAAAATCTACTGCGCAATCCGC
>JAFRNP010000022.1 GCA_017430145.1 Clostridia bacterium
GGATTGCGCAGTAGATTTTTTCGTCAGATTGTACAGATTTGACGCCGTCAACCTGGCGGTTGGCAAGGAAAATCTGTGCAGGATGACGGAATAAAGATCAAGCAAGGCGTGCGCCGCGAATTGTGCGGTGTTGCCTTAAAATCAACGCCGCGTAACCGCGGCGTTCCGAATTTGCAACTTTGTAACTTTTATAACTTTTTAACTTTTTTTATCAGCTCTGTCCTCAAACAATATCGTTCTCCATAATATACTTCACCGTTTCGTCCACGGTGGTGAACGCGAGGCCCACCACTGTGTCGGCACCGCCGTAGTAGATGGCGATGCGCCCCGTTTCGGCGTCGGTGAGCGCGGCGCACGGGAACACCACGTTCGGCACGTCGCCCACCAGCTCATACTGCTCGTGGGGCGCCAGCAAAAACGCGCCGGAGCGGTGCAGCACCTTCCAGGGCTCGTCCCGATCCAGGATCGCCGCGCCCATGGCGTAGGTAAAGCCGTTGCAGCTGGTCAGCACGCCGTGGTAGAACATCAGCCACCCTTCGTCGGTCTCAATGGGCGTAGGGCCCGCGCCGATCTTCGTGCGCTCCCAGTTCTTTTCGGGCTGCATGACGAAGCGGTATTTGCCCCAGTATGTCATATCCGGGCTGCGCTGGATAAAGATATCACCCCAGGGCGTGTGGCCCCGGTCGCAGGGACGGATCAGAAGCATGTATTCGTCCCCGATCTTCCGCGGGAAAAGTACGCCGTTGCGCGCCACGGGATAGCAGGCGTCCTCCAGCTGCGTCCAGGTTTCAAAATCGGTCGTGTACGCAATACCGATGGTGGATCCGTGCGGCGGCAGGTTGACCCAGGACAGCCAGTACTTGCCGTCGATCTCGCACAGGCGCGGGTCGTACCCCGGAAAGATCACTTTGTCGTTCAGCGCCCATTTGATCCCGTCCTTGCTGAAGCCGGTGACCAGCGTATGGTCGCGGGTGCGGGTATCCACACGGAACACGCCCGCAAAGCCGTCCTGAAAGGGCACGACGGCGGAGTTGAAAATGCTGTTGGCAAAATACAGGTCGTCCCGCGTGATCACGGGGTTCCCCGTATACCGCCACACGGGATACGGGTACCCGGCGGGCTTGTCCTGCCAGGGGATGTTCTTTAAAGGGGAACCGAGGATCTTTGACATAGACGTAAGTCTCCTTTGTATGGATCTCGGGAATATTGTAGCATAAAAAAAGAGGGACAGTCAAGAGCAGCCGGGAAAGGAGAGCATGAAAAAGTATGAAAGTAAAAAAGTATGAAAGTATGAAAGTATGAAAGTATGAAAGTAACAAATTCGGAACGCCGCGCAGCGCGGCGTTGATCATATTAGGCATTTCTCTCGTATGAACCCACACCTTTAATCGGGGTCGGTCGGAGCGCCGGACGCACTTATTTCATCTCCAAAATCAAGGGCAAAGCCCTTCCGAATTTTGTAACTTTCAAAACTTTTATAGCTTTTATAACTTTTTTTTCGCTTGACTTGCGCTTTTCCGTTTGGTACAATCAAGAAAAACGCCTTTCGGAGGAAAACCGATGAAAAACTTATATATCGTTGCCAGAGCGCATATGGACCCGATCTGGCTGCGCTGCTTTACCGGCCACTATACGCTGGAGGAGCTCGGCGGCGTGGTGCGTCCTTATGCGGACGTGGAGGAATTGGAGATCCTGGAATACATGGACTTTGCCGAGCGCTGCGGCGTTAAATACCAGATCGAGCAGGCGCTTACGGTCAAAAAGTTTTTGGAGCGCAATCCCGACCAGCTTGAACGGTTCCAGACGCTGGTGCAAAAGGGCCTTATTGAGCTTGCGGGCGGCGGCGAGACCGTGATCGACCGCAACCTGACGCAGGGGGAATCCTGGGCGCGCAACCACCTGTACAGCACCCGCTATTACGAAAAGACGTTTTCGCACCGCCCGCGCTACGCCATCACGCCGGATATCTTCGGGCTGCCTTCGCAATTGCCGCAGTTTTTCCGCTCCGTGGGGTACGACGCGCTGATCGTATTCGACCGGGTCCTCAAAAAAAACAAACCCTTCTGGCGCGGGCTGGACGGCACGCTGATCGTGCTGGACGACCGGTTTTTACAGCCGCCGGCGCCCTCCCTGCGCACGGCGGACTGCGTAAAGCTCGCCCCCTGCCCCGCGTGTAAGGGCGAGGGCTGCCGCCTGTGCGAGGGCACCGGGATCGACGTGACGCATAACCTGACGCGCCCCGACAAACCGACGGTGCCGGAGGACTACTACCACTATCCGTCCGCCGACGCGCTGCTGGACGACCTGCTGCAGACCCCGCGGGACGATTATTATATGATGATCGTGACCGAGGAGCCCCGGGTGGGAGACTTTTTGTACGGCCCGCTGGAAAAGGCGGCGGCAAAACGCGAGATCGCCGTGCATTACCTGGGCTTTGAAGAAAACCACGACCGCTGGTGCCCCGGGTACGTGGAGGCGCTGCGCGCCGGCGACACGCCCGCGGACATGATCGACACGCGCCCCGAAGGGAACCCTGCGGCTGCGGGCTGCTACAGCACCTATATCGAGATCAAAAAGGCGAACCGGGAGCTGGAGGACTTGCTGCTTGAGGCTGAGGCGCTTGCCGCCGCCGTCAGGCTGAACGGCCTGCCGGACGGCACGGAAAAGACGACCTACTGCTATCCCGAAAAGACGATCGAGGCGCTCTGGAGCAAAATGGCGCTGATCCAGTTCCACGACTGCGTGACCGGTTCCCACTGCGACGCGGCGCACGAGGAGCTCAAACGCCTGATCCGCGAGGTGCGCCGCGGCGCGCTGAACGTATACCAGAACGCCGCCGAACTTTGGTGCGCGGCGCACCGCTTCGACGTTCCCGAAGGGTATTATGCGGCGGTTTATTTCAACCCCACCGCGATCCCGGCTGAAACGGTCCGGCTTTCGCTGCACGCGCCCGCGGGCACGCCCGGCGTCAATGTGTTTGACGAAACCGGCGCGCCGCTGCCCGTCTTTGATACGAAGATCACCGATATGGCGGTGGGCGTCGGCGTTACGCTTTCGGTCCGGGCGGACGTGCCCGCTTTCGGCTGGCGGCTGTTTTTATGGAAGCAGGCGGAAAGTGCGCCCGCGGCGCCCCTCGCCGGCGATACGGTCGAAAACGAATACTTCCGCGTACAGGTCAAAGACGGCAGGATCTGCGAGATCTACGACAAAAAACAAAAGCGCCCGGCGTTTACGGACGCGGGGCTTGATATCGGCACGGATATCGGCAGCCCCTGGGGCAGATCCGAACCGGAGCGGCTGCATACGCGCCTAAACGCCGACAAGGTGCTGTTTGAAAAAGACGGCGCCGCGCAGCGGGTGACGCTTTCGGGGTCGCTGCAGGCGCCTGAGCGCGGGATCGAACGCCTTTCCTGGCGGCAGACGGCTGCCCTGTACCCGGGGGAGGCGGCGGTCCGCTTTGAAACGGAGCTCGACTGGGACGGCACGAACACCCGCGTGTTCGCCTCCGCCTCCCCGGCGTTTGAAACGGACGGTTCCCTTTACTGCGACGTGCCCTTCGGCATGATGCGACGCACGGCCGCCCCGGCAGAGAACTGCATGGGCCTTTGCGACGAGTGGCCGACGCTCGGCTACGCGGGGGTCACAAACGGCAGTTACGGCGCGGCGTTCCTCAAGGGCGGACTGCCGGCGGCGCGGTTTACGGACGGCGCGCTGCAGATCAGCCTTTTGCGGGCGCTGACGCACCTGCACCCGAAATACAAAAAGATCGCCGACGTGGGCGTACACACGGCGCAGTATGCCCTGACCGCCTGGGACGGCGATTTTGCCGCCGGGCATTGCCAACGCCGCAGCGAAGATTACCTGCGCCAGGGCTGCACCTGTGAACTGACCGCCCCCGGAAAATGGCGACCCGAAGCGCCGGACGCCTCTCCCGCCCCCGCCGCCGGTTCTCTTCTGCCGCCGGTATTCGGCAGCCTGCCGGCTAACCTGCGCCTCAGCGCCTTCAAATGGGCGATTGACGGCAGCGGCCCCGTAGTCCGTTTTTACGAGAGCGACGGCCTGCCCGCAGCGCTCACCCTGCCGGAAGATCTGACGCTGCTGCCCTGCAGCACATTGGAGGAACCCACCGGGGCGCCGGCGACCGGCAGCTATAAGTTCAGGCCGTTTGAGATCGCAACGTTCAGGTTGAAAAAGTAAGAAAGTAAAAAAGTATCAAAGTAACAAATAAGGAAGGGCTTCGCCCTTGATCATAGAAAACGTCCGGAGCAGTTTGCGCCATCTCCGGACGGTTTCTTTTTATCTACATGTATGTTTTTTCGGGGATACCGGACAGCCGATCAGAAAACGCCCCTTTGATCCAGACTGCGTGATATCGGCTATGATCAACGCCGTCAGGCGTTCCGCATCTGATACTTTTTATCTTTTCAACTTTTATACTTTTTTATTGTATCCCTTCAGATAATACTTAAAGAACTCCACGCCCTCCGCGACGGCGGCGATATCGATGTTTTCATTCGCGGCGTGCATGGCGGCGAGCTGTTCGGGGGTGAGCCGGGTGGGAGTAAAGCGGAAAATGTTGTCGCACACGACCTCGAACCGGCGGGAGTCCGTGCCGCCCGTCATCAGATAGGGCGTCGGGACCGTATCGGGCAGGCAGGCGCTGATACACTGCGTCAGGTACCGGAACTCGTCGGTATCGGTCGGCGTGGTCTTTGACGGGTCGCGGCTGAACAGGACCTCGGTCTCGATATCGTATTTTTTCGCCGTCTTTTCCAAAATGGCGATGCATTCCGCCGCCGTCTGGTGTACAGCGGGCCGGATATTGCAGATCATTTCGGCGCTGTCGGGCAATACGTTCGGCGCGGAGCTGCCCGACGCCATCGTGAACGCCGCCGTTGTGGAGACGAACGCCGTCGCCATATCGGAGAACAGCCCGAGGGCATTTTTCGTCAGCCCCCCGAACAGCCACAGGTTCCCCAGCACGAACCGCAGCGGGTACGAAAGATACGGCGCGACGGCGGCAAACATCTGCGGCAGGGGCGCCGCCAGCTCTTTTGAAAAGAGTTTGCGTTTTTCCACCTCGGTCACGAACTTTGACAGGCGCGCGATCGGTGAGTTTTTGGGCGGGGTGGAAGCGTGGCCGCCGCTGCCCTTCGCCGTGAATTTCAGGTTGACAAAGCCTTTTTCCACCAGTCCCACGGCTGCGCAGGGGGCAGGGAGCCCCGGAATGACACCGCCGATCACGGCGCCGCCCTCGTCGATCACCACGTTCAGGCGTACACCCTGTTCTTTGAGCCAATCCGCCGCGGCGTCGGAGCCGCCGCCGGAGTTCTCTTCGTTGCGGGCGGAAAAGATCCACAGGTCCTCTTTGAAGGTAAAGCCCTCTTCCAGCAGCGCTTCCACGGCGGAAAAGACGCAGCAAAGCGTGCTTTTGCAGTCCATGGCGCCGCGGCCCCAGACCTTGCCGTCGCGGATGATCCCCGAAAACGGGTCATCGGTCCAGCCCTCCTGATCTGCGGGCACCACGTCCTGGTGCCCCATCAGCAGCAGCGCGCCCCGCTGCGGGTCCGTACCCGGGATGCGCAGCAGGATGTTGCCGTCCACCTCGTGGTCCTCCGCGGCGGCAAAGGTCTTCGGGAACAGCTCTTTCAGCAGCGCCTGGAACCGGCGGAACTCGGGATAATCCTCCTCCTGTTTTTTGGAGACCGTGGGGATCTGCACCATTTTTGACAGACGTTCGGCGCACGCTGCCTCATCCGCCGGCGTCCAGCGGATCGCGGGCGGCTCGCCCGAAAGCGTTTTTTTGATGGCGGCGGCGCGCACGGCGCACGCCGTTCCCAGCGGCAGGGCGGCGCCCAGCGCCGTGAGCAGAATGCCGGAACTCTTTTTCATAGGGCGCTCCTTAATACGAAATATAATCGGTCACGGTCAGCAGTTTATCGGCATAGGTGCCCGTCAGGGTCAGGTAGGTGCCTGCCGCCGGCTGCTGGTCGGAGGTGAAGTCCAGCTGCCAGCTGCCGTCATAATACGGGTGCTGCAGCGTGGCGGGACCGTAGGCGCGGCCGAAGATCCGCATGGTCCTGCCGGTGAAGCTTTCGGGGCGGTTGAGCATATTGGCGACCTGTACGTACACGAGCGTGGGGCTAAGAAGCGTCAGGTCCATGATCCCCGCGTCCGGCGTGTAGGCCTGCTGCACGGTCACGTCGGCGTTTTCGATCCAGCGGCTGTCAAGCGCATCCGCGGAGGCGGCAAAGGTCCCCTTTACCTGGATATAGGAGCCGGGCTCCGGCAGGGCGGAGGCGTCGTTCGGAACGAATTCCCACTGGTAGCAGCAGCAGCGCGTCTTGTCGGAATAGCCCCAGACGTAATAGCGGGTCCTGTTGTTGAAGGCGTCCTCGATAATGCCGAAGGTCCCGTCCTTCGTCATCTCCTTGCCGTCGTATTTTGTGGTCTGCTCATACGCCGGGACCTGCTCGTTCTGGAAGTCGAGGTATTCATAGAAGATCTTGCAGTACTCCGCGTACTCCAGCGGCTCAAATTTTTCTTTATAGTCCACCGCGCCGTCCTCGGGCGCGCCGGCGACCGTGGCCACGTTGCCCTGCGCGTCGGTCAGGACCTCGCCGCTTTGCTGCGTCGGGGTATCGCCGGCGGCTGCGGTCTCGTCGGTGTTACCGACGATCTCCGCGGGTTTGCCGCCGCATGCGGCAAGGGACAAAAGGGTAAGGGAAAGAAGCAGTGCGATCCATTTTTTCATTTTTATTATCATCCTTTCGATTTGGTAAAAAATCCGATCATATAACAGACGATGAACGCCAGAAGCTGGACGACCACGATCGTGGAGCCGATGGGCGAGCCGATCACGACGGAGATCAGGATACCCAGCGCCGAACAGAACACGCCGAGGCAGCCCGAAAAAACGATCACGCCCTTGAAACTTCTGAACAGCCGCATGGCGGAGAGCGCCGGGAAGACAACCAGCGCCGAGATCAGAAGCGAGCCCACCAGCTTCATCGCCATCACGATGATCACCGCCGTGATCACGGCGATCATGATATTGTAGGCGTTGGCGTTGGTGCCTGTGGCGGTGGCAAAATCCGGGTCGAAGGTCACGGCGAAGATCTTGTTGTAAAACAGGATAAACACCCCGACCACGATGACTGACATAAAAATGCAAAGCCAGATCGCGTAATCCTCCAGATTCAGAATGGAGGTCGACCCGAAAAGCGTGGTACACACGTCGCCGCTCACGTTTGCGGATTTTGAAAACCGGTTCATAAGCAGATAGCCGATACCAAGCGCACTGACCGAGATCATGGCAAGGCTCGCGTCCCCCATGATCTTCCGGTTGCGCCCGGCAGCCAGCAGAAGCAGCGCCGCGATGATGGTCACCGGCAGTATCAGCAGCATATCGTTGCTTTTCAGCCCGACCACCGCCGCCACCGTCATGGCGCCGAACGCCACGTGTGAAAGCCCGTCGCCGATAAACGAAAAACGTTTGAGCACCAGCGTCACGCCGAGGAGCGACGCGCACAGGGCGATCAGCACGCCCACCAAAAGCGCATCCCGCACGAAATCGTATTGGAACTTGGAGGCAAGGATCTGAAATACGGTCATATCGTCCACGGCTCAGCCCTCCTCTCCGATATCGGCAAAGCTTCTGCCGACAGGCGTTTGAAGATATGCCGTCTTGGTACCGAAAAACAGCGGCTCATGGCTCAGATGTAAGATATGCGTGGCGTATTTGACCGCAGCCGCGATATCGTGCGACACCATGATCACCGTCACGCCGGAACGGTTCAGGTCGGCGATGATCTCGTACATCTCTTTGGTGACCTTCGGGTCCAGCCCCGCCACCGGCTCGTCCAGCAGGATCAGGTCCTCGGCGGCGCAAAGCGCACGCGCCAGCAGCACGCGCTGCTGCTGCCCGCCCGAAAGCTCCCGGTAACAGCGGTTTTTGAGGTGGGTGATCCCGAGCCGCTCCATCTGCGCCGCGGCCTCGCTTTTTTGCGCCGCCGAATAGAACAGGCGGCTTTTGCCCAGGCACCCCGACTGCACGATCTCCCCGACGCTCGCGGGAAAATCCCGCTGCACGGGCGTATGCTGCGGCAGGTAGCCCACCTGCCGGGCGGTCAGGCCCTGAAAGCTCAGCGAGCCGGAGATCGGGGGATTGAGCCCCAGAATCGCCTTGATCAGCGTACTTTTGCCGGCGCCGTTTTCGCCGACCACACATAAATAGTCGCCTTTTGATACCGAAAACGTCAGGTGCTCAGTGACGGTTTTGCCGTCGTACCCGAGGCAGACGTCGTTACATTCCAGTTGTACCATATGATTGCCATGCGATCCGGTTTTCGCACAAAGCGGGATACAAATACCGCACGGTCATGCCCGGATCGCTCCTTTCTGCTGCTTTTTTACACGGTCACTGGGCGTCCGCATACCCGAGCGCGACCCGAAGCTGCTTTAAATTATCCGTCATGGTGTCAAGGTAGCTGCAGCCCTGTTCCGCTTTCTGTGCAGTCACCGACTGCATGGAATCCATCACGACGATCTTACGGTCTTTATCGTTGCTGCTGTTTACCACGGTCTTCGCCGTCGACTGGTCGCAGCTTTCCGTCACGATCACGGCGGGAAGCCCCAATTCATTGAGTTTTTCGATCAAAAAGGTCTGGGTCTCCACAGACGCCTGGCTCTCGGTGGAGCAGCCGGAGAACGCCGCGTAGGGCGTAATGCCGTAATCCTCGGTCATGTACCGGAACGGGAAGCGGTCGCAGAACATCACGCTCTTGAACTGCGCGCCGTCCACGCTCGTCTGATACTCCTTGTCGAGCGCGTCCAGGGAAGCGGTAAAGGATTTCAGGTTCTCCTCGTAGACCGACGCGTTTTCGGGGTCAAGTTCGGCTATCTTCCCCTCGATCGCTTCGGACAGGATGGCGGCGTTTTTCAGAGACAGCCAGATGTGCTCGTCCATCTCCTCTTCCTCTTCTTCCTCTTCCTCGTTTTCCTGCATGCCTTCAAGGGCTTCCTCCGCCTTCGCGTTGCTGCCCAGCGCCTCCAGCAGGTTCAGCGTCTTCAGATCCGGCGCGTCGCGCAGCACGTCTTCCACCCACTTGTCGGACTCGCCGCCCGTATAGATGAACAGGTCGCTGTTCAGGATCGCGATCTTGTCGTCGGTAGTCATCTGGAAGGAGTGCAGGTCCGTACCGGAATCCAGCAGGAAATCCAGATCCACTTCATTCGTCCGTTCGCCGAGGATCTGCCGGACCCAGTCGTACTCCGGGAAGATCGTGCAAAGGATCTTCAGCTTGCCGTCCGGATCCTTCTGCGGCGCATTCCCGCCGCAGGCGGCAAACAGCAAAACCGCCGTGAGCAGAAGGGAAAGAATCGGAAAAATCTTCTTTTTCATTATGTTTGCCTCCGTATTTTTATTAGAGAAGTTGATAAAAGCCTTTTTTGGCGTCCGCCGCGTTATTTCCGTCCGCCCGCCGTCCGGCATTCGCCGCAGACGCCGAAAAGCGTCGTTTCCTCCTGCGAAACGGTAAAATCGCTGTCGTCAAAGATCCCGTCGATGATCCGTTCGCTCTGGGCGTGGTCCATATGCAGCAGCTTCCCGCATGCGACGCATTTCAGATGCAGATGATGGTGGCAAGCCTCCGAGTCGATGATCTGATATTTCGCCTTGCGTGTTTCGGGATCCTCAAAGCGCCGGACCGCGCCCTCCTCGGCAAGCCGGCTGACAAGCCGGTAGACCGTGCTTTTCCCGGGCGGGGTGTCGCTTTCGGCAAAGAGCATCTCCGTCAGCTCCTCAACGCTCATTGCCCTCTCGCTGTTCCTGCGCAGGCAGTTAAGCAGAAGTCCCTTTTGCCGCGTGTTGTACTGCGCCATACGCCCGCCTCCAATTTGAGAATGATTCTTAAATTCAAGTATACACGCTTTTTCGGGTTTGTCAAGAAAAATTTATCCTTTTTGCATGCCGCTTCCCGTTCTTCGCGAAAGAAACCGGACCGTCATGCGCAAAACTTGACAAACTTCCCCTTTATCATGTATTATGGCAGTGTGATATTATTGCAATATCAGGAAAACGGTTTTTTCGAGTATTCGAGTATTATTGAAAGGAAGAAAAGAATGTCAAGACTCAGTATCGTGTCGCCGGACCGTGCCGCCGAAACAGTGGAAACGCTGCTGCAGGACATGGAACGGCGGATCCGGGCAAACCAGCCGGGAATATGCCCCGTTGACCTTGCGGCGTCTTTCCTGCGGGTGTGCCACGCGCAGTCCTGCGGCAAGTGCACGCCCTGCCGCGTAGGGCTGGGCAAGCTGGAGGCGCTGCTTGACGGCGTATTGAAGGGAGAAGCCTCCCCTTCGGCGCCGGACCTGATCGAACAGACAGCCCGCAGTATTTTTGAATCCGCAGACTGCGCGATCGGGCAGGAAGCGGCAAGAATGGCGCTCAAATGCGTCGCCGGGTTCCGGGAGGACCTGGAGTCGCACATCCGATACGGGCGCTGCCTCGCCGTCCAGAACCAGCCGGTACCGTGCGTGGCGCTGTGCCCCGCGCATGTGGATATCCCGGGCTATGTGTCGCTGATCAAAGACGGCCGCTATGCGGACGCGGTCAACCTGATCCGAAAGGACAACCCCCTGCCCGTCACCTGCGGGCTCATCTGCGAGCACCCGTGCGAGGAGCGCTGCCGCCGCACCCTGGTGGACGCGCCCATCAACATCCGCGGCCTCAAGCGCTTCGCCTGCGAGCAGGAAGGGGAGATCCCCGCGCCCAAACGCGCCGCGCCTACCGGCAAAAAGGTCGCCGTCGTCGGCGGCGGGCCCTCCGGCCTTACGGCTGCGTATTACCTTTCGGTCATGGGCCACGACGTGACCGTTTACGAGCAGCGCAAACAGCTGGGCGGCATGCTGCGCTACGGCATCCCCAGCTACCGGCTGCCCAGAGAGGCGCTGGACCGGGAGATCGAAGGCATGAAAAAGGCGGGA
Organism: Clostridia bacterium; assembly: GCA_017430145.1. Lineage (GTDB taxonomy): Bacteria > Bacillota > Clostridia > Oscillospirales > Acutalibacteraceae > RUG806. The sequence continues at coordinate 10,987 of JAFRNP010000022.1, forward strand.
TTCAAAACCGTGTGCGGCGTCAGCGTAGGCAGGGATATTTCCGTTAAGTCCCTGCATAACGACTTTGACGCCGTTTACATCGCCATCGGCGCGCATACCGACCGCAAAATCGGCATCCCGGGCGAGGACGCGAAAGGCGTCGTTTCCGCCGTGGACATGCTTCGTGCGATCGGCGACGGCGAGTTCCCCGACTACGCCGGCAAGCGGGTCGTGGTGATCGGCGGCGGCAACGTCGCCATGGACGTGGCGCGCAGCGCGGTGCGCCTCGGCGCCGAACGCGTGACGGTCGCCTACCGCAGACGCAAATCCGATATGACCGCCCTTCCCGAGGAAGTGGAGGGCGCCGTGGCGGACGGCTGTGAGATCCTGGAGCTGCACGCGCCGGTTTCCATTACAAAGGACGCCGACGGCAAGGTCGCCGGCATCGTTTTGCAGCCGCAGATCGTGGGACCGGTCAAATGGGGCCGCCCCGCGCCCGAAAACGCGGACTGCGACCCGTTCACTTTCGCCTGCGACCTGGTGCTGGTCGCCGTCGGCCAGAGCATCGACTCCGGCGCGTTCGGCGAATACGGCATCCCGCTCAAACGCGGCAGCATTGCCGCACTCGAGAGCGGCGCCGTAAAGGATTTTGACGGTGTATTTTCCGGCGGCGACTGCGTAACGGGCCCCGCCACCGTGATCCGCGCCATTGCCGGCGGCAAAACGGCCGCCGCGAACATCGACGAATATCTCGGCTTTAAGCACGAGATCACCACCGATATCACGCTCCCGCCTGTCCGCTTTGACGACCATGCGCCCATGGGCCGCGTGAACATGACGGAGCGTCCCGCCGCCGAGCGCAGCCGCGACTTCGCGCTCATGGAACACTGCATGACCGCCGAGGAGGCGCACAGGGAATCTTCGAGATGCCTCAGCTGCGACCACTTCGGGTACGGATGCTTCAAAGGAGGCAGAGAGAACAAATGGTAAACGTAACGATCGACGGGAAAACCTTACAGGTACCTGAAAATACCCGGATCCTTGACGCGGCGCGTCAGGCGGGCGTGAACATCCCCACCCTCTGCTACTGGGAAGGCATCAACGAGATCGGCGCGTGCCGCGTGTGCGTGGTGGAGATCGAGGGCTGCGACAAACTCGCCGCCGCCTGCAACACCCCCGTTTCCGAGGGCATGGTCATCCGTACCAACTCCAAAAAGGTCCGGCAGGCCCGCCGCACAAATGTGGAGCTGATCTTATCGGAGCACAACTTTGAATGCGCCACCTGCATCCGCAGCGGCAACTGCACCCTGCAGACCCTTGCAAAGGAGCTGAACATCCGGGAGGTCTCCTATCCCAGAAACGTCCCGACAAAAAAACAGGCGGGCGATTTCCCGCTGGTGCGCGATTATTCCAAGTGCATCAAGTGTATGCGCTGCATCCAGGTCTGCGACAAGATCCAGGCCAGCAGCGTCTGGGACACGGTCAATACCGGCGGCAACACCACCGTGGACGTGCGCGGCGTATATAAATTGGAGGATTCCAAATGCGCGCTGTGCGGCCAGTGCATCACCCACTGTCCCGTGGGCGCGCTGCATGAGCGCGACGACGTGGACAAGGTGATGGCAGCCATCGACGATCCCGAAAAGATCACGGTCTGCCAGATCGCGCCGGCGATCCGGACCGCCTGGGGCGAGCCCTTCGGGCTGTCTCCCGAAGAAGCCACCGTAGAACGGCTGTGCAGCGGCCTGAAGCTGGCGGGCTTCGATTACGTCTTCGACACCAACTTCTCCGCGGACCTGACCATTATGGAGGAGGGCAGCGAATTCCTGGACCGCCTGCAGCACAAAGACAGCGCGGCACTGCCGCTGTTCACCTCCTGCTGCCCGGGCTGGGTGCGTTTTGTAAAGGCGCACTATCCGGAGTTCGTCCCGAACCTCTCCACCGCCAAGAGCCCCCAGCAGATGTTCGGCGCCGTGGCGAAGAGCTACTATGCCGAGATCCTCGGCGTTGACCCGCAAAAGATCTTCTGCGTCTCCATCATGCCGTGCCTTGCGAAAAAGCACGAGTGCGCGATCCCGGCGCTTAACGACGCCTGCGGCGACCCGGACGTGGACATTTCGCTGACCACCCGCGAATGCGGGCGGCTGCTGCAGATGAATATGGTCGACCCGGCGGCGATCCCCGACCGGGCGCTGGACATGCCCCTTGGCGTGGGCAGCGGCGCAGGCAACATCTTCGGCGCCACCGGCGGCGTCATGGAGGCCGCGCTCAGGACCGCCTACGCGCTGGTGATGGGCAAAAACCCCGACCCCGACGCGTTCAGAGCGGTACGCGGCATGGACGGCTGGAAGGAATGCACCTTCGCGCTGGGAGAGACCGAGCTGAAGATCGCGGTCGCCCACGGGCTCGGCAACGCCGAAAAGCTGCTGAAGGCTTTGAAGGCGGGCGAAGTCAGCTATGATTTCGTCGAGATCATGGCGTGTCCCGGCGGCTGCGTCGGCGGCGGCGGGCAGCCGATCCACGACAAGGCATGGTGTGCCCCCGCACGCGCGGACGTGTTATACAAGCAGGACGCGAACATGGCGCTGCGTTTTTCGCATGAAAACCCGAGCATCACGGCGATCTACCGGGATTACCTCGAAAAGCCGCTGAGCCACCGGGCGCATGAACTGCTGCACACCGACCATACGTTGTGGGAGATGCCGTAAGCATTTTATAAGGGCAGATGCGGCTTTACAGGGAAACATAAGCCCGTAAACCGACCGTGGCCCGGCGCTTTTCCCTTAACAACCGGTCTGCGGCCGATATCGCCCGCATTCCCCAAATCAAGCAACGCGTCCCTTTTCGTCTGTCTTTCATTCGGGAAGGGACAGCGAATTTCCGAAACAGTATGCCGCATACGGGCTGTGCGCACACCAGCGCAGCCCGTTTACGGCGTCCCTCAAGGAGTTGACGATTATCTATGGCAAACTTTTGCGGCTACTGCGGCTTCCCGCTGGATGGCGCACAGGGCGTCTGCCCGCGCTGCCGCGCACCTATCTCTTCCATGGACATAACGCCCCCGCAGGAACAGGCAGACGCCGACGCACAAATGGACGCGGCGCCGGAACCTGAAGAAACGCACAAGCAAAAAGAGGCGCAGCCCCAAACGCAGCCCGACGACGGGCAGACGGCGCCGATCGGGCCTTCGGAGCCCGAACCGCCGGACGCGCGCGCCGATCAGCCGGAGCCCTTGATCCCCCGGACCGACGGGCCTGACGACGTTGTGACCGTGTCCCGTAAAAAGGTACGCAACGTCGTGATCGTCTGCGTCGCGCTGCTTCTGGTCATACTGATTCCGTGGAGCATCAAAAAAAGCAACGAGGCGACGACCGCCGACGGCGAGACTACGACCGGCGCCGAAGTGACGACCGGTGTGGAGCCTGCCACCGAGAAGCAGACCGAGGCGGCTACAAAGGCGCCCGAGACTGAAACGAAGGCGCCCGAATCCGCCACAAAGGCCCCAACCAGCAGCGGTTCCGGTTCCTATACGGTTTCCTCGGATACCGGCCACCTGAACGTAAGAACAGGCCCCGGCGTCGGTTATGATACCCCGCTTCAGCTGGATAACGGTGATACGATAGACGTTATTGAGGTCGTAAAGGATGCGGACGGTTCCATGGAATGGGGCAAATTCAACTATAACGGCCAGACGTATTATGTGGTTATGAACTATCTGAAGGCTAACAACTAAAGCAAACCGGTTGTTGCCATTGATACAAAGAAAATCGGGTAGGAGGCTGCTCATTAGTTGAGCAGCCGACCTCCCGCAGAACCGTGCGTACCGGTCTGGTACACGGCTCCTCCCTTGTTTACACCTTAACAGACCTGTAATAGGTAGAAAAGAATACGAAACCATCCTTTTCCAATCTCTGATTGGTCAGTGTGGTTGCAAGAATTTGGCTGCCGGCAATTTGCCAGTAGCCTTTTCTTGTGTTCGAGTATGCTCTCGCCTGGTCGTGTTCAACACCAAGTTTTCGCAGATTCGCATACCGTGTCCGTACCCGCTTCCAGCGTTTCCAGAATACC
>JAFRNP010000170.1 GCA_017430145.1 Clostridia bacterium
ATTGCGCAGTAGATTTTTTCGTCAGATTGTACAGATTTGACGCCGTCAACCTGGCGGTTGGCAAGGAAAATCTGTGCAGGATGACGGAATAAAGATCAAGCAAGGCGTGCGCCGCGAATTGTGCGGTGTTGCCTTAAGCTGCTGGCTTTACCTGCGGCGGAACAGCCGGGTCCCGCCGGTTCCTTTCTGTATAAATTTTCTGCGGGGCGGTTTTACCGTATTATTATACCTTGCGAAGCGGAAAAAAGCAACCGGTTTTATCCGATTATTCCCATAGACGCGATATAAAAAATTGATATTTTTTTTGTTTTCCGCTTGTAAAAGCTATGCGGTTTATGTATAATAAAGTGTAATAGAAAAAGATCTGCAACCCGACAACCGGAGAAAGGAGCGAAAACGGCGCGGCAGCGGCAGAGCCGGCGCGCCGGAGAGACGAAAAATGAACGATATCCATGCGCTTTACAAACTGTGGTGCGAAAAGGTGACCGATCCCGCCCTGCTGCAGGAACTGGAGGCCGTGAAAGGCAACGAGGAGGAGATCAAGGACCGCTTCTGGCAGGACCTTGCCTTCGGGACCGGGGGGCTGCGCGGCGTGCTGGGCGCCGGCACCAACCGGATGAATATCTACACGGTTGCCCGCGCGACGCAGGGGCTGGCAAACTTCCTGAACGATACGGTGCAAAACCCCTCCGTGGTGATCGGGCACGACTCCCGCATCAATTCCGACCTGTTCGCGAGGATCTCCGCCGAGGTGCTGGCGGCAAACGGCATCCGGGCGTACCTGTTTCCGGAGCTGATCCCCACGCCCATCGTCGCCTACGCCGTTACGGCGCTCAAATGCGACTCCGGCATCATGATCACCGCCAGCCACAATCCCTCCAAATACAACGGCTATAAGTGTTACGACGCCCGCGGCTACCAGATGACGGACGCCGCCGCCAATAAGACGCTGGAATACATCAACGCCTGCGACCTGTTTGCCGACGTGAAGCGGACGGATTTTGACGCGGCGGTAAAGGACGGCATGATCACGGTCCTGCCCGACAGCTTCCTTGACCCGTATTTTGCGCTGGTCAGGACCTGCCTTGTGGACCCCGAAGCGGTAAAGGATACCGACCTTTCGGTCCTGTACACGCCCCTTAACGGCACCGGCAACAAGCCCGTGCGCCGTATCCTTGCCGAGATCGGCGTCAAAAACGTACAGGTGGTCCCGAGCCAGGAGCTGCCGGACGGCAATTTCCCCACCTGCCCCTATCCGAACCCCGAGATCCGGGAGGCGTTTAATGAGGCGATGAAGCTCAGCAAGGCCAGCGGCGCGGACCTGCTGCTCGCTACCGACCCCGACTGCGACCGCGTGGGCATCGCCGTGCTGCACGACGGGGAGTACCGCCTGATCACCGGCAACGACGTGGGGTGCCTGATGACCCACTATATCCTCTCCCGCAGAAAGGCGAACGGGACGCTGCCCGATAAGCCGCTGGTCATCAAGTCCATCGTCAGCACCGAAATGGCCACGGCGATCGCCGAAAGCTACGGCGCCGAGGTCGTGAACGTGCTGACCGGTTTCAAGTACATCGGCGAAAAGATGACAGAGCTGGAGCAGGCGGGCACGCCGGAGCGCTTCCAGCTGGGCTTTGAGGAGAGCTACGGCTACCTCTCGGGCATGCACACCCGCGACAAGGACGCCGTCAACGGCGCCATGACCATCTGCGAGATGGCGGCGTATTACAAAAAGCAGGGCAAAACGCTGGTAGACGCGCTTGAGGCGCTGTTTGCCGAATACGGGTACTGGAAAAACTCGCTGTTCAACTTCTACTTTGAGGGTGCGGACGGCATGGCGAAGATGGCGGGCATGATGGACGCGCTGCGCGGGAACCTTCCGGCTGAGATCGGCGGGAACGCGGTCGCCACCGCCTCCGATTACAGGACCGGCGTCACCAAAGATCTGAAGACCGGTGAAGAGACCCCCACTGGCCTGCCGAAGTCGAACGTGATCATTCTGCGCACCGTGAATAAGGACGAGATCATCGTGCGTCCCGCCGGCACGGAGCCGAAGATCAAGATCTACACCATGGTACAGGGCGAAAACGCCGCCGCAGCCGAGGCGCAGACCGAGCGCTACAAGGCGGATGCCATGTCCCTGTTAGGGCTGTAAGGACGAAAGGAGAAACGCGCCGGCCGGCTGTCCGGCGGCGCGAAAAAAGAGGTATGAATAAAAAGTTTGTAAAAATCACCGCGATCGTTCTCGCCGTGCTCATGGCAGGCAGTGTGCTGACGGTGCTGTTTGTCGCCCTGTTGGGCAAATAAACAAAGTCCGGAATCAAATGGGCTCGGCGTTTACGCGTTGAGCCCGTTTGAATTTTTCCGCCGCCTGATCACAAAGAGATAAACGGCGCCTGCGGCAAGGGAAAAGAGGCTGACGGCGCCTCCCGCAAAGACGCCCGGCAGGCGGAACCTCATTTCAATTTCGTGTTTTCCCGCTTCAATCGGGAAGGCGATAAACGCCCCGCCGATTTCCACGATTTGTTCCCGGCCGAGAAGGGCGCCGTCCACTTTGATCTCCCAGCCGTCGTTGGCGGGGATCGTGGTCATAAACAGGCGATTTTCGCCTTTTACGGTGATATCTCCCTTCAGGACGGAGGAACCGGCCTCCGTCAGCAACCAGGTCCCGTTGCTGCGGATTGTGCTGCACGCTTCCTTCAGCGCTGCGGTATCCACCTGGAAAAACTGAATGTTGAATTCGCCCGCTTCGGCGTTATTCGTGTCGAAATAAACGGTGTACTTTTCGCCGGCTTTCGCGTCCGCCAGCAGCGTTGTGATGGCGCTGTAATAATACGGAAGCTCAACGGCGTTGTCGGTCCCGTTCTTTTTGAAATACAGCCGGTTCGTGTGTTCGATCTCCGGTACGGTCTCCACGCACAGGTAAAGCGCCCCGTCCTGTTTGGCGGTCGCCGTACAATCCAGCCACAACCGCCGCCCTTTCGTGTTTGACGCGTCAAAGGTATAGTGCCCGTCTTTTTTCTCAACAACGATCCCGTTTTCGTCGCCGGAGACGCTCAGGTCACAGGTCCGGAGCAGCGGGTCGGCGCCCGCCGCCAGACGGAAAAACGATTCCTGGTTCTGGGGCGCCTGCATTTCCTCCGGCTGCCAGTTGACAAGGTCGCTGCTGACCGCGTACCCAAGGGGCAGCGCCTCGGAGAACCGGAAGGAGAAAAACCGTTCGTTCTCGCCGATGCGCGTGTATCCTTCGGGCGGCGTTCTCGGATAGAGCTGGTCCGCGCTCCCTTCTTCGGAGAGTGACGTGTATTCGTACAGGTATTTCACCCCCATCATGGCGTCGAAAAGGGGGGTCTGGTAAAAATACTGGGTCTCGTTGTACCGGTTGGAGTCGTTGCCCAGCAGGCGCAGAAGCTGCAGAATACGGGTATCTTCGGCGGAGGAGGCCTGCGCCACGCCGCGGAATCCGTAGTACGCGCCGTTGTTGACGCCGGAGGGCGAACGGAGCTCGCTGCGGTAGAACGGGGTGGTATCGTCCGCCCGGTCGATCAGCGCCCGTATGGCGGTATAGTCCGCAGACTGCCTCGTGTGGTCGCTGCTGAGGTTGTCGCCGATGTGCGCATACATGGAGCCGCCCGCGTCAAACGCGATGAGCAAAGCGAGCCATACGCCGATCAGTGCCTTTTCTGCGCGTCTCGGACTGCCGGAGAATACCTTCAGAAACAGCGGGAGCCCGATCAGCAGCACTCCGGTGGAGATAACGGCGAGCAGGCCGATCGTCCCGTCGGTTTTCGCTCCGATATAATAGACGATCCCGCAGGCGAGGACCGCGGCGCCCGCCCCCCAGGCGGCAAGGCAGCTTTTCATCTCAAACCGTCCGGTTTGCGACAGCCCGCGGTGCGCCAGCAGCAGGAGGAAGAAAGAGAAAAACAAAGATTCCCGGAACGGGATCGCCGTGGGATAGCGGAACCCGTGCCAGATATAGTCGAGAAGCGGGATATTGAAGCTCAGCACAAACAGCAGCAAAACCGCGCCGGAGATCAGCTTTTCGCGCAAAGAGAAGCGTTTGCGCAGGAAAAACTGCGGCAGCGCGCACAGCGGCAGGATCCCGGCGTAGATATTGGCGTAGTTTGCGTAGCCGCTTCCGGAGCCGGTGTGCTGGGTGAAGAGCGCGGCGACCTGCTCCGGGATGTTCCGGAACCAGGACGCGCAGGAGAAGGATTCCTCCAGCGAATCGTTGGAACGCAGCAGCAAAAACAGCGGGACCAGGAAGAACGCCAGCATAAGCGCGGAGAAAACGGAGGCGCCTGCGAACAGCAGCGTCCTCTGAAAGGGGACCGACCGGAAAAACGGCGTCCTTCCGGCGGGCGGGCAGGCGGCGGTCTGCGCGTCCGTTTCCGCGTCCGCCGAGGCGTCTGCGGACGGCGCTTCGCCGGTTTTGGCAGGGCGCCTTTTTCCCGTTCGGGAAACGCCCAGATAAAAGAAAAAGTAAATCACGCAGAACGCGCAGCACAGGATCCCGAAGTAGAAGTTGGAAAAAACGGTCAGCATCAGAACGGGGATATACAGGCGTACACAGCCCCGGTCGGCCAGCCGTTCGATCCCGAGCGCCAGCAGCGGCAGCAGGTAAAACGCGTCCAGCCAGATCGTATTGAAATAGTAAGCGGTAAACCAGCCGCAGTAGGCGTAAAGCACGCCGCAGAACAGCGCGAAGATATCCGTTTTCCCCTGTCTGCGCACGGAGAGGAACAGCGTCATCGACGCCGCGGCGAGCGCCTGCTTGAACACGATCATGCCGCAGAACGCGTAGGGGAGCGCCGTGCGGCTGAACAGAAGAAGCAGGTAATTGAGGGGCGAGGCGGCGTAAAACGCAAAGGTGCCCCAATAATTGCCGCCGAGGGCCGTCGCCCACGAGAACGACAGCGCGTCACCGGAACGGATCTTATCGTAGAATTCCGAGAAAAACGGCAGGTATTCCACCGACATATCGGAGAAGAACAGGCTTTTCTCCCCGAAGGGGAACACCTTTTTCAGCGCAAGGACCGTCAGCGTGACCGCCAACGTGAACAGAAACGCCCCGGCGCACAGCAGCGCGGTCTTTCTGTTCTGCGAAAGCGGTTCCTTCTGCGCCGGCAATCCGACGGGGTTGCGCCGGTCCGGCCGCGTATTCTTATTGTTGGCCGCCTTTTCTGCGTTGCCGGCCGCCTTGTTTGCGGCGCCCTTTTTTCCTTTATCCACCGCGCCGCTGTTTGCACGTACGGGCGGTTTTTTAGTTTTCTGCGTATTCAAAACCGGTATCCTTTCATTTTCAGCAATCGCTCTTCTTCGCGGAAATGTCGATCCTCCCGCATATTTGTACAGGTCGGAAAGTAAATATAAAAAAAGTATAGCATATGCCGGTGCACAATGCAAGGGTAAAAGAAAAAACGCTTGCATCTTGCCGCCGGATGGGATATAATAGAAGACGGCAGAAAACCGAATACTCTTTTTTCTTTTTGCAACGCACATTGACCCCGAAAAGGGGCAGTGATGAAAGGAGAATACACATGAAAAAGAAAATTCTGGCTTTGCTGCTTGTTTTGTGTCTGGGTTGCAGTCTGCTGACCGCCTGCGGCGGCAAGACGAATAACGGCCCTACCGGCAAAGACACACCGACAGGCAGCGACCGCGCGGCAGCCAATGAGATCACTGTTGGCATCGCGCAGGACCTTGACGAAAGTCTTGACCCCCATAAGGCAGTGGCGGCAGGAACCAAAGAAGTCATGTTCAACGTATTTGAAGGGCTTGTCAAGCCCGATAAAGACGGGAATCTGATCCCTGCAATCGCTTCCGAAGTCAACGTCGCCGAAGACGGCGGCAGCTACACGTTTACGCTGCGCGACGGCGTAAAATTCCACAACGGCGAAGCGGTCACGATGCAGGACGTGCTGTATTCCATCAACCGCAACGCCGACGATTCCGCGGGAGAACCGCTGATCCCGGCGCTTTCTGTTATTGCGGATATGACGGCGGAAGACAACCGGCTGACGGTCACTTTGGAACAGCCCGACAGCGACTTTCTCGCCTATATGACGCTGGCGATCCTGCCCGAAAACTACGATAAACAGGATACCGCGCCCGTGGGGACCGGGCCCTTCCGGTTCGTCTCGCGTACGGCGCAGGACAGCATCGTGCTGGAGCGGTTCGCGGACTACTGGGGCGCGCCCGCCAAACTCGACCGGGTGACCTATAAGGTCATCGAAAACGCGCAGGGCCTGCTGCTGGGGCTGCAGAGCGGCGCGCTGGATCTGGTCTCCCATCTCGGCTCCACGCAGACTTCGCAGCTTTCCGAAAAGGATTTCCGTATTGAAGAGGGCACCATGAACCTGGTGCAGGCGCTGTACCTCAACAACGCCGAAAAGCCTTTTGACGACGTGCGCGTGCGGCAGGCGCTGTGTTACGCCGTGGATAAACAGGCGGTGCTGGAGCTGGCGTTCGACGGCTACGGCCATCCGCTCGGGTCCTCCATGTTCCCGGCGTTCGGCAGATATTTCGACGGGAGCCTGACGGATTATTATACGCAGGATACCGAAAAGGCGAAGGCGCTTCTCGCCGAAGCGGGCTACCCGGACGGCTTCGATATGACGGTCACGGTGCCCTCCAACTATCAGCCGCATATGGATACCGCCGAGGTGCTTTCGGAGATGCTGGGGGCCGTGGGTATCCGCGTCACCATCCTGCCGGTGGAATGGAGCAGCTGGCTGAGCGACGTTTACGGCGGGCGCAAATTCCAGAGCACGGTCATCGGCGTGGACGCCTCCAACCTGACGGCGGACGCGCTGCTGGGCAGATTTTATTCCACAGCTTCCAACAACTTTACAAATTACAGCAACGCCGAATTCGACGCGCTATACGAGCAGGCGCAGAACACCTTTGACGAAGACGCGTATACGTCGCTGGTCCTGCAGATGGAAAAGAACCTGACCGAAAACGCCGCCAACGTATATATCCAGGATATGGCGGATCTGGTCGCCGTGCGCAAGGGGCTTGCCGGGCTGCAGTTCTACCCGCTGTACGTGCTGGACGCGGCGTCTTTGTATTGGGCGGATACGGCGGTTTCCTGAAAAACCGATATCAACGTTATAAAAGGGGGCGCAGAGATGAAGTATGCCGCAAAAAAGATCGGGATGCTGGTGATCACTGTGCTCCTTGTCTCATTTCTGACCTTTATGGCGTTCCAGCTCATCTCCGGCGATCCCGCCGAGACGCTGCTGGGGACTGCCGCCACGCCTGAAAGGGTGCAGGCGCTCCGGGAGGAGCTGGGGCTGGACCGGCCGTTTCTTGTCCGGTACGGCTCGTGGCTGCTGGGCTTTTTGACCGGGGATCTGGGCGAGTCTTACAGCTACCGGCAGCCGGTATGGGAGCTGGTGGCGCCCAAACTTGCGTCCACGGCAGCGCTGACGGGTATCAGTTTTGTTTTGATCACTCTGCTCTCGCTGCCGCTGGGGGTGTTGTCCGCAAGGGTCCGCTCAAACGTCGCCGACGGGATCCGGACCGCCTTCAACCAGCTGTGCATGGCGCTGCCGCCCTTCGTGCTGGGCGTGCTGCTGTCGTGGGTCTTCGGGATCCTCCTGCACCGGTTTATGCCCGGTGATTTTCCGTCGCTCACCGCCGACCCGGCGGGGGCGCTGCGGTATCTGTTTTACGCCGCCGTCTGTATCGCCGTCCCCCGGATCGCGATGACGGTGCGCCTGCTACGCTCGAATATCGCGGGGGAGATGCAGAAAGAATACGTGCTGGCGGCGGCCGCCCGAGGCGCGTCCCCGACGATGATCCTGCGGCGGCACGTGCTGAAAAACGTGCTGCTGCCCACGGTCACCTTCCTGGGGCAGACCATGGCGGAGATCATCGGCGCCGCGATCATTGTGGAACAGGTCTTCGCGATCCCCGGGATCGGCAGGTTCCTCGTCTCCTCCGTCGCGAACCGGGATTACCCGGTGGTCCAGACGATCGTGGTCCTGCTGGCGTTCTGGGTCGTATTGACCGGCACGCTGGCGGAACTGATCAACCACGCGGTGGATAAGAGACTTGGGTAAAAAAGTGGAAAGTTATGAAAGTTATAAAAGTTGAAAAATCGGAACGCCGCGCTACGCGGCGTTGATGATAGAAAGCAGATCCCCCGCGCCGGCCCTCATCTGTAATCGAACACGCCCGTAACGTCCGCAGGACACATCACGCGGCGTAAGGTGCACATCATTTGCGAAGCAAGTATCACGTGCGAAGCACATATGATCGGGTGCCGGGCGGAGCCCGCCCGCATTTGTAACTTTGTATCTTTTTAACTTTGTAACTTTTACAAAAAAGGGGTGGTTTTGTGGCAGCGCGTAAATCAAACCCGTTCCTGATTTTGGGCGGCGTACTGATCGCGGCGTTTCTGGCGCTTGCGGTGTTCGGCGCGCTGTTTTCTCCGCAGGACCCCAACGCCATGCAGGCCGGGGAAAAGCTGCTGGCGCCGTCGCTGACGCACCTGTTCGGGACCGACCGGTTCGGCAGGGATATCTTCAGCCGCGCGCTGGCGGGGCTGGGGACCACCTTTTTCGTCGCGGCGGCAACGGTGGCGATCGGCGCCGTTTTCGGGACGCTGACCGGCGCCCTGACCGGCTACTACGGCGGCGTCGCCGACGCGGCGCTGATGCGGCTCAACGATACGCTGACCGCGTTCCCCGCCGTTTTGCTGGCGCTGCTGGCGATCAGCCTTCTGGGGCCGGGAAAGGAGAGCAGCCTTGTGCTGGCGCTGGGGCTCGTGTTTATCCCCGGGTACGCGCGGCTGATGCGCACCGCCTTCGCGTCGCCTTCCAACCGCGCCTTCGTGCTTTCCGCGCGGCTGATGGGCGCAAAGGGTGCGAGGATCATTTTTGTGCAGCTGCTGCCGAATACGCTGCCAACGCTCCTGCCTGCGCTGACCATCGGCTTCAACAACGCCGTGCTGGCGGAGGCGGGCATGAGCTTTCTCGGTATCGGCGTCACCCCGCCGGACGCCTCCCTCGGCTATATGCTGTCCGAGGCGCAGGGGATGCTGGCGGCGGCGCCCTGGTACGCGGCTTGTGTCGGCGGCGTGATCGTGCTGCTGGTGTTTGCGGTGGGGCTGTTCGGCGAAGGGCTGCAGAGACGGATGCATACCTGACGCCCGAACGACGCGATGTTTTCGGTGCGGCCGGCTGATGAATGATGAGATCGTATAAAAACTGCCGCCGGCTTTTTTCGGCGGCGCGGAGGAAGAACAATGCTTCTTGAGGTCCGGTCCCTGTGTGTCCGGTATGACGAAAAAAGCGAACCGGCGGTACGGGACGTTTCGTTTTCTCTGGACGACGGTGAGATCCTGGGGCTTGTGGGCGAGTCCGGCAGCGGAAAAAGCGCGGCCGCCCGCGCGATCATGGGGCTGCTGCCCGCAGACGCCGCCGTGACGGGGCAGGTCCTGTTCGACGGCGCGGATCTGACGGCGGTGTCCGATAAAGAGCGCCGGAAATATCTCGGCAGCGAAATCGGCATGGTGTTCCAGGAGCCGCTCTCCGCCATGGACCCGCTGATGCGCGTGGGCAGACAGGTGGAGGAGACGCTGCGGATCCATGCGTCCATGTCCGCCGCCGAGCGGAAAGCGCGGGCGCTGGAGGCGCTGGCAATGGCGGGACTGCCGGAGCCGGGAGCCGTTTACCGTGCGTACCCCCATATGCTCTCCGGCGGGATGCTGCAGCGGGCGATGATCGCGGCGGCGATCGCAGCCGGGCCGCGGCTGCTGATCCTGGACGAACCCACCACCGCCCTTGACGTGACCGTGCAGGCGCAGATCCTGAACCTGCTGAAAACGCTGAACGAAACGCAGCATATCGCCATGCTGTTTATCTCCCACGACCTCGGGGTGGTCAGAAAGATCTGCCCGGGCGTCGCCGTCATGCAAAAAGGGGAGATCGTGGAGACGGGCGAAACCCAAGTTGTTTTCCAGTCGCCGCAGCACCCCTATACAAAGCTGCTGCTTGCGGCAAAAGAAGGATAAAAACAGGAACCATGATGATGAAAACCGAATTCTACCAGATCACCGACCCCGCCGCCTGCCCGGCTGCGATCGAACGCGTCGCGTCGCTGCTCAGACAGGGAGAAGTGGCGGCGATCCCCACCGAGACCGTTTACGGGCTCGCCGGCAGCGCCTTTTCGGCGGACGCCGTTAAAAAGATCTTTGAAGCCAAGGGCAGGCCGCAGGATAACCCGCTGATCGTCCATATCTCGGACCTCGAAATGCTGCCGACGGTCGCCGGGCGGATCCCCGAAGACGCGTATAAGCTTGCAAAGGCGTTCTGGCCGGGGCCGCTGACGGTCATTCTGCCCAAAAAGGATACCGTCCCGGCAGTGGTAAGCGCGGGGCTCGATACCGTTGCCGTGCGGTTTCCGTCCCATCCTGTGGCGGCGGCGATCATCCGCGCGGCGGGGCTGCCGCTGGCGGCGCCCAGCGCCAACCTCTCGGGCTTTCCGAGCCCTACGGAGGCGCAGCATGTGATCGACGATTTGACCGGCCGCGTCGCCGCCATCGTGGACGGCGGCCCCTGTGGGTTCGGTATCGAATCCACGGTGGTGACGCTGGCGGGCGAAACGCCGCGCCTTCTTCGCCCGGGCGTGATCACCCGCGAACAGCTCGAAGAAGTGCTCGGCAAAACGGTGGAGATCGACCCGGCCGTGCTCTCCCCCCTGCAGGACGGGCAGGCTGCGGCGTCGCCGGGCATGAAATATAAGCATTACGCCCCCAACGCGAAGCTGACCGTGATCAAGGGCGGCCTGACGGCGTTTCTTACGTATGTAAACGCGCATCCGGATGATGCGGACCACGTCCTCTGTTTTGAGGAGGAGGCCCCGGTGATGCCGCTTCCCTGTGTGACCATGGGACGGCGGGCGGACCCCCTGACCCAGACCCGGCGGCTGTTCGACGCGCTGCGGGAGCTGGACGCCGACGGCGCGAAACGGGTGTTCGCCCGGGCGCCGGAACCTGTGGGGATCGGGCTCGGTGTGTGCAACCGGCTGTACCGGGCGGCGGGCTTTACGTTCGCCGAAATGCCGGGCGTCGGCCGCGTGATCGGGGTCTGCGGCGGCAGCGGCAGCGGCAAAAGCACCGTCTGCGAGCGCCTGCGGGACATGGGTTGCGTCTGGATCGATACCGACGCCGTCGCCCGTGAGATCGTGCAGCCCGGCTCGCCGGTGCTGCCGCGGCTGCAGGCGGCGTTCGGCGCGGATATCCTGCGCCCCGACGGCTCCCTTGACCGCGCCCTGTTGGCGCAAAGGGCGTTTGCCGACGCCGAAACTTCAAAAACGCTCAGCGCCATCACGCATCCTGCCATTGTCGGGATCGTCAAAGAACGCATGGCGCCTTTGCTCGAAGCCGGCAAAACCGTTCTGATCGACGCGCCGCTGCTGTTTACCTCCGGGCTCAGTCACATCTGCGACCTGACCGTGAAGGTGACGGCGCCCGAAGCGGAGCGCGTCCGGCGGATCATGCAGCGCGACGGGATCTCTCAAGAGGCGGCTTTGCGCCGGATCCGCGCGCAGGCGCAGGAGGACGCGCTTTCCGACGCCGCGGACCTGATCATTGAAAACGACGATTTGGCAGAGCTTGAAGGAAAAGCAGAAAACATTTTGAAAGTATCAAAGTAAGAAAGTAGGAAAGTAACAAATGCGGAACGCCGCTTTAGCGGCGTTGATGACAGTGCGTTTCATTTTTGTACGGACCTTCATCTATGATCGGGTGTCGGGCGGTCTTTACAAAAAAGGATAAAACAGAAACGGAGAAGGGGTTCGGTCCGCGCCTGACGGCGCGATATTATGCCCCTCATCCGCCCCTGCGGGGCACCTTCCCCCCATGGGTGAAGGCTTCCGGATGCATTTATGATCGGGTGCCGGGCGGAGCCCGCCCTTATTTGTAACTTTGTATCTTTTTTACTTTGTAACTTTTAATTTTATGGAGGTTGTTATGGAAGAAAACGTCATCACTACGGAGGAACGCAAAAAGGAGTTGTTTTACAAACCCGCGCATGCGGCGGCCGTCATGGACGACGAGGCGATCGCGCAGGCGGACAGCTTTTGCGAGGGGTACAAGGATTTCCTCGACGCCGCCAAAACGGAACGCGAGGCGGTGGAGGAGGCGATCGCGCTGGCGCGCGCCAACGGTTTCCGCGAATACGAGCCGGGCGCGTACTATCCAGCGGGCAGCAAGGTGTATTACAACAACCGCGGCAAAGCGGTCGTGCTGGCGGTGATCGGCGCGCTGGGCCTCGGCGAAGGCGCCAGGATCGTGGCGGCGCATATCGATTCCCCGCGGCTGGATCTGAAACCCAACCCGCTGTACGAGGACGCAGGGGAGGCGTTTTTCAAAACGCACTATTACGGCGGCATCAAAAAGTACCAGTGGACCGCGATCCCGCTTGCCCTGCACGGCGTGGTGGTCAAAAAGGACGGCTCCGCGGTGCGGGTACGCCTGGGCGAAAATCCGGAGGATCCGAAGTTCGTGATCACGGATCTGCTGCCGCACCTGGCGGGGGAGCAGATGAAAAAGCCCCTTGCCACCGGTGTGGAAGGGGAGGACCTGAACATCCTTGTGGGGTCGCGTCCCTTTGACCGCAGCGACGCCGCGGATAATATCAAACTCCACATTCTTGACCTGCTCAACCGCAGCTACGGCATCACGGAGGCGGATTTCCTCAGCGCGGAGCTGGAGATCGTGCCGGCGTTTTCCGCCTGCGATATCGGTTTTGACCGCTCCATGATCGGCGCCTACGGGCAGGACGACCGCGTGTGCGCCTATCCGGCGCTCATGGCGCTGCTGGATACCGAGGAGCCGGAAAAAACCGGCGTCTGCGTGCTGACGGATAAGGAAGAGATCGGCAGCGAGGGCAACACGGGCCTCAATTCCGACTATCTCCGGTTCTTCATCGAGGCGCTGGCGCGGTCCGAGGGGCTGAGCGGCGGCGAGGTGCTTTCCCGCTCCTGCTGTCTGTCCGCGGACGTGAACGCGGCGTTTGATCCCATTTATCCGGGTGTGTTTGAAAAGCAGAACGTCTCTTATATCAACCGGGGCGTCGTTGTTACAAAGTATACCGGTTCAAGAGGCAAGGGCGGCTCCTCGGACGCCGGCGCCGAGCTGCTTGCCGAGGTGCGGCGGCTGTTTGACGACGCCGGCGTCTGCTGGCAGACCGGAGAGCTGGGCAAGGTGGACGCCGGCGGCGGCGGGACGGTCGCGCGCTTCGTGGCGGGCATGAACGTGGACGTTGTGGACGTGGGCGTGCCGGTCCTGTCCATGCACGCGCCGTTTGAAGTGACGGCAAAGCTGGACGTCTGGGCGGCGTATAAGGCGTGTCTGGCGTTCTTTGCCTGATTCGTAAAAGGAGATCTCCATGAATACCGCTCCTGTTTTGGAAGTCTGCGGCCTCTCCGGCGGTTACCGTGAAAAAAACGTGTTCGGCGGCAGGGGCAAAGAACAAGAGGTGCTCCATGACGTCAGCTTTACGCTGTACCGCGGGGAGATCCTGGGCCTGGTGGGCGAGTCCGGCACCGGCAAAACGACGCTCTGCCGTCTGATATTGGGGCTGCAGCCCCCGAGCGCGGGCACGGTGCGCATCATGCCCCCGCCGGACCGGCCGGGTGCGCCGCCGCAGATGATCTTTCAGGACCCCGCTTCCGCCCTGAACCCGGCGTTTTCCGTACGCAGGATCCTGGAGGAACCGCTGAAGCTCGCCAAGGTCCCGGCGGCCGGACGGGAGGCAAAGATCCTCGAAATGCTGGCGCTGACGGGCATGGATCCGGAATGCCTCTCAAGGCAGCCCGCGCAGCTTTCGGGCGGGCAGCGGCAGCGGGTGTGCATCGCTGCGGCGCTGCTGGCGGAGCCAACGCTTTTGCTGGCGGATGAGCCCGTCTCCGCCCTTGACGTTACGGTGCAGGCGCAGGTGCTTTCCCTTTTGCGGTCGCTGCGGCAGAAGCTGGAGCTGAGTATGCTGTTCATTTCCCACGACCTCGGCGTTGTGGCGCGGCTGTGCGACCGGGTACTGGTCATGAAGGACGGCAGGATCGTGGAGCAGGGGGAGATCGGCAGCGTCTTCCAAAACCCGCAGCATCCCTATACGCAGCGGCTGCTGGCGGACAGCTTATAAAATAATAAAAGATCAAAGATGAAATTCCGTTTACAGGGACAGGGAGGCGGCAGAATGGCGCTTGACGCCATGTTTTTTATCAACAGTATTCTGTTCGGCGTGGGGCTTGCCATGGACGCCTTTTCGGTGTCGGTGGCAAACGGGCTGCGGCACCCCGATCTCGGGCGCAGCCGCCGCGTGCTGATCGCCGGCACCTTCGCGCTGTTCCAGACCGCGATGCCGCTGATCGGCTGGTTTTTCGTCCACGCGGCGGCGGAGACCTTTTCTGCCTTTTCCCGTTTTATTCCGTGGATCGCGCTGGCGCTGCTGCTGTATATCGGCGGGCAGATGCTTTGGGAGGGTCTGCGGAAAAAGGAGGAGGCGCCGCCGGAGCTGACCGGAAAAACGCTGGTTTTGCAGGGGCTTGCCACCTCCATCGACGCCCTGTCCGTGGGGTTCACGATCGCGGAGTTCGGCTGGCTGCCGGCAGTGATCCAGGCGCTGATCATCGGCGTCGTGACCTTCGGGATCTGTGCCGTGGGGCTGATCATCGGGAAAAAAGCGGGCGAACACCTGCGGCAGAAAGCGGCGATCCTCGGCGGCGTGATCCTGATCGGCATCGGGATCGAGATCTTTGTGAAGGGCGTTTTCTTTTCGTAAAACATACCACGAAATAACCACCGGCGGCAGGCTGCTTTCGCAAACCTGCCGCCGACGGTATATAGAGGAGAAGAAAGGAAAGGAAAAAATCAAAGTTCGTTGTGCGCGTCCGCTTTTTCGGTGAGCTGGATCTCCAGGTTCCCGTTGCGCGTGCGCAGCGCGTCGATCAGCGCCTTCTCCGCGTCCGCGTTTTTCAGGGTGAGATCGTACGTCAGCTTAAAAAGGCTGCCCATGTTGGCGGTCTTTATTTTTGTGCGGCGGAAATAGGAGGTGTACTGTTCAAAGGCGTCGTCGAACGCGTCGGTGAGGTTCAGGTCCTCCGGGACGGTGATCTTCAACGTGCGGTCAAGGGTGACGCGGTTGTTTTCGCCGAAGCGGGAGTTGTTCAGCAGCAGCATCAGCGCCGCCATAATAAAGGTGAACAGCGCGGCGTACGCCAGGTAGCCCATGCCGGCGATCAGGCCCACGCCCATGGCGATAAAGATGGAAACGATCTCCTTCGCGCTGCCGGGGGCGGAGCGGAACCGCACCAGACTGAACGCGCCCGCCACCGCCACGCCTGCGCCGATGTTGCCGTTGACCAGCATGATCACCACGGTCACCACCGCGGGCAGAAGGGCGATCGCCAGCGTCAGGCTCTTTTTGTCGCGGGCGCGGAAGGTGCTGGCCAGCGCCAGCAGCATGCCCAGAGCCAGAGAGACGGCGATGCACAGGATAAAGTTTTTTACGGAGATCACGTTGGTGGCGTCCGTATCAAAAAGTCCGCTGAAAAGATCGTTAAGCATAAATTCTTCCTCCGTTCGTAAAATTCTTGTCATATGCTGCGGCTGCGTTGCCGTCGGTCAGGCGGCGGCCGAACGTGCGCGGCAGGATCATGGTACTGTAGGCGGCGCCGTATTTGGAAAAGCCGGTTTTGTAGATGCGGTTTTCGCTGAGCGCTTTCGTCAGCCAGAGCGGCAGCCCGGTGTGGGATTTGACCTCCATGATCGCCTGCCCGTCCGGCAGCAGCAGCCTGCCGTAATCGCCGGCGAGCAGCGTCAGGTCCGTGATCCGCGCCCGGGGATTTTTGTCAAAGGTGACGCGCAGATCGCAGTCGTCTTTGGACAGGAAGCTGTCCCGGTCGTAGGCGATCATTGCGGTGGGGCGAAGATCCCCGTAAAAGGACAGGAACTGCGTGATCTCCCGCTCGATCTGGCTGTCCCGGTGCGAAGTGTTCCCGGCGAGCCAAGCCATGGCGTCGGTAATGTTCAGCGCCGTGCGGCGTTTGTAAACCACCGAATCATATTTCTTTTTGATCTCCACAAAGGCGGCGCTGTTTTCGTTGGGCGTCCCGTAGACCCGGAGCCGAAGCTTTTCCTTGTACATAGGCTTTTCAATGGAGCGCCGCACCAGCCGGCAGTCCGGCGTATCGTAATAAATGCTGCTGATCGTGGAGATCGGGTAGGCGTCCCACTGGCATTTTTCTTTCATCAGGTCTTCCATGGTTTTCAACTGTTGCTCAGAGAGCAGAAACTTCATCTCCGTGCGTGCAAAGCTGGTTTGTATGCGCATCGTCCTCGCCTCCTTTGATTCAAAGTATAAAGGACCAACTTTAAGCGAAGTTTAAGTGCAGAAAAAATAATAAAACCGGAAATGTTTTTTACACTTCCGGTAATATTCGGGGGTTCGTGATCAGCGCAGTCAGAAAAACGTCCGTTATTCTTCGAGAAACTTTATTTCTTCCCGGTATTTTTCAACTCTTGCATGATCGTTCGCGGTCAGCGGCCTGTTTTGACTGATCCTGGATAAGTCCGAGTTGTGTTTCAGGTCGGCGATTTTTACCGTCCTTGCGATCCCGTTGTTTTTTACTCTGTCCAGGTACGTTTGTCTGTCTTCGCCGTCCCGCCTGGTAATGGCGTCTATTGCGGAGACGATCTGCTGCGGAAATCCGTAGTTTGTCAGATCGGTAAGCGTAGTGGGCGTATCTTCCACGACGTCATGCAGCCATGCGACGGTTTTTTCGCACGGCGTATCAACGAACGATGCAACGGTCGCCGGGTGCAGGATATAGGGATTTCCGCCTTTGTCCGTCTGCCCGCGATGCGCGCGAGTTGCTATTTCTTCCGCAAGTTTAACATAGTCCATACCTTTACCTCTGCTTCTTTCTTTAAACGACCACTGTATTCTTCTGTTGACAGTATACCACAAAAACTGTGTTTTGTCCCCCGTATGTTGCAAGAATGACAGCGGTTCGGTCCTTTTCTGCTTTTTATACAAAGGAATTAAACAGTTCTTGTGCATATCGGCAGAACAGCGGGACATTCCTGATACGCGCTGTAAGCAGAACCGAAACTGAATTTGAATATAATTGCAGAAAAATTGCCGGGGCGCATCGTTTTGATGCGTCCCGGCTTTTCGTTTGTGTGCTGTTCGTTTTCGGCTTATGGCGTCACACTTCCGTGCCGCCTGCTGCGTTAAACCCGGAATTACCGGAGTCGCCGGGCTGGCTGCCGCCGTTGAAGCCGCGGCCGCCGGGCATATTGCCGTCGCCGGGCATATTGCCGTTGCCGGGCTGGTTTCCGCCGCCCATGCCGCCGCCCATCATGGACTGCGGGATCGCGTCGACCTGTTCTCCGTTGATGATGAGCGTACCGCCTGTAAACTCTGCCGTGCCGTCGTAATCAAAGGAGGACATGCTTGCCGTGACGTCAATGGTGCCGCCTGTGATGCGGATATCGCCGTTGGAGTCGATCGCGTCTGTGTCGCCCTGCCCGACGCTGACGGTGACGCTGCCGCCGGTGATCTCGATCATGACCTTATACGCGCCGCTTTTGGCGCCTGCGTTGATGCCGTCGTCGGAGGCAACGATCCCGATATCGCCGCCGTTGAGCTGGATATAGGTCCCTTCGATGCCTTCGCCGCCGGTCGCTTTCAGGGCGCCGCCGTCGATCTCGACCACGGTCGTGGCGTGTACGGCGTCGCTGGAAGCGTTCAGCGTCAGCGTTCCGCCCGCGATCCAGATCCAGCCCAGCGTTTCGTCTTCGTCGTTTTCGGCGTGCAGGGCGTCCGCGCCTGCGCTGACGATAAAGCTGCCGTCTGCGATGGCGATGCCGTCGTTGGCTTCGATGCCGTCGCTGCCGGCGGTGACGGAGTAGCTGCCGCCTGTGAATTTGATCTTATCCTTTCCGGAGATCCCGTTGTCGGAGGAGCTGACGGTCAGCGTCCCCGTGCCCGCAAAGACCAGGTCGTCTTTGGAAAAGATCACGGCGTCGGTGCTCACGTCGTCGGTTTTTGTGAACGCTCCGGTGGTTTTCAGTGTGTTTTCGCTGTCTGTCGTGGTAATGAAACATTTGTCTGCGCTCAATACGAAGATCGCGGGTGATGATTCGTTTGTTATGGATACGCCGTCCAGCACGATCTGGACCTTGGCTTCACTGCCCGCATCGACCTTCAGGGTGAAGTTGGTCGCCGTGCCTTTCAGTACGTAGACGCCTTCTTCGGTAACGGTCTCGGTGGCGTCGTTTCTGACGTCGATCGTTTTTGCGTCGGCCAGGTCCGCGTCCTGCCGGAGGTCCCGGTTCGTAAAGACGTCTGCGGTGTCAAGGATCCCGCCCGAAACGGCGGGCGCCGCAATATACACGCCGTCCTCGGCGGTGGTCTCCTCCGCCGGTTCGGCTTCGGATTTGTCGGCGGGTTCGCTTGTCGATACGTCGGCGCTCCCTGTCGCCGCGTCTGCGGCGGGGGACGCCGCGGTGGAGGCGACGGCGCTTTCGGTCGTCGCGGTTTTTTCGGATGCTGCGCAGCCTGCGGCGCTCGCGCACAGGGCGGCTGCAAGGGTCAATGCGAAGATTTTGTATTTTTTCATGGTGGTTACCTCTTTTCTGTTGTTTGGCTACAGTGTAACGGGCGAACTTAAAGCGAAGTTTAAGCGAAAAATCTTTTTTGAAAAAATCGTCCTCCCCGTTGTTTCGGGGAAGACGATTTTTTCAAACAAATGAAAATGAAGGAAAAACTCTTATTCAACAACCTTCGGATCAGTGTTCCGGTCCAGATATTTCAGATGCTGCAGGGCAATCAGAAGGGAGGACGCGCATCCAACGGCAACGCCGATCAGTGTGAAAATAACTTTGACGACGCTGAGCGCGTATAGGGACGAGTCGTTAAAAATAAGGGAGTGCAGATCCGATCCGAGGTTCCCGAACAGCCCATAGATTACGATACCGAAAAACGGGACGAACAAAAGCGGGAACATATAGGTTTTTTTCTGTCCCGCAACGGCGAAGAAGATGCAGCATAACCCAATGCACCAGATAAGGTTTGCGGCAGGAAACATAAGGTTTTTGAGGATCTGCAGGAAGGTGGAGCCGTACGACATACGGATGAAGAAAGGCAGCGTGTTAAAGAGGAAATAACATCCCGCTGTCAAAAAGACGGACAGCGCCGGCAGCCAGCAGAAGGCCGCCAGTTTTTTTTGCGGCGCGGGCTGAAGCGGTTGCACGTGGGCGGGCGCTTCGATCTTTTTCAGCCACGTTCTGCAAGCAAGAGAGAGAATGACGCAAAGGATCCCTTCGAGCAGAAACGAGCAGACGCTCCATACGATGGTATAGGTTGCCGGATGCATGTTTTTCATAAGAAGCGGCAGTATTAACGAGTCGATATTTCCACTGAATATCCGAATGAAAAACGGGATTGAGACCAATGGGAGCACCAGCTTTTTCTTATCCCCGGCTTTCGTGTAGAGGATGCTGAACAAGCCTATGGTGACAAGGGAGAAGACCAGGATGCTGAGAACACCGCAGACAAGAGAAAAACCCGTGTTTGAACGGATTGAGCTGCGGTCTCTCCAAAGAAGAGACAACAGGGATAAAGCGACGGTGTTCAGAAAGCTTGCCGTTATCGCGGCGACGCCAATCACCCAGGCATAGGAGGAGAGCGGTTTTTGCGGTTTTTGGACGGGCGGCGCATATGACTGCTGCTGCGCCCGGGCAGGTTGGTGCTGCGGATCCTGTGCGGGCGGCGTCCATGCGGTTTGTGCCTGCTGCGGCTGCTGAAGAGGATCCTGCGGCTGCTGAAGAGGATCCTGCGGCTGCTGAAGAGGTTCTTGCTGCTGCAAGGGTTCCTGCGGCTGTGGAAAAACCGGTTGTCCCGGCCCCATTTCCGGCGGCGGGCCGTATACGCCCTGAATAGGCGACGGCCGGAAACCGGCGTCGGTGGGTTCTGTCAAAACGGCGCCGCAACCCGGGCAAAAGCGTGCGTCGTCGTCGACAGGCGTCAGACAGCTCGGACATGTTTTCATGGGAAGGCTCCTTTCGATATGAAAAAGTATCAAAGTATGAAAGTAAGAAAGTATCAAATACGGAAGGGCTTCGCCCTTGATTATAAAGCGAAGGTCCATGCTGTGATCGGGCGCTGCTCTTTCCGCTTTATCCCGATCAACGGGTCATCCTTTGCGGCCGAAGCGTAAAGAAGGTTGTGACCGGGCGCTGCATCCCGTTTTTTTCCCGATCGACGGGTCATCCTTTGGGGCTGAAGCATAAAGACGGCTATAATCAACGCGCGCAAACGCGCGTTCCTCATTTGTAACTTTGTATCTTTTTCACTTTCAAACTTTTTTTTACGGTTCTACTTTGATTTCCGCGTACACCAGATTGCACGCTCTGTCCCCGTTCGAAATCTCCAGCGTCAGCAGGTTCGGCAGGTTTTCAGCGTCCGACAGGGTGAATTTGTACACGAAAGCGTCGCCCGCTTCGCAGTAGCCCAGCTCCACGTCTTCACCGCCGCTCTCGGCTCTGCCGTAGACCATGTCGCGCCCTTTGTATTCCGTTTCGCGCCCGGAGACCGAAAGCGTGAGCTTCCCGTCTGCGACCTCCTTGCTGAGCCCCAGATAGACGCTCACTTCGGAGCCCTTCGGGATCACGCCCGTCTCAACGGCAAGGGCCGCCGTGCACCCGCTTTTCAGCTTCATGGGCAGGGGCCTGTACGGCTCCCAGCCCGCCGGGACCGTATCCTGATAGGTCACCACGTGCCGGCGGCTGTGCTTTAAGATCTCCGTCAGGCTGCCGCAGGTGTCGTATACCTCTTTCTCACGTTCCCCGACGCCGGGAGGCGAAGTCATATAGTTGAACAGATACAGCCCGTCCGCGCCGGCGGTTAGGTACTGGGCGCCGTAGCCGCGCACTACCTCGGCGCTGGCGCAGCAGCCCTTCGCGTTCGTGTTTACCAGCGTCTCCACGCCCGCATAGATCTCGATCTCCGGGCAGCGCGCCTTCCAGTCGGCGATCGGCATTGCGGAGTCGTTGGAGGAAAAGCGCGGCGTTACGGTAATGGAATCCACCAGGCCCTCTTTGCACCAGGTCAGCGGGTCAAAGCCGTACGCTTTGCACTGGTCAAGGTCGCGCATCAGGCGCACGGAGAGTTCGATATCGTGCCCCCACTTTTTTTCGGCCTCCTGCACGATCTTTGCGGTTTCGCGCATGTAGTCGTTCATAATGCCGACGATCGTATCGTTGTCGGTGTGGAGATAGTCAAAACAGTAGATCTCCCGCATAAAGTCCAGCTCCAGCGCGTCCACGTCGTAACGCAAAAGCTGCTCCTTCGTGTAGTCCAGCATCAGCTGCCGGATCTCGGGGACGGCGTAATTGAAGCAGTGCCGGTAGTAGCCGTATTCGTCGCCGACGGTCCAGCCGTTTGCTTCGGCTTTGTAAAACAGGTCGCCGCGCAGCTGGCTGGTCGATTCGTCCGGGTCGTGGCAGTCGTTCATGCGCAGTGTCAGCCACGGGCGGATCCCGGTCTCCCGGCATTTTTCGATCCACACGGCAAAAATATCCACGTTGTGCTCGTTATAAAACGCGTGCAGCCCGCGGTAGTTGCCGTAATCCACCGGGTTCCCGTTCTGTTCCGTCTCCCCGTACAGGTCGCCCCGGAAGGTCATCACGTCGCTGGGCGTGTCGGAAGTCTGGCAGAAAACGTTGAACAGCAGGTCGGTCACGCCGGAATCCGCGTAGTTCATCACGTACGCGTTCAGGCTCTCTTCGTCAAATTTTCCCTCTTCGGCGAGGCTGTTCCAGAAACCCCACCAGTGGGAGTCGTCGGCGTTTATAAGCAGCCGGTCTTTGTCGGAAGCCATGGCGGTCCCCTCCGTAACTTTGATTTTATCCGTAAACGGATGTTCGAACGTCTCCGGCAGCAGCGGCTGTATCCCCAGCCAGACGCCCGGAACAAGCAGGGCGGCGGCAAGCGCCAGGGCGAGCGCTTTATGCGCCGCCGGTCTTTTCGCCCGCAGCAGCGCCGCCGCGGCGAGGGCGAGGAACAGTACGCTGAACACCACGCTCATGATTGTCGCCGCCTTCGACGCCTGCTTTGCCTGCAGCAGGACGTTGTTGACCAGAAAGACCGTCCCGAACGCAAGGATCAAAAAGCCTGCTGCGCCGAAAAGCGCAGGTTTCAGCGCGGCTTTGGCGGGCGTTCTGCCCGTGACGGCGGCGATCGCAAACCCCGCGCCCGCAGCCATGAGCCCGACGCTCAGGAAATACAGGGGCACGTTCCAGGCGGGGAACGCTTTGATATACAGTAAGATCCCACCGGCGGCAAGCACAACGGCGATCAGAAGCCGCAGAAAAAGCGGGTCCTTTAAGCCGCTTGCCGTTTTGTTTTCAGTTTTTTCTTCCATCGTTTTTCTCCCTGTTTTTCGGCGGCGCCGCCGGTTCGGCGGACGCCGTTTTTTCGATCGATCGTCAATCAATCGTCAATCATATGATAAAACAAATACCGGCCCTTTGCAAGTCATTTTGAAATAAAAGTATACAGCCGTCCCGAAAGACGTTTTATATGAACTGTTTTCCGAAAAAACCTTGACGACCCTGCCCGGCGCGTGATATGATAACGGTACCGTTTTGCCCAAGGTATCAGGACAGGGGGAGAGGAGAGCGCTATGGACAACAATCTGGTAAACCACGAAAAAATCGATACGTTTTTTGATTCGCCCGAAGACACGCAAATCCTGAATGAACCGTATTTCCGGAAGGGTCTGCGTCGGGTCGTGATCTGCGTTTTCTTTGGTATTTTTTCCGGCGCGATGACCCCTTTCCTTGCGGAATTTCTCCCTACAGTGCTGGTCATTCTGCCGATGGGGATCTTCATTCTTGCCGCATTGGACGGGATGGCCCTGATGGTGCATGGAGGCTCCCTGCTGACCTTTTTTTCGAATAATCTGCATCTGCCTGAAAAGCGGCTGGAACGGGCGCGGAAAAAGGAGGCGGCGTATCTCGGGAAAAAACAGCAGCGGTATCCCGCAAGGCGATTAACGCCGACAGAGGAACTGTCGGAGGCGGATCTCAGTGTGTTGAAACGCAGCATAGACCGGCGCTGGAACCTGCTTGCGCTTTTACGGACTGCGGCGCTGGGGATCACTGCCGCCGTTCTGATGATCAACGACTATGAGGGACCCGGGATTTATACGGCGGTTTTCGGCGGGGTCGGTCTGGTTATCGAGCTTATCGCAAGAGCGCTTTCGGAGCCGACGCGGCAGGCGATGGTCCGCGCCCAGATCCGGCTTGGCGTGACAAAGGACGGGCGGGAGGACTATTTGATCCGCGAGCGTGAAGCCTGGGCGGCGGCAGAGGAGAAGAAGGATCGGCGCGCCGCGAAAAAAGCGGCGGCGCAAACCGAAAAAGCGAAGCGTCTGCGTTTGCGGGCTGCAAAAGGAAACGCAGCGGAGGCGCCTGCCGCCGAGACTCTTCCTGAATGGCTGAAAAAGCGCGCCGCCCGCGCGGTGAAAAAGACGCGCTGGATCATTTTGTCCGTTTGTACCCTTCCGCTGTTGCCGGCAGGTATCCTGATGCTGGTTCTCAAGCCCGGCAGCGAGATCTTTTGGGGGGTCAGCGGCGCATTGATGCTGTTTACGGGTTTTATGACTTTTGTATTTGTCGGGATCTTTATCGTCGGGCTTGGAAACGTATCCGTCTCCGCAATGCAGCGGAAGATCTGCAGGCACCCTGAAGACTATACGGAACAAAAACGCTGACGTGAGACAGGGGCGCGGACGGCTCAGTTCAAACGCTGTCTGCAGTTTCTGCGCGGTGAAATATAAATAAGGGAGAGACGTTCCTTTTTCGCGTTCCTCCCCCTTTTTTTATTTTGTCTGTTTTTTGCAGTCTTCCCGTTTTAAACAGCCTTCGCAGCCGCAGGAGCAGCCGCCCTTTCTGCGTTTGTGCACGGTGAAGAATACGGCGGCGAAAAGCACCGCTCCCAATAGGATCAGAATAACAATATCTGCAGGGGACATCAGATCCCTCCCTGTCCGATCAGGATGCCGATCAGGTGGACGACGCTGGCGGCGACCCATGCGATCGCGCACTGCCAGATAACGACGCCCAGCGCCCATTTTACGCCCATCTCCCGCCGGATGGACGCCACCGCCGCCACGCAAGGCGTATACAGCAGGGAGAACACCAGCAGGCAAAGCGCGGAGAGGGGCGTAAGCGCCGTGGCTACGCTTTGCCCGAACAGGATCTCAAAGGTCGAAACGACGCTCTCCTTTGCCATAAAACCGCTGATCAGCGCCGTACAGATGCGCCAGTCGCCGAGCCCCAGCGGGCGCATGACCGGCACGAGAAGCCCGGCAAGGCCTGCCAGCACGCTGTCTTTGGAGTCTGCCGCCGGGTTCAGGTGCCCGTCAAAGCTCTGCAGGACCCAGACGACGACGGTGGCGATCAGGATGATCGTGAACGCCCGCTGCAAAAAGTCCTTCGCCTTTTCCCACAGCAGCCGCGCCACGTTTCTCGCCCCCGGTAGGCGGTAATTGGGCAGCTCCATCACAAAGGGGGCTGCCTCGCCTTTAAAAAGGGTGCCCTTGAACAGAAAAGCGACCAAAATCCCCACGAGGATGCCGAGCACGTACAGCCCGATCATGATAAGCGCTTTGTAATCCGAAAAGTACCTGTCCACAAAGAAGGCGTAGATCGGGAGCTTTGCGGTACAGCTCATAAACGGTGTGAGCAGCACGGTCATTTTTCGGTCCCGTTCGCTGGGCAGCGTGCGGGTGGACATCACGGCGGGCACCGTGCATCCGAAGCCGATGAGCATGGGGACGATGCTGCGCCCCGAAAGCCCGATCCGGCGCAGCAGCTTATCCATGACGAACGCCACGCGGGCGATGTAGCCGCTGTCCTCAAGCAGAGAGAGGAAAAAGAACAGCGTTACGATGATAGGCAGAAAGCTGAGCACGCTGCCTACGCCTGTGAATATCCCGTCTGTGATCAGGCTGTGGATCGTCTCGTTGATGCCGGCGGCAGACATGGCGCCGTCCACGGTTCGGGTCAGCGCCCCGATCCCTGTTTCGAGCAGCGCCTGCAGACCGGCGCCGATCACGTGGAAGGTCAGCCAGAACACCAGCCCCATGATGCCGATAAACACGGGGATCGCGGTGTATTTGCCGGTGAGGATCCGGTCGATCTTTTCACTGCGCAGCCGTTCTTTGCTTTCCACCGGCTTGACGACGCTCTGCTCACAGACCTTTTTGATAAAGGAAAAACGCATATCGGCGATGGCGGCCGCACGGTCCAGCCCGCGCTCGCGTTCCATCTGTACGATGATGTGCTCCATCATATCCGTTTCGTTGGGGTCAAGCGCAAGCTGTTCCAGAAGCGCCTCATCCCCTTCGGCAACCTTGCTTGCGGCAAACTGTACCGGCAGCCCCGCGCGCACGGCATGGTCCTCGATCAGGTGTCGGATCGCGTGCAGCCCGCGGTGGACCGCGCCGCCGTTGTCGCTCTGGTCGCAAAAATCCTGCCGCAGAGGCTTTTCCTGGTAGCGCGCCACGTGGATCGCATGGTCCACCAGTTCCCCGACGCCCTCGTTTCTGGCAGCGGAGATCGGGATCACGGGTACGCCCAGCAGGACCTCCATGGCGTTGATATCCACGGTGCCGCCGTTGGCGGTCACCTCGTCCATCATATTCAGCGCCACCACCATGGGAACGTCCATTTCAAGGAGCTGCATCGTAAGATACAGGTTGCGTTCGATGTTTGTGGCGTCCACGATGTTGATGATGCCCCTGGGCTTCTCTTCCAGCACAAAGGCGCGGGAGATCCGCTCCTCACTGCTGTAGGGGGACATGGAATAGATCCCCGGCAGGTCGGTGACCAGAGTGTCCGGGTGACCCTTGATCGCGCCGTCCTTGCGGTCCACGGTCACGCCCGGAAAGTTGCCTACGTGGCGGTTTGAACCGGTGAGTTGGTTGTAGAGCGTGGTTTTGCCGCAGTTCTGGTTCCCGACCAGCGCAAAGGTCAGCACGGTGCCCTCCGGCAGGGGGTCGCCGCTGCCTTTCGGGTGGAATTTACCGCCCTCGCCGAGGCCCGGGTGGGGCGTTTTTCCCGGTTGGCGCTTTGTCTCTTCCGTTGCGGCCCTGTCTTCGAGAGGGGAGATCTCTATGTTTTCCGCTTCCGCCAGCCGCAGCGTCAGCTTATACCCGTGCAGCAGGATCTCCATGGGGTCGCCCATGGGCGCGTATTTCATGACCGTTACCCGTGCGCCCGGGATCATCCCCATATCCAGAAAGTGCTGGCGCAGCTGGCCGTTGCCGCCGACCGTGGTGATCTCAGCGCTTTTCCCGACCGGCAATTCACGAAGATTCATATGGTTTCCTTCCGACGTCTTTATTATTCGCAACCATGATAGCACAAAACGTTGGGGAATTCAAGAGAATCCGGCCAAACTGATAAAGGAAATCTGAAAGTAATAAAGCAATAAAATAAAAAACAGAACGCCGCACGAAGCGGCGTCGATCACAGAAAATACAGCAGAAAGATAAAGGACCCGGAAAAAAGCACTACGGCGTTGATGACACCGGGCTTTTTTTACGGACCACTTCAAATAATCAAGCGCGAAGCGCTTCCTTATTTGTAACTTTGTATCTTTCTTACTTTCCTGCTTTCAGCAAAAAGGGGCGTCTCCTTCCGGAGACGCCCCTTTTTGCTTATCGTCAGTCTTTTTTACCGAACATTTTTGCAAAGAGCTCTTTGATCTTTTCGATGATCGTCTTAAAGAGCTTCACGATCAGGTTGAAGGGCTTTTTCGCCGCGCCCTCAATGTCGTTGTTGCCGAAAAGCCGGTAAGCGGTATAGCCCTCTCCGATCTTATACTTGAGCTGGTAGGTCTGCACCGCAACGGTACCGTCATCATTTTTGACGCCGATGGTCAGGTTCGTCGCCAGCGGGCCCGAATACGGGATCGTCAGCTCAAAGCCGTTCATGGTGTAGTTTTTGACCGGGATCCCGTTGACCAGAACGTAGTCCACCTTTTCGAATCTGCCGAGGTCCACCGTGATATCCTTTTTCTCTTCCTTTTCGGGAAGCTGGGCAAGGATCTGGCGCACGATATAATCGTAACCTTTCTGGCTCGGGTGGGTGCCGGTGAAGGAATTGTCCTTGAAATCGCCCAGAAGCGACCAGTCGCTTTCCGTGGCAAGGGTCTCGGTGTTGGCAATATCGGCGTACAGCACGTTATACTCCTTCGCCCACTGGCGGTACAGCTTGTTCATGGAGTCCGTGATGCCCGAAATGATGTTGCCGATCGGTACGGAGGTGTCGTCGGTGATCGTGAGCTGGTTGACCAGATTGAACGCGCCCACGATCACGATCGTCGCGTCGGGGTTCAATTCCTTGATCTTATCAAGCAGCATCGGATAATGGTTCTTCCAGTACTCAAAGCCGAACTTCATCTCGCTGATGGCGGTCTCGAGCAGGTTCTTGATCGCGTCGGTGCTGCTCAGGTCGAACTGCAGGCCGTCCGCCAGCATGCCGCCGTTGGAGATGATGCGGTAGGCGCGGTAGAAGATATCGCACATGCCCAGCTGTACGGTGATCAGGTCTGCGCGCTCGATCAGCTCAATGATGTTGCCGCACTTGCCGCATTCGCCCTCAACGTAAGTTTCACCTTCGCGCACGCCGGGTAAGGAGCCCTCATACCCGAAATACTCCAGCATGTCCTTATAATAGGAGTAGTTCAGTTTCTCGTCCGAGAAGCCGTCGTCCACACCCAGCAGGTCCAGCGTGACCGCCGTGGTCATGCCGGGGAAGGCAAAAGGCCAGTAGGTCGCGTCCGGATCCGCCATTTCATAGGGCGCCGTGCAGCCTACCGCCTGGGCGACCTGATAGGGGACGCAGCCTTCCACGTTGCGGATATGGTACGCCCCGTACTGCCCCTCGCCGTTCGGCATATAGGAGCCGTCTTCATCCAGGTAAAAGCCGTCTGCGCCGCAGCCGCGGCAGATGGAGTCGCCGATGGCAAGATAGCCGCCCTCTTTTCCGTACTGCCGTACGGTATCCTTGGTCGCCGCGAACGCGGGCAGCGCCAGAGAAAAGACGAATACGAACGTCAGCAGGCAGGCGAAGCATTTTTTGAAGTTATGTTTCATTGGGAACCTCCTGTATAGGTATTATATGTTCAAAGGCATTCAGCCGATGATCCGGGAGAGGAAGAATTCGCGCTTTTCTTCATTGTCGAGGGAATGTACGGGCTTGATCTGCGCGGCGGAAGCGCCCCGGTCAATGCACTTTTTTGCCCACGCGTCGTGGGTACCGGGCGCCTGCTGCAAAATCACCAGCCGGTCAATAAAGCACTTGGCGCGCTGGCTGCCGTAGCGCTTGTTACACTGCGCGATGTAATCCTCGATCTCGTCAATGGCGGCGTCGGTATCCACGTTCAGCTCGCCCTCGATCGCCAGCGCGTAGCGGTTGGGCTGTACGCTTTCATCCTGATAGAAGATCCAGTGGTCAACGGTGATCCCGTGCGCCTTTTCGAACATCTCGATGGTGGTGCGGGCGTCCTCTTCGCTGAACTTTTCGCCGGCGATATTGAACAGCTGGCCCTTGCGGAACACAAAGGAGATCAGCGGGCACTTGCCGCGGAAGCCTTTGATCTTGATCACGTCCTTGAGCCGGTAGCGGTACAGCCCTGCCTGGGTGGTGATCAGGATCTCATATTTTTTGCCCTCTTCCACCTGGTCCAGCGTCAGATAGCGCTCCTCCGGTTCATCAAAGGGGACGAACTCATAAAAACAGCTGTCCGTCAATAGCTGCATGTCGGTGCTTTCAAGCTCGTAGCAGGCGGCGACAAGCCCTTCCGACGCGCCGTAGATCGAAAAATCAAAGGGCACGTCCCCGGCGACGGTGCGGATGTGCTGAGCGGCGGAGCGGAACGAGGCGTTGCCGATGCCGCACATGACCGTCAGGTTCGGCCACAGACGGCGGAACAGGGTCTCGTCAAAGCCCTGCTCAAACTGTTTGCGCAGATATGCGGCGCGGGCGGGCATGGGGCGGATCCGCTTTTCAAGGGCCTTGCGCAAAGCCGGTTTCAGGTCTACGGAGTCGCTGATGATCCCCTTTTCGATGTCGTTGACCAGAAGCTCCCAGTTTGCCTTTAAATAGGCAAGCTGGCTGACGTTGATGCTGAAGAACACGGAGAAGAAAAACGTCACGTCCGGGTCCTGAAGCGCGAACCGGTAAATATTATAGATATAGTCGCCGTCGTGCATGTCAAAAAGACGGCGGGTGGGCAGCGTCAGAATAAAGGGATAAAACCTGCCGTATTCCCGTGCGCCGATCTCTGCGATGTTGCTGCAGGGCAGGCCGTTGGGCAGCGTCTCGTTGGTGGCGGGGGAGAGGAACACGCCGCGTCCGGGGACGAAGCGTTTGCCCTGCTTTTTAAGCTCCTGCGCGCCCAGCGCCAGCGCCCGGGTCCAGGTGTAGCGCACGTACGCCTTCAGGGACGCCGTGGTTGCCGGAATATATTTCGGTACGCCCGAAGAGCCGGAGGTGCGGGAATAGCCCAGCACCTTCGAGGCGGTCAAAACGTTCTCTTCATTGTTTTTCATGCGCTCGATAAAGGGCGCATAGTCGTCGTAGCCCGACGGGGGCACGTTTTTCCTGAAATCCTCGATCGTGCGGATCTCGTCAAAACGGTGCGTCCGCCCGAATTCGGTGTTCCGGTTGGTTTTGATGATTTTTTTCAGCAGCGCCTCGTTGATCTCCATGGGCGCCTTGGTCGCTTTCTGAAGCCTTTTCAGGCTGCCGTTGCCTTTGACGACCATCAGGCGCATGGCGGCGCGGCTCAGCATTTTACGGATCATAGGTTGCCTCCGTGTATAAAAGATTTGCGGGAATATTCCTCTAACTGCATTATAACATATTTTTTCCAATAAGAAAAGCCCTTCGGCAGAAATTGTTTATTTTTTTTTAATGAATGTTTGAAGGATGATCTGTAAACCGGGGCTGATCTGTAAAAATTTTGTAAATTCTGAAAAAAACCTAAAAAAAATATAAAAACCCGTTTTTTCAGTATAGACAATTTTCGAAAAAAATGCGATAATAATAAACATCCCAATGCAGGACGGCAAAACCCGGCAGGCGTGACCCGTCCGCGCAGAAATACCGACATGGGAGGTCCTGATATGCAATGTCCCAAATGCGGGGGCGAGATCCCCTTCTTCGATCTGAAGCCGAACTGTAAACACTGCGGCGTCAACATCATGTATTACACGCAGGAGGAGACCCTGATCCGCGACGCCAAACGCACGGAGCTTGAGGGCGCCTCGGCGCGTATGGTGATCGCCCGCGTCAAAGCGGAGTTCATCGGCAGCAGGCTTGCCATCATCCGCATGGTCGTGTCCTTACTGTCCGCGGCGGCGCTGCTTCTGCCCTACGGCGGGGCTGTTTTTAAAGCGCCCCTTTTTGACGAGACCCTGTCCGTCGGGATCATCGGCGTCGTCAAAGGCTTTATGAACGGGCTGATCATGAAGCTGCCTGCGTTTTTAGGCAGCGCGGTCTTCGGCGGCGCCACGAAAGCGGCGCTGGCGCCCGCAGCCGTTTTCGTGCTGGTCGCTCTGTTTGACGTCGCGATCTTCCTGGCGCTGCTGATCGGTTTTATGAATCTGACCAAAAGCGCAAAGTTCATGCGGGGCGCGGCTCTGGCAGGCGCCGTGTTGTGCGTGATCGGGCAGATCGTGATTTTTGTGGTCCCTTCCTCGGGCACAGAGGGCAGCCCGGCCTCTGCGTTCACCGGATACGGCGCGCTGGCGTCTTTGGCGGTATTCGTCGTCCTGTTCTTTTTGAACGGCGCTATGCTGAAGGCAGGCATCGAGCCGGAGTATCCGGAAAACGACATCAAACGCCGCGACCTTCTGAAAAAGGTCCGCGCCGGCGAGGTCGATCTGGATTCGCTCTCTCTGCCGGTTTTTGAAAGCGAAGAGGAGCGCGAGACCCGGATGAAGGCGCTGGAGGAAGCGCTGAAAGCGGAAGAGGAGGGTAAGGAACTATGAAAAAACCGATGAATAAAGTGACAAAACGGATCCTGATCGCCCTGCTTGCAATCGTGCTGCTCGGTTCCTGCTTCACCTTTGTGGGGCTGTACGCGCACAATGAGCTCACGAAACCGCGGTTTAAACTGGAAAACGCGAAGCTTGAACCTGTCCATCCGCTGACGGTCACCGAAACCTCCACCGTGACCAACGACACCGGCAGAAACGAGAGAAAAACCGAATACATCTCCGACGCTGAAAAACAAAAGCTGCTGCCCGATACCTTCAATTATGTGGCGGATCTGTATAAAAAAGCCGTCGCCGCAGACAACGTGGAAACGAGCTGGCATACGGACGCGAAGCTCAAGGACTATTCGGAAGCGCCTTCGACCCCGTTCCCCGAAAAGGACGTGGAGATCATGCAGTACATCCTGGAGCACGCCGACGAAAACGACAAGAACCGCGTCAAATCCCTGTATCCGCAGGCGGACAAGGTGCTTTCGGCGGACAAGGAAGGTGTGTACGCGTTTGACCTTACGCTTGAAGACGTGACGGATATCAGCGTCCGGCGCGGCAGCTACAACGACAAAAACGAATACGAAAACGACGAATACTATTTTGTGGATCTGACCGTCGATCCCTCCTATATCGATGCTTCGTCGATCCCAGGCAGTGAGGTCTACCGTCATTTTGAAGAAGCGTTTGCTTCTGCGCTCACCGCAGACAAGGTTTCATTTGAAGTCACGGGCGTCAAATTCGCGTTCAAGATCGACCACCGGTTCAACGAGCTTGCTTCCCTTGAGATCACCCGCAGCTACCGGGTGACGGCGGACGTCACGCTGACCGACAGCTTTGCCGCGCTGCAGGCGGACGAGTCCGGCAAGGCGCACGTGGAGCTGCCGTATGAAGCCACGGAAAAGATCGAGTTCCGATATTACGGCGCATATTTCACCGCCAACAGCATCGCCGAGAAAAAAGGCGATATGCAGGCGCTGCCCGCGCGCGTGACCGTGAAAGATGAAGAGGCGAAGGAGAACTTCTCGCTGACCTTTGAGCCGTCGGACCCTTCCGTTGTAAAGATCGACGAGGACGGCGTCATGACGGTGCTGAAGGATACGGATGATCCCCTGACCGTCAGGATGACGCTCGAATATAAAGGGCATACCTATACGGATGACCTGACTGTATTCATTACCGAGCTGGAGGTGGAAACAAGCGATGGCAACTGAGAATAAGAATACGGCTGCGCCCGTTGAGATCGACGACGCAAAGCTGAAAAGCAACGTTTTCCGAAGCTACAACTACATCGGCACCAAGGAGACGGTCGCTTATCTGTTCAACGACTGGTCCAACACCTTCAATATCAACGGCTTCAGCCAGCGGTATATCTGGGACGTGGTGAAGATCGACTTCGGCATCTCCGCCATCGTGGGCCTGTTTACCGGCGCGTGGGATATTATTAACGATACCTTTATCTCCGCCATCGTGGACAACACCCGTACCCGTATCGGTAAATTCCGTCCTTATCTTGTGATGTTCCAGATCCCGATGACGCTGGTCGGCCTGCTGTACTGGTTTTTGCCGTACTTTTTCCCGAACACCGCCGGAACCTATATCCCGAAGCTGATCTTTTATTTCGCTTTCAGCATCATCACCGAAACAGCGGGCACCTTTACGGGCGTCGCCCGCAGCGGGTACATGAGCACCATTACGCCCAACCCCAACGAACGTGTGCGGCTGATCACCCTCGCCGAGCTGCTTACCGGCTACATGGGCGAGGACGTGCCGGGTTACGTGTTCGGCTTTATGTACGATATGATCACCACCGGCAAGTGGAAGATCCCTCTGCGCAGCATCTTTATGGGCATGGGCGTGGGCTGCGCCCTGATCTCTTCTGCGTTTACCTTCTGGTTTTTCCTTGTCACCAAGGAGCGCGTGCCCCAGTCTCTGGAGCGGCCGGACCTCAAGGCCGGCTTCCGGGCGATCTTTACCAACTATCCCGTGCTGCTGATGACGCTCTCGGACTTTTTGGCGGGCTTCGGCGTCGGTACCAGCCAGCAGAACTACTGGATCGACGTATTCGGCGGCGACTCCATGATCAACACGGCCAAGGCGCTGGTCAGCGGCATTTCGGCGCCGGTGGGCAGTATCTCCTACGCCTTCGTCGCGCCGCTGCGCAAACGGTTCTCCTCCAAGTTCCTGTGGGTCGGCTCCGATTTCTACGGCGACATGGTCACGCTCGGCTTTTTCTTTTGGGGATACTTCAACAAAAACTACCTGAAGCTCAAACCGATGCTGATCGCCTACGGCTTTACGGAATTCTTCGGAAAAGTCCTGTTCGGCGTCAACAAGGTCATCAACGCCGACC
This sequence comes from Clostridia bacterium, assembly GCA_017430145.1. Classification (GTDB taxonomy): domain Bacteria; phylum Bacillota; class Clostridia; order Oscillospirales; family Acutalibacteraceae; genus RUG806. The sequence continues at coordinate 33,440 of JAFRNP010000170.1, forward strand.
TTTGGAACGAGGCGATGGACTACTGCGAATGGAAGAACGGTTACCGAATGGAAGCGACCACCGGCGTCGCCAAGGGGCTGGTGGCGAAGCTGCAGGGCATTTTTATGGGCACCATCAACAACTTCGTCATGAAAAAGGTCGGCTATGTGCAGGGACTCAAGATCGGCACGCAGAGCGAAAAGACCAAGTTCTGGCTGTTTGCCCTGTCGACCGTGATCCCGTTTTTGACCAGCATCCTCGGCATCGTGCCCAAGCTTCTTTGGCCCATCAACAAAAAGCGCCGCGCCCAGATGTATTATGAGCTGTCCGAGCGCAGAAACACCATGGTTTCGGACTACGTCGAAAGCGTCAAAGGCGAAGAGAACTGAACATGATCTGGAGCCGAATCTGCTTCGGCTCCTTTTCCTATAACAATAATAATCGGAGGAAACGGTATGGATTATGAAAAAGCGCGCTCGCGCGCAGAAAAAATCGTTGCAGGGATGACCGCCCAGGAGAAGATGTCGCAGCTTTTATATGAATCCCCGGCGATCGAACGGCTCGGCATCCATGAATACAACTGGTGGAACGAGGCGTGCCACGGCGTGGCGCGTTCCGGCGTCGCCACGGTCTTTCCGCAGTCCATCGGCATGGCGGCAAGCTTCCATCCGGCGCTGATGTATGAGGTGGCCGCCGCCATCTCCGACGAGGCGCGGGCAAAGTACAACCAGAGCGTCGCGTTCGGGGACCGGGGCATTTTCAAGGGGCTCACCTATTGGGCGCCGAACATCAATATTTTCCGCGATCCCCGCTGGGGACGCGGGCAGGAGACCTGCGGCGAAGACCCGTTTCTGACCGCTGAGATCGGCGCGGCGTTTATCAGAGGCCTGCAGGGAGACGGGGAATTTTTCAAAGCGGCGGCGTGCGCCAAGCATTTCGCCGTCCACTCCGGCCCGGAGCGCCTGCGCCACGGCTTCAACGCCGAAGCGTCTCCGAAAGATCTGGAGGAGACCTATCTGCCCGCCTTCAAAAAGGCGGTGGAAGCCGGCGTCGCGGGCGTTATGGGCGCCTATAACCGTACGAACGGCGCGCCCTGCTGCGCAAACGTCCCGCTGATTCAGACGATCCTGCGCGGAAAATGGGGTTTCCGGGGGTATTTTGTTTCCGATTGCGGCGCCGTCCGGGATATCTGCACGGGGCATCACTATACCGAAACGCTGACCGAAGCCGCCGCCGCCGCTTTAAAGGCGGGGTGCGAGCTCAACTGCGGGGACGCGTTCAAATATCTGGTGGACGCGTACGAGGAGGATCTGGTCACGGACGAAGAGATCACCGAGGCTGCGGTCCGGCTTTTCACCATCCGCGTATTGCTGGGTGAGTTTGAAGAAGAGCGTCCTTTTGCGGACGTCCCGTATTCGGTCGTCTGCTGCCCGGCGCACAAGGCGCTGAGTCTGCGGGCAGCGGAGGAGTCGATCGTTCTGCTCGAAAATAAAAACGGCTTCCTGCCGCTGGATAAAACAAAAAAGCGCCGCATCGCCGTGGTGGGGCCCAACGCCATGTCCGTACAGGTGCTGGAGGGCAACTATTACGGCCACGCGGACGAATACGTCACGGTGGCGGACGGCTTCCGCCGCGTTTTCCCGGACTGCGAGATCGTTGTGGCGGACGGCTCGCCCGTGTATCAGGACGACGGCAGGCGCTGGGACGGTTTCGTGGATCTGGAAAGCGAAGGCGCCGCGGCTGCGAAAAGCGCCGATCTCACGGTGCTCTGCCTGGGGCTTGACCGCAACGTGGAGGGCGAGGACCTTGGGTGTGAAAACGATTTTACCGATTTCGGCGACCGCAAGACCCTGCTGCTGCCGGAATGCCAGCGCAAACTTGCCGAAGCGGTATGCGCCGTCTGTGAAAACGTCGTGGTCGTCGTCATGTGCGGCAGTGCCGCGGATCTGGGCGACAAGGTCCGCGCCCACGCCAGGGCGGTGCTCCACGCCTGGTACCCGGGAGCTATGGGCGGACTTGCCGTCGCACGGGCGGTTGCAGGGGAGTTTTCCCCCTCCGGAAAACTGCCGATCACTTTCATGCGTGCCGATACGCCCGTTCCGGATATGGCGGACTACCGTATGGCGGGCAGGACCTACCGGTACATGGCCGAAAAGCCGCTGTATCCCTTCGGCTACGGCCTCAGCTACACCACGTTTCAGTACGGGGAGCTGCGGCAGGTCTCTGCGGACGACGACAAGGTCGTCATGGAGACCGAGATCACGAATACGGGAAAAATGGACGCCTGGGAAAAAGCGCAGCTTTACGCCCGGTTCCGTGACAGCCGTACCGAAACGCCCCTGCGCCAGCTTGTCGCCCTTTCGCCGGTTTATCTCAAACGCGGCGAAACGAAGACCGTGACCTTTACCGCGGACCGGTTCTGGCTCAAGGCGGTGCTTGAGGACGGTACGCGTGTTGACCCTGACGGCGGTATCGTCTTCAGCACGGCGAGCAGTACGCAGTAAGACCGTTTATTTCCTGCGCAGATATTCATTTTCTGTTTCCGCCTGAAAAAGCCTATTGAAAATTACAGGCGCAGATAGTATAATGAAAGTACAAAAATAATAAAGGGGTTTTGCAATATGGCACTTTTCGAGAAAAAATTCTGCGATATCTGCGGAGAGAAAATCGGGCTTCTGGGCAACCGCAAGCTGGAGGACGGCAATCTCTGCAAGGATTGTGCATCGAAACTTTCTCCTTTTTTCAGCGAGCGCAAGCAGTCTACGGTGGAGGAGATCCGCCGGCAGCTTGACTACCGTGAGAAAAACCGGCAGGAGCTGAACAGCTTTTCACCCACACGTACCCTCGGGGCAGAAAAGAAAGTGTACATCGACGACCGTTCGCGCCGTTTCGTCATCACGTCTGCCGGCGACCTGCGCGCCGCGAACCCGGACCTGATTTCCCTTGACCAGGTCACAGGCTGCCGGATGCAGATCGATGAAGATAAGGACGAGGTGTATACCACGGACAGCGAGGGCAAGCGCGTCTCCTACAATCCCCGCCGGTATGAGTACCACTATGATTTTTATATCGACCTGAACGTCAACCACCCGTATTTCAACGAGATCCGCTTTAAAGTGAACAAGACCCGGCCCGACAGCCGTTACTCTGAGGAGTACCGTAACTATGAATACCAGGCGAACGAGATCGTCTCGGCGCTGACGGGGCAGGCCATGGGCGGCTTCCAACCCGGCGCGTTTCAGCAGGCAGGCTTCCAGCAGCAGGCAGGATTCCAGCAGGGGTATCCGCAACAACAGGGGTACCCGCAGCAGGGCTTCCCGCAGCAGGGTTTCCCGCAGCAGCAGGGGTATCCGCAACAACAGGGCTTCCCGCAACAGGGTTTCCCGCAGCAGCAAGGCTATCCGCAGCAGCAGGGCTTCCCGCAGCAGCAGGGCTACCCGCAGCAGCAGGGCTACCCGCAGCAGCAGGGCTACCCGCAGCAGCAGGGTTATCCGCAGCAGCAGGGTTATCCGCAGCAGCAAGGTTTCCCGCAGCAGCAAGGTTTCCCGCAGCAGCAAGGTTTCCCGCAGCAACAGGGTTTCCCGCAGCAGGGATATCCGCAGCAAGAGTATCCGCAGCAGACCGGTTTTCAGCAGGGGTACCCGCAGCAGGAGGCGCCTCAGGCCGGTTACGGCGCGCCCGCGGCTGCGGCGATCCAGTGGACTTGTCCGGCTTGCGGCAGCACCGGGAATACGTCGAATTTCTGTTCTGCCTGCGGAACGCCGCGTCCGTGATTTTTTGTACCGCAGCCGAAAAAGCTGCGGTTTTTTTGCCGTTTCTCCGTCATGCAACATCTTGTTGCGTGACTTTTGAGGCTTTTTGTGTTTCAATAAAGGCGGAGAACGGATCTCCCGGTTCAAAGAACGGAGGCGGACGCTTTGACGAACGTATCAAAAAACATCCGGCGGCTGCGTCGGGAAAAGACGCTCACCCAGGAGCAGCTGGCAGAGCAGCTGCACGTGACGCGGCAGACGGTCTCAAGCTGGGAAAACAACCGCACCCAGCCGGATATCGATATGCTGGCGGCGCTGTCGGCGGCGCTGGAGACCGACATCGAAACGCTGATCTACGGCAAACGGCACAATACGTCCCTTGAGCCGGACGTCTCCGAAAACCGGCGGCTGCTGCTTTTGGTGCTGACGGTATTCGGCACGCTGCTGAGCGCGGCCGGCGTGATTCTGATATTCGTTTTTTTATGGCAAAAGCTGCCTGCGCTCGTCCGGTACGTTCTGGCGTTCCTGCCGCTGCTTGTCGGCGGCGGCGCGGGCGCGGCGTCGCTGTTTTACAAAAGAGGCGTTTCCCAGACGGTCAGGGAGGGCGCGTCTGTCCTCTGGATGGCGGGCGTGATCGCTTCGAACGCGCTGGTGAACGGCCTGTTTATGACGGAGATCGGCTTTGAAAACCTGCTGCTGATCGACGTGATCGTGCTCACGCCCGTCATGTTTGTGCTGCGCGCCGCCGCCCCCTTTGCCGCGACCGCCGTTATGAGCTGCTGGTACATGGCGCTTGTTGCGGACAGCGACCGTTTTTATATCTTCTGCTGCCTGTTTTTGCTGTATATCGCCGTGGGCGAATGGTTTCTGCAGACCGTGAGCCTGCAGCAGACGGTCAAAAAATGCGCCGCATGGATCCAGAAGCTGCGCATGGGATTCTTTGCGGCGATCATATGCTTTATGTTCAAAAGCGTGGATATCTGGTTCCTGCCGTCCATACTTGCCGCGTATTGCCTTCAGCTCTCTGCCGTCGGGGAAGATAAACGCTGTTCCCTGCGGTTATTATACCCGGGCATGTTCGGCGCCTGTGTATTCGCCGTCCTTTGTTTTGTCTGGGATATGCCGGGCGTTTTTGACGACGCGTACCGGAAGGATATGCGTCCGGTCAGCGTGCTTGCGCTGCTGGTCTGGGCGGTCGGTTTCGCGGTCGGTTTCAGACGCATGAAAAAGGATGCGCTTCTTTTGGCAGGGCAATGCTGTATGGGCGTATTTTTTGCGCTGCAGCTTCTGGCCGGATGGGTCCCGTTTGAACCGTTTCAGATCATCCTGCCGCTGTTGTGTCTGTCTTACTGTATAACGGTGCTTCTGTACGGCGTCAAAAACGCGCGGCTTTCGGCGGCAAACGTCGGGATGCTCAGTATCTCGGCGATCCTGTTCGTGTTTTATTTCCGCTGGTTTGAGGATGAAAACTTATTTGTTCCGGGGCTGCTGCTGGTTTGTACCGGCGCGGCGCTGCTGATCGCAAACAGGGTCCTGATCAAGCGCTTCCGGGCGAAAAAAGCAGGACCGGGGACAGACAAGGGGCAGGAGACAGGAACGGAAACGGAGGTGGACGGCCGTGCGTAAGATAATGGCGATCGTTTTGATTGCGGTTCAGGTTTTAACGGCGGCGGGCCTGATCGTTTACCGGCATCTGTATGACCGTGCGGTCGTAACGAAGGGGACGGAGATGCTGTTTGCTTTGTCCGAACTGCACGTCGAAAGGACCGGGGCCGAAGATGAAGATGAGGACGACGCGGTCCGCCTGACGCTTATTATTGTTGAAAGCGGTATGGGCTACGGACGGTATGGGGTGCTGACAGAAGGGGAAAACGGGATGTGGATCTCCCGGTCGGAGGAGGAACCGCCGGAAAAAGAGCCGTTTCTCATTCATGAGCGGATGTACCAACGCGATACGGTTTTCTGTCCGTTGTCGGCGCTGTCGGTTATTCCGTTCCCCGAATGGCAGAACTGGAAATACTATGATTATTATGACGATGAGACCGGCGAGCCTTACGATTCCGGAAAAATGATGATCGAAGGCAAACTGGTTTCCGTGCAGGCGCGCGGGTACGTTTACAAAGGCGACGTGATCTTTACAGAGCTGCTGTTTGACGGCGAAACGGTCGCAGAGTTGTATTCCGATCCGAATTTCATGCGGTGAACCCTGTTTATAATAACGCATCTGCGTAAAAATGTGCCCATTCGCACGTCTGACAGACGTACGAACGGGCACTCTTTTTCTGAAAACGGAAAACAAGGTTTGCATTTCGCTTTTTTCTCCTGTATAATTGACTATAAAAAGGAGAAAAACGATGGAAAAAGAGTATCAATTGATCCGCAGCGACCGGAAAACGGTGGGGCTGCAGATCAAAAAGGACGGCTCCCTGGTGGTGCGGGCGCCCTACGGCGTTTCCGAAAGGGAGATCGAGCGACTGGTCCGCGAAAAGCGGGACTGGATCGAAAAGCACCGGACAAAAATCGAAGAGACCCGGGCGCAGACAGAAAACGTGCAGCCCCTGACGTATGAGGAACTGCAAACACTTGCCGAGCGTGCGCTGGCATACATCCCGCAGCGCGTGCGTTACTACGCGCCGAAGGTGGGCGTTACCTACGGCAGGATCACGATCCGCAACCAGAAGTCCCGCTGGGGGAGCTGCTCGGCGAAAGGGAACCTGAACTTCAACTGTCTTCTGATGCTGACCCCGCCCGAGGTCATCGACAGCGTGGTGGTGCACGAGCTGTGCCACCGCAAAGAGATGAACCACTCCCCGCGTTTCTACGCGGAAGTGCGCCGCGTATTTCCCGAGTACGACCGATGGAACAAATGGCTCAAACAAAACGGCGCGGCGATCATGGAAAAGAATAAAAGTTAAAAAGTTAAAGGTTAGATAGTCCCATAAGAAAGGATTTCCCTATGTTTCATTTCATCCACACCTACGCTCCCGGCGTGACCGGGGCGCTGGCAAAAAGCGGCCTCTGGCGCGACGGCGACGGGCTGAAGCTGATGCATAAGCCGGGATTTACGCCGCCTGACGATTATAATTCCGTGCTCGCCCCCGGCGCGCCGCTCTCCGGTTTGCTTGAGGAGCTGAAATGCCCCTTTTATATCGACCGGCTGCAGGGCGGCATCGGTTTTACGCACAATTACCCCTACGACCCCGCCGTAACCGCATGGCTGAAGCGTGAACTCGGCGACCGGTTCTGGGGGTTCCAGATGCACGAATGGGCGTCGAACCTGAAAAGCGACATGGACAGGATCCTTGCGCTGTTTCAGGCGCAGGGCGCGGACCCTGCGGATCCCGGAACGTGGCGCGCGGTGCTGCGCAAAGTCGCGGCAGGGGAGCTGCAGGTTTTCCTTGAGACCCACACGGCGGCGGACTGGGCGGAGGAGGCCCCGTTTTTCGGGCTTTCGGATTTTCTTCCGGCTGCCTACCGGCTGTACCGCCGCCGGACGAAAGAGACCGGCGGGTATCTGCTGCCTGCGGACAGCTATTTTATGGCGCCGCGCACCGAGATCGCAAACGGCGCAAAGCGTCTGCTGCCGGAGATCGGCTGGCAGATCCCGAACCTGCGTGTGCAGCTGGCGTTTACCCGCGGTATGGCGGAAGCCGCCGGGATCCCCTGGGGCGTCTATTACGAATGCTGGCAGAATACCGGCGACGTGGGCCTTACGATCCCCTTTGCGCTGCGCACGGGACAGGACGAGTGGCTGGAGGACCTTTTGCATAGGGGCGCCGGCAGCGACCTGCCGCCGGAAAAACGGGAGCATGGAGGCAGTTCCCTGTCGCTTGCCGCCCGGGCATGGCGGTTCGCCTATTTCTCGGGCGCAGCGTGTATCGGAGAGGAATACGGCGTGTGCAACACCTTCCGGGACCCCGGTACCGGAGAACTGGGTCCTTACGGGGAGATGAAACGCGAATTCCTGCGCTTTACAGAGGCGTTTCCCGATATCGGGACGCCCTTCGTGCCCATTGCGGCGGTGCTGCCGAAGGAGATGCCGATGCTGGACGTGACCCTTGGGGAGCGGTACCTCGGCTATCCGACGGCGGATCCGGCCTGCCCGCTTTCCCCGGACGCCGTGCGGCGTCTGCAGGAGACGGCCGCCGCCGTTTTCGGGACGCAGGGACGATACGGCAACATGGGGCACGTGCTGAAAACCGGCGGGCTGCCCGCCGTGTGCGATATCGTGTACGACGATATGCCCGGGGCGCTTTCGCGGTACGGTCATCTTATCGACCTGACGGGGAGCGGGCGGCTCAAAAAACGTTATCCGAACACCATTACCGTCGAAGAGGCGGACCGGCTGCTGGATACGCTGCTGCCCTGCCGTTTCGGCGGAGGCCTGACGGCCGCCTACAACCGTCTGCCGGACGGCTGGTATATCCTGGTCATGAACAACGACGGCGTTTTCCATGACAATTTTGCGCCGGACGTAAAGCTGCCGGAAGCCGCCGTCCGTGCGGAAGTAAAGCTGCTTGACCCGCGCTGCCGCCTGATCAGGGCGGCAGGTGACGGCATTTTGCACGATTGCGGCGGGGATTATGCCGTTTCGCTGCAGGCGGGAGAGTGGATGCTGCTCAGAATAAATAATAATATGTAAATAGATTTTTTTCGGAAAGGAGACGACGCATTATGCCTACCATCTCCCTCTTCCCGTCGGAAGCCGTCGGGAAGATCAAACCGCTCAACGGCGTGGGCGGCGGCCCGGTCACGTCGCATTTTACCTACGACGCCACCGGGGATTTCCGCGAGGCGGGCATCCCGTTTTGCCGTACCCACGATATCGAATACCCCTTCGGCGCCGGCGAGTTCGTGGATATCCACTGCGTTTTCCGCGATTTCGGAAAGGATGAAAACGATCCCGCAAGTTACAATTTCACCTTTACCGACGAATATCTCAAGGCGGTCCGAAACGCCGGCGCAGAGCCGTTTTACCGCCTCGGTACCACCATTGAGCACCAGCCGATCAAGCTCTATATCCATCCCCCTGCGGATTATGAAAAATGGGGCAGGGTCTGCTCGCACATCATTTCGCACTATAACGACGGCTGGGCGGACGGCTTTTTTATGGGGATCAGGTACTGGGAGATCTGGAACGAGCCGGATATTGCGCCCTGCTGGACGGGCACGCCGGAACAGTTCTGCGACCTCTATGCCGCAGCCGCGCCCATCATCAAACGCGATCACCCGGACGTAAAGGTGGGCGGCTGCGCCTGGGCGATGGGATACGGGCCTTTTGCCGAACAGTGGCTGCAACGGGTCCGGGACGAGAAGCTTCCCATGGATTTTTATTCCTGGCACCTGTATATGCACACGCCGCGCGAATTGCAGCTTGCCGCCGAAAAGGTGACGGCGCTGCTGGACAAATACGGCTTTGCCGGTACCGAACAGATCTTTGACGAGTGGAACTACGCGATCTGGGGGGACCGGCTCCAGCGCTGCTACGACGTGCACAAGACCTATATGGAATGCGCCTTTATGGCGGCGGTCATGAGTACGGCACAGGATACCGCTATCAGCAAGGCGATGTATTACGACGTCCAGATGCTGATGAACGGATCCTGGAACGGCGTTTTCGCACCGGTTTCCGAGGGCGTCCATGCTTCGCTGCGTACCCCGGCGCGGCTGCCGGGCTACTACGCCCTGTATGCCTGGAACGTGCTGCGGCAGCTCGGGACGCAGATCGGCGTCAGGGTCGAAGGCGGCGACCTGTATGTGACCGCCGCCAGGGACGAAGACGGCGAATTGGCTGCGCTGGTCTCGTACTTCAACGACGACGCCGGCTATTGCCTGCAGCCCCCGCCGGAAACCGCAATCCGCATCGACTGCCCCGGGACCCCGGTCTGGACCGCATTCGTCACGGACGGCGCCGGGACCTTTGCGCCGGCGGAAGTGACGGACGGGATCCTGCGGCTGAAAGGGAATTCGTGCGCGTTGCTGCGTATGAAAAAAGTATAAGGCAACACCGCACAATTCGCGGCGCACGCCTTGCTTGATCTTTATTCCGTCATCCTGCACAGATTTTCCTTGCCAACCGCCAGGTTGACGGCGTCAAATCTGTACAATCTGACGAAAAAATCTACTGCGCAATCCG
>JAFRNP010000171.1 GCA_017430145.1 Clostridia bacterium
CGCCCTCCGCTCCGTGTGCCCCTATGTCGAATGTGCTAACTTTAAGCTTTTTGATATTTAACCAAAGTTTTTTGGGAGAATATATTGACAAATTTCAAAAATTGAGATAGGAGTAAAATATCATTCTACAGAAGAGGAGAAAAAAATGCAAGTCTGCAATAGAATGATCCGTACCTTTCTGGCGCTGGTAATGCTCGCCGTATTCCTGTTCCCGGCGGGTTTGCTGCAGGCATCTGCCGAGTCCGCCGCGGCGCTGTACGTCTCCCCCGACGGCGACGATGCGGCGGCGGGGACGATTGACGCGCCGCTGAAAACGCCGGAGGGCGCAAAGGCGCACCTGCGGGCGCACAGAGAGGATTTTACCGGCGGCGCGACCGTATATTTCCGGGAGGGCGTTTATACGGTTCAATCAGGGAACCGTCCCCTGATTGATTTTACCGGAGAGGACCTTCCGAACGTAAAGTTTTGCGCCTATGAGAACGAAAGCGTGACCTTTTCCGCCGCCGCGCCGCTTGAAGGCTTTACCGAGACCGAGGTCAACGGCGTAAAGGCGTTTACCTTAAAACCCGACCTGCGCTTCAACGCCCTGTACCACCCGGACCGGGTGATCAAAACGCCCCGTTACCCGGAGATGGGCAACTTTACCGTAAAGGGCGTGGAACGCGAGGACGAGCTGTTCCCGGATAACCGGGGCTGGTGGGAGGCCTCCAACGGCTGCACCGCCTTTCTCGCTGACAGGGAGGAGATCGGCGTCGTCTTTTCGCAGCCGGAAGAAGTCTATTGCCGCATCACCCACGCGTGGCTCGATGAGATCGCCCGCATCCGCTTCTATGCCGAAGAGACCGGCAAGGTGGGGCTGGGCCGCCCCGCCACTTATGAAGTGAAGCCAGGCGACGTGTACTGGTTTGAAAACGTGTTTGAGGCGCTGGACGCCCCGGGCGAATGGTATCTGAACGAGAACGGCGGGACGCTGTACTATATCCCCTTTGAAGGCGAGACGGCGGCGGACCTGACGCTGTACGCGCCGGTTTCGCAGTACCTGATGGAGATCGACGGCTGCAGCTCCCTTACCTTTGAAAACATCCGTTTTTCCGGCACCGAGTGGACCCTCTCCGTACCGCCGGCAGACGGCGGCACGATGGCCCAGTACGACATCGACGCCTATCAGGCGTCCACCTTCTGCGACGCCGCCGTGAACGTACAGAACGCGGACGGGATCGTCTTCAGAAACTGCGAGTTTACCGATATCTGCAACACGGCGGTGAAGTTCATCAAAAACTGCCATGACTGCACCGTCGAAAACTGCCTGTTCCGGCAGATCGGCTCCACGGCGATCGCGGTCTACGGCGAAAACGTGGAACCGGACGCGGAAAACGCAAACGAAGCCATGAGCGGCTTTTCGATCAAAAACAACCTGATCGAGGCCTACGGGCGCAACACCTACGAGTCCACTGGCGTACACCTGATGTACGTCAAAGACAGCGAGGTGCGCCATAACGAGATCCGCGACGGCTTCTACACCGGGCTCTCCTGCGGCTGGATCTGGGGCCACGAATATCAGGTGACGAAGAACGTGCAGATCACCGACAACCTGATCTGCGATATCGGACAGGGGTGGCTATCAGACCTCGGCGGCATGTACCTGCTGGGCGAACAGGCGGGCACCCTGATCGCCCGCAACGTGATTTACAATGTGACCCGGGGCCTCGGCGTCAACGATTACGGCGGCAACGGGATCTATACGGACGCCGGTTCCTCCTATTTCACGATCGAGCAGAACCTGATCTACGACTGCGCAGCCAACGGGCTGAACATCGGCGGGTACAACCGGGACCATACCGTGCGCAGCAATATCGTCGCGTTCTGTAAGCTCTCGGCGTTCGACCCCGGCCTTGGGGACGGCAGAGACGACGACCACACCTGCGACTGTACGGGCAACGTCTTCTACGCCGAAAACGCACCCGTTCTGCTGAACGTGAGCGAAAACGCAAAGTATACGGAGCACGGCAACCTGCTGTGGGACGCAGGCAACGGCGGCAAAGTGTTCGGTTCGGACGGTTATTCGGGCAACTACGCCCGCAAGGTGAAGATCTCGCGCTTTTTTGCGGAAAGAAACGGCTTTATGAGCGGGGATACCGTTGCGGACCCGCTGTTTACGGACCCTGAAAACCGGGATTTCACGCTGTCCGCCGCGTCCCCGGCGCTGGACCCTGCTTTTGGGTTTACCCCCTGGGACTATACGGCCGCCGGGCTGCTTTCGGATACCGCGGTCGGCTGCGGCAGCAGCTATGAACGCGGAAGCTGCAGCCGCGTCTCGGACCTCTCCGCCTACCCCAACGCCTGCTCCGAACCCGGCGTCCCGTATATGCTGAAATACGCGCTGAAGCTCGCATCTGTCGTTCTGCTTCTGCTGGGCGCTGGTTTCGCTGTTTATACAGCCCTTCCTGCCGCCAAGAAGAAGGATACCAAACTTCTGATAAAAACGCTGACACCCGCCGTCGCGTGTCTGGCGGCGCTGGCGCTGCTGCCGCTTTTGAAACGGTTCTTCGTTGCCAGCTGGACGGCGTGGGCGTACGGGCTCTGCCTGGCGCTGTTCATGGCGGCGGCTTCCCTGCCCGCGTTTTACGGGTTCAGAAACAAGATCCTGCGCATACTTTTGATCGTCGTATGTATCGGCGTTTCTCTCGGCGCGACGTTTTTGATCAATAACGTGCTGCACGCAGGCGAAGAGCTGGCGCTGAACGCCGGCACGACCGTCATGGCGGCGTTCGCGTGCCTGGGTTCGGCAAAACCGGTCAGACAAAACAGGAAACAAAGCGGCGGCTGAGCGGACCGAAATACCGTGCGCGGCCATATCGAAATATTTGCTTTACAAAATCTTTCAACATGGTATTATGAAAGACAGTACGCAAGACAATATTAGAATTTTTAATAACACATTTTTCAACGGTTTATCTTTTTAATATTGACAATCCCCGGATTTTGTGATTTAATAGTCACAATAAAAACGATGACGGAACTATGCTTCTTCGGGATCAGCTTCAGAGAGCCGGCGGTCGCTGCGAGCCGGTGCGTGAAGAGGAAGCAGTCTCCTTCCCGAGTTTGCCCTGTGAACCGACAGTAGCGGGGCACGGCAGCCCCGTTACCGGCAAAGGGCTTGATTGAGTCCGAAGAGTGTTCACCGGCCAGGTGAGAATCAGGGTGGTACCGCGGAAAAGTTTTTTCGTCCCTGCAGCCGTACGGCAGCAGGGGCTGTTTTGTTGCCGCCGGGCAAAAAACGTGTAAAGAAGGAACGAACGACATGAACAGAGAGATCAGGATCAGCGACGTGACCATGCGGCAGTTGGAGACAACCGCCGATTTCAGCCTCAGCTTCCGGGAGAAGATCGAGCTTGCAAAGCTCCTCGACAAGCTGGGCGTTTGGGTGATCGAGCTGGAGGGCATCCGGCAGACGAAAGCGGACAGCCTGCGCGTAAAATCTATCGCCTCCGCCGTAAAGGACAGCGAGGTGGCGGTGCCGGTGGCGCTGACCCGCGAGAGCGTGGAGACGGCGTGGAACGCGCTGAAGGACGCAAAGGCCCCCCGCCTGCAGGTGGCGGCGGCGGTGAGCCCCGTACAGATGGAATACATCTACCACAAAAAGCCGGACGCCATGCTGCAGGCGATCCGCGATACGGTGGCGGCGTGCCGCGAAAAGACCGAAAACGTGGAATTCATCGCCGAGGACGCGACCCGCAGCGACGAGGCGTTTCTGTATGCGGCGATCGGCGCCGCCGTGGAGGCGGGGGCTTCCACGGTGACGCTGTGCGACGCGGCGGGCGCGATCTTGCCCGACGAATTTACGGCTTTTCTCCAGAAGACCCGCGCGGGCGCGCCTGCGCTGTCGGGCGTTAAGCTTGCCGTAAAATGCGCCGACGACCTGTCGATGGCGGACGCCTGTTCCATTGCGGCGGCGGGCGCCGGGGCGGACGAGATCAAGGCTGCCGCCTACCCTGTGGGCAGCGCGAATCTGAAAAACGTGGCGCGGGTGATCGCCCAGCGGGGCGAAAGCTTCGGCGCGGAAACCCGCGTGCGCACCGTCGCCATGGGACGCACCGTGCGGCAGATCGAGTGGCTTTGCCGCAATAACGGGAGCGCGCAGGGCAAGGGCTATATGGACGCCGACGGCACGGGCGAGCTGATCTTATCCGTCCACGACGACGCCGAGGCGGTGGCGGCAGCCGCCGCGAAGCTGGGCTACGATTTAAGCGAAGAGGACTGCGCCGCCGTGTACGAGGCGTTTTGCCGCTTCGCGCAGGGCAAGGAGAAGATCGACGCCAGAGAACTGAACGTGATCGTGGCCACCGCCGCCATGCAGGTGCCGCCCACCTATACGGTGCGGCAGTATCTGGTCAGCGCCGGCAACCTGACCCACGCCATGGCGACGGTGGAGCTGAATAAGGGCGATGCGACGATCCGGGGCCTCGCGCCCGGCGACGGCCCCATCGACGCCGCGTTCCGCGCCGTGGAAAACGCCACCGGCTGCCGGTACGAGCTGGACGATTTTCAGGTCCGCGCCGTCACCGAGGGCCAGGAGGCGCTGGGCGAGTGCGTGGTGCGCCTGAGCGCGGACGGTAAGCTTTACTCCGGGCGCGGCATCTCCACCGACGTCGTGGAGGCGGCGGTGCACGCGTACCTGAACGCCATCAACAAGATCGTTTATGAGGAGGCCGAGGCATGAAGCTTTCCTATTCGACCCGCGGCTGGGAAGCCCTTTCCTGGGAGGAGCTGACCGATACCGCCGAAGAGATGCGGTTTGCCGGGATAGAGGTCTACAACGTCGGTAAAAACAGCGCGTTCACCCGCCGGGGCGGCGCGTTCCACAAATATAACGCGGCGGCGACCAGGCGGGACCTGAAGGAGAAGAAGCTCACGATCCCCTGCTTTGACACCTCCTTTGACGTCTCCGCCCCGGAGGCAGACCTGCAGCCGCTTTGGGACGTGATGGAGATCGCCGGGGACGTGGGCTGCCCTTACGTGGCCGTGATCGCCCACACGCCCGGGGACGCCATCGCCGAAAACCTGGCGCGGATCCTGCCGGAGGCGGAAAAGCGGGAGATGTGCGTGCTGATCAAGACCACCGAGGCGTTTTCGGACACCGCGGCGCTCAGAGCGCTGTTAGACAGCTTTGCCAGCGACTACGCGGGCGCGCTGTGGGATATGCACCACCCCTACCGGGACTGCAATGAGAGCGCCGATACCACCATCAAAAACCTCGGCGCGTACGTCAGGCACGTCCACCTCCGGGACTCCGACGACAAGGACACCTACAACCTGATCGGCGAGGGCACGCTGCCTGTTCCGGACATGATGCGCGCGCTCTCGTCCATCGACTACGACGGCTTCATTTCGCTGGAATGGAAGCCGGAGTGGATGGAGGACCTGCAGGACCGGGAGATCATCTTCCCGTATTTCGTCAACTACATGAACCGCTTCGAGAACACGCGGGGCAAAAAGAAATCGCTGTATTTCAACCACGACGGTTCCGGGCAGTACGTCTGGAAAAAGGACGAGCTGATCAACCTGACCTTCCCGCAGGTGCTGGACCGCATGGTGGAGGAGTTCCCGGACCAGTACGCGTTCAAATACACGACCCTCGACTACACCCGCACCTACGAGGAGTTCCGGGAGGACGTGGACAACTTCGCCCGCGCCCTGGTCTCCATGGGCGTGAAGGCGGGCAGCAAAGTCTCCATCTGGGCCACCAACGTCCCCGCCTGGTACATCACCTTCTGGGCGGCGACCAAGATCGGCGCGGTTCTGGTGACGGTGAACACCGCCTACAAGATCCATGAGGCGGAGTATCTGTTCCGGCAGTCAGACACGCATACGCTCGTGATGATCGAGAGCTGCCTTGATTCCGATTACCGGAAGATCATCAACGAGCTGTGCCCCGAGATCGCCAAAAGCCGCCCGGGCGAGCCGCTGCACTGCAAGCGTCTGCCGTTTTTGCGCAACGTGATCACCGTGGGCTTCCGCATGCCCGGCTGCCTGACCTTTGAGGAGGCCATGGACCGCGCGGATATGGTCCCGCCCGACCATATCAACCGGATGGCTTCGCGCGTGCGGCCCGACGACGTATGCAATATGCAGTACACCTCCGGCACCACGGGCTTCCCGAAGGGCGTGATGCTCACCCATTATAACGTAGTCAACAACGGCAAGTGCATCGGCGACCGCATGGGGCTGTCCACTGCGGACCGGATGATGATCCAGGTACCCATGTTCCACTGCTTCGGCATGGTGCTGAGCATGACCGCTTCTCTCACCCACGGCACAACGGTCAGTCCCCTGCCGTATTTCTCCGCCAAATCCTCCCTCGCCTGCATTGACAAGGAGCGCATCACCTGCTTCAACGGCGTGCCCACCATGTTCATCGCCATGTTCAACCATGCGGATTACCGCAAAACGGATTTCTCGCACATGCGCACCGGCATCATGGCGGGCGCAGGCTGCCCGCCGGAGCTGATGCGCCGCGCCGCCGAGGAAAACGAGATGCACATGACCGGCATCGTCAGCGTCTACGGGCAGACGGAATCCTCCCCGGGCTCCACCATGAGCGCATGGACGGACCCGCTGGACCTCCGGTGCGATACGGTGGGCTACGATTTTCCGCACGTACAGTGCAAGATCATCGACCCCGCCACCGGCGAGGAGCTGCCGGACGACGTGGACGGCGAGTTCTGCTCCCGCGGGTACAACACGATGAAGGGCTACTACAAAATGCCCGACGCCACCCGCGACACCGTGGACGCCGAGGGCTGGCTGCACTCCGGCGACCTTGCCCGCCGCGACAAAGACGGAAACTACCGGATCACCGGCAGGCTCAAGGATATGATCATCCGGGGCGGCGAGAACATTTACCCCAAGGAGATCGAGGAGTTCATCTACACCCACCCGGAGGTCCAGGACGTACAGGTCATCGGCGTGCCGGACAAACGCTACGGCGAGGAGGCGATGGCGTGCGTCATCCTGAAAACGCCGGGCGCCGTCACCGAGGAGGAGATGCGCGGGTTTATCGCCGCCAGCATGGCGCGGCACAAGGTACCCCGGTATATCCGGTTCGTCGAAAGCTTCCCGATGAACGCCGCCGGCAAGGTCCTGAAATACAAAATGCGGGAAGAAGCCGCAAAGGAACTGGGACTGACGTAAGAACAGCGGGCTGTCGTGAGACAGCCCGCTGCTCTTATGCAAAAGTAAGAAAGATACAAAGTATCAAAGTAACAAATCAGGAACGCCTGCCGGCGTTGATTATATCTGTCTGTACGCTGTACCCTTTATAATCGTCCGCCGATCGATACGAAAACAAAGGGAGAGCGGGATTTACGGGGCGGCGTATGCGCCGTCCCGGATCACGGCCATCTGCGGGATTTTGGAGACGGCGCCGTTTTCGTCCCAGCGCATATCCTGACCGGTCAGGCCGTCATAGCCAAGGCTGCCCATCTGCGCCCGCAGGGCTTCGCAGATCTGAGAAGCGGACATATCGGCCGTACAACCGGCTTTCGTCAGCGCCGCGTACAGGATATATACCGCGTCGTACCCGTATGCGGAAAACATACCCGGCGTTTCACCGCCGTACGCCTGACGGTAGGCGGAAACGAACGCCTGCGCCCCCGGCGCGTCCTCAATGAAGGGAAATAGGATCATGACCCCCTCGGCAAGCGCGGGATCAAAACCTTCCGCCGTCAGGATACCGTCCATGCCGTCGACCCCGATACAGACGGGCGAATAGTTCATTTCGTGCGCCTGCCGGAGGATAACGGCGGCTTCGGTATAGAATATCGGCAAAAACAGCACGTTGGCGCCTGCGGCTTTCGCATCGGAGAGCTGAACGGAAAAGTCGTTTGCGGTCTCGTTTGTAAAGGTCCCCTCGTAAGCGATATCGAGCCCCTTCGCCGCCGCCTCACGCACGAACGTATCGCGTATCGACATGGAATACGCGTCGGTATTATTATAGACCACGGCGATCCGGCTGTCCGAAAAACGCCCGGGATCCGCCGCTAAATAATCGGCGCAGGCGGCGCCCTGTCCGGAATCGGTAAAGCAGACCTGATACATGTTTTCCGACCGGTCGATCACAGACGCATCGGAAGCGGTCGGCGTCAGGCAGAACAGCCCGTCTTCGTCCGCCCGTTCCGCCACGGCGATCGCGGGCCTGGTCGTCACGGGGCCGATCAGCGCCTGCATCCCCCACCCGGAGAGTCGCGCATAGGCGTCCGTCGCCTTTTCGGCGTCGTGCGAATCATCCAACGCCTGCAGCGCAAGCTGCACGCCGCCCAGAGCGTTCAGCTCCCGGATCGCAAGCTCCGCGCCCTTTCTGACGGCATTTCCGTAGATCGCCGCCGCGCCGGTCATCGGGCCGATCAGCCCGATTTTGAATGCGTCGGCCTGCGCCGGCTGCCGGGCGGACGCCCAGGTATACGGATCCTCCAGATCCACGCTCGCGCGCAATATCCGCCGCGCGTCCATCGCGGAGATCTCGCCGTCCGCGTCGGTATCCGCCGCCAGAAACGCGGCGGAACCGGCGGCATAGTTTTCCAGATCCACCGAGGCGCGCAGCGCCAAGCGCGCGTCCATGGCGGTAACATCGCCTCTCCCGTCCACGTCGCCGGGGCTCCACCAATCGCCCGCAGCGGCGGCAGGGCCGGGAACGGCGTCAACGGACGCCGCGTTCCCCGTAAAGCAGAACAGAGTCAGACAAAAAACCGCCAGCAGGAACCGCGCGCGTGTTTTTGGTTTACACATACAGTTTTCTCCCCCCTTTTTTACTGTTTTTATACTAACACATATCAGACAAAAAAGCAACACATATCAGACAAAAAAGCAATATGTTCTTGCTTTTTCAATAAAATTCTGTTAAAATTGAACAAGACACAGAAAGGGGAGATTTTTATAGCGCAATGTCCCAAATGCGGCGTTACGCTGCGCCTGACCCAGTGGCGGCAGGAATGTCCGGCGTGCGGCGTCAATATGATCTACTATAAATCCAACGACCGGCTGCTGGCGGAGACCGAGGCAGCCGAGATCGAACACGCAAAATTCCAGCCCTCCATCGACCGGGCGAAGGCGGCGTTTTTCGGTTCGCCCCCGGCGATCGCGCGGGTGGTGCTTTCCGTACTTCCTCTGGGCGCGCTGTTTTTGCCGCTGGGGGCGCCGCCGGGCGCCGACGTCTCCCCCACAGGCGCCGTCGGCTTATACAACCTGATCAGCGAAACGGGGTTCGGCGGCATTTTGCAGGAGGCGCTTGCCGGCAAACCGTTGCCGATCGCGCTGTTCTGCCTGCTGTTTTCGGTATTGATGGTCCTGGTGTGCCTGATCTGTCTGCCCATGTCCCTGGGGCCCCACGGAAAACTGCGCAACCTGATCGTGAATCTGCTGCTCACCTGCCCCGCCGTCGCCGCGGCGGCGCTGACCGTATCGGGCGGCGGAACGCTCGGCTTCGGCGCGTATATCTATATCGGGCTTTGTATCGCGATCACCGTATACAATCTGATTTTGGCAAAAAAAGGTTTGCCGGTCAAGCATACGCTCTGCCTGATCGGCGGGCTGCCCAGCGACGAATACTTTGCCATGGTGGAAGCGGGCGTCCCGGACCTGGAGATCCGCAAAAAAATGGTGGACGCGCTGACCGTCATGCAGGCAGAGGTCCGAAAGAAAGCGGCGGAAGAAGAGGCAAAGGCGCAGGCCGAGCGCGAGGCCAGAAAGTGAGGCGGCGGATATGAAGGACGTAAACACTGTTTTCAGCGAAGCTGAAGAGCTGCAGTATGTCAACAGCCGGCTGCATACGCTCGTGGACGTGGACCGCCGGGTGCTCAACCGCCGGCAGACGCTGAGCTACATGCTTTTTGACGGCAGCCGCGAGTTCAATATCGACAAGCACAAGGACCTGTTCAACGACGGCGTACTGAAGATCGACCTCGACCTGCAGGCGCAGTACAATATTTTTGCCGGCGTCTGGGATATCGTGGACGACTTTATCGTGGGCGCGATGGTCGAAAAGACCCGTACCCGCTGGGGCAAATTTATCCCCTGGTTCGGCGTGGCAGGCGTGGCGCTGGCGATCGTCTCGTCGCTGTACTGGCTGCTGCCCGTGCTGTTCTCCCCCGAACACGTAGACAATTTCAAATTCCTGCCCAAATTTTTCGCCTTTGCGGCGCTGGATATGCTGCTGGAATTCTGGAACAACACCCGCAACGTCTCCATTGAGGGCTACCTGTCCACCGTCACCCCCTACCCCTCCGACCGGCGGCGGCTGCTGGCGATCTCCAGCTACTTCCGCATCATCTACTCCCGTCTGCCGGACCTGACCGTGGAATTCATGCTGGACGGCATCAAGCACGGGATCGTAAAATCCGCAAAATACACCACCGACGAAATGATCAACCGGCTGCTGATCGCCATGGGGCCCGTTACGGCGGTTTTTTCGGGGCTGATCTGCCTGTGGTACGCCCGTATCGCAAGGGAACGCGTGCACCAGAAGATCGAGCGTCCGCGGATCCGGGACAGCCTTCGCATCGTATTTTCCCACCGGCCGGTGCTGATCTATATGATCTCGAACGCCCTGGGCTCCTTCGGCACGGGCATGAGCAACAACGACTATTACCGGCAGGTGCTGGACTGGACCACCTTTGATTTCTTCTCCGGCATCCCCTCGTTCTTTTTCCAGCCCATCGGCTTTGCCAATTACAACCGCCTGGCTTCGCGCTTCTCCACGCGGTCCCTGTATATGATCGGCCAGGTGTTCGCCAAAACCTATTATATCCCGCTGTTTGCCTACGGCATGCTGTTCAAGGACAAAAAAGGCGCGTATTTCTTCCAGAACGCCTACGCCATGCTGCCCGCCGCCGCGCTGTACGAGATACTGTACGCCACCTTCTGGGGCGTACGCACCATATCCATCGACGAGATGCGCAACGAGTGCAACGACTATCTCGAGTGGAAATGCGGCTGCCGCAACGAGGCGACGCTGGCCGCCGCCGGCGCGTTTCTGTGCAAGATCCCGGCGCGCATCAACGGCGTGATGCAGCCGCTGTACAAAAAATGGATCGGCTACGACCAGACCGCCTATAAGCAGCAGGGGGGCAAACAGACGCTGCACGCACAGAAATGGATCTTTGCTATGGCGACGCTGATCCCGGCGTTTCTGGTACTGGGCAGCATGGTGCCCATGTTCTGGTTCAACATCGACAAACCCATGCGCGACAAAATGTACCGCGAGCTCAACGAGCGCCGCGCCGCCACCGCGGAACGGATCCGGCAGGAAGCGGACGCGGAAGACCAAAGATAAAAGAGAAAAGATGAATGATAAAATGAATCTTCAATCAGGGGACAGCCCGCTGACCGGCAACGCCCTTCCATTCGGAGCAGACGGGACGTTTCGCATCCTGCAGGTCAGCGACCCGCAGGATATGGTGCACCCGCGCCGCGCGATGCTGAAAATGCTTGACCGGGCGTACGACACGCTGCATCCGGATCTGATCCTGTTTACCGGGGACAATACGCTGGGCAACCATCTGCTGGACTTCGGGCCGCTGCGCATTGAAACGCTGCACCGCCCCGCGTTCACCCTGCGGCAGATGCGCCGCTCCCTGAAGCATATCCTGATGCCTGCCCAGAAGCGGGGGATCCCCTTCGGCATGATCTACGGCAACCACGACGATATGAACGACGTGACGAAGGCGGAGCAGTTTGCCCTGTACCGCGCCTACAGCCGCTGTCTGCCGATGAACGGGACCGACGAAACGGTGGACTGCGACACCTACGCCATACCGGTCTGCGGCAGGACCGGGAAGCCGGTCTGGAACCTCTATATGCTCGATTCCGCATGGAACGACGAAAACGGGCAGTTCTGGCGCATCAAAAAAGAGACCGTTGAATGGTACAAACGGACAGGCGCCGCCCTGGCGGAACAAAACGGCGGAAAAAGGGTCCCCTCGCTGATGTTCCTGCACGTGCCGCTGCCCCAAACGAAGGATCTTTGCGTCCCCTGTTCGGAAAACGACCCGGGGGCGGTGAAGGACGGCGACGGCTGGGTCCGGCTGGATACGGAAAAGGCGCAGGGCGTTCTGGGCGAACCCGTCAGCGCCGGGGAGGATCCCTACGGGCTGTTCGGCGCGATCAAAGAAAACGGGGACGTAAAAGCCGTGGTAACGGGGCACGACCATCTGAACTGTTTTGACGGCGAGACCGACGGCGTGCGGCTGATCCAGAGCGGCGCCGCCTCCTTCCGCTGTTACGGCGGCAGGATCCGCGGCGTGCGGCTGTTTACCCTTTACGAAAAAGAACCGGAGCGGTTTGATACGTCGTATTACACCTACGACATGCTGTGCGGGCGCGGCCCCGCCGCCGCGGCGCGCTACTATTGGGACGCGGACGAATGGACCGCAACGAAATATAAGGCGCTGGGGGGCACGGTGCTGGGCGCTGCGGCGCTGGGGACGGCAATCAGGATACTGAAACGAAAAAAGAAAGGCGGATGAACCGTCCGGGTAATTGCCCTTACTGATCTGCCATCAGTTGTTGACGCCGTCTGAAAAAGATCGTGTTTTCCAATGGCAATGCCTTTTGCCTGCAGGGCAGCGCGAAGCACGAATGATCAAAAAACTGCACAAATAACCGCCTGTATTTTTGTACACTATTCAGGCGGTTTTTTGCCGGTATTTTGCCTCTGTGTCTTGCGTTGATCGCCTCTGTTATGATAGAATATAAAATAGTATTATTGGAATTTTTTTATACCTTGTGATGTAAAAAGGAGGTCATACAGACAGTGGACGTAAGACAGACGGACCCGAGGCCTTTTCCGTTTGCGGAGCCGGAGCCGAGCCTGGTCGTTTTTGTGACCGGGATCGGGCAGTCGTTTTCCTATCACTTTGACGCCTCCTTTCTGCATCCGGACGCCTTTGAAGAGGGCACGCTGCAGGACCATGCGAATTATGCCCCCCTGATCGCCCACGGCAAACACAAAAAAAGCTGGAACCTGTTTGCGGAAAATATCGGCGAGCAGTTCCGGGACCGGGCAGGAAAACTGCTGCTGCTTCGCGCCGGCGCAGGGGTGGCGGCGTCCTTGGTCACCCGGCGCTGCATGGTCTCGCAGAAAACGGCGGACAAGCTTGCGCGCAGGGCGTTCCGGGCAAACCTGACCGACGAGGAGAACCGCGGCGGCGACCCGCAGGTGGTCACGCCCCGCTACACCTGCCCGCTGTCGGAATATCCCGGTTACACGGATGAAAACGGGGTATTCCACAGCCACGCGAAGGACCGGTTTTACCGCTGTGTGCCCTGTAAGGATATCGCGCACAGGTATCTCGGCGACGCGTTTGAAGACTATTTATACTGTTTCAATTTCCCGCCCTGCTCCTTTACCTCCCGCAACGTATCGGACCTGCACAAATACATCGAGACCGTACTGAAAACGAACCGGGTGGGCGCAAAACAGGTCGTGCTGATCCCCATGAGCATGGGCGCTTCGGTGGTCAGCGCCTACCTTGCGCGTTACCCTGCCCCGGCTCAAAACCACGTGCGGCGGGTGGTGAGCGTGGTGGGCTGCTGGCGCGGCAGCAAAGTGATGGGCGACCTGTTGCTGAAACGTTTTGCCGCCGACCCTGTGGAGGCGGTCCTTCGTGCGCTTTCGGAAAACGAAAAGGCCCGGCGGCTGCGGCGGATCCTCGGTCTTTTTTCCAAGCGTTCGCTGCACGGGCTTTTTGATACTGCGCTCAACGCCTTCGCCGGGGAGATCATCTGCGGCGCGCCCTCGCTTCTGGCGCTGGTACCGGACGAGGATTACCCGGCGGTTCGCCCGCTGCTCAGATACCCCGCCGTGTTACGGGAGGCAGACGCGTATTACGAGGTCCAGCGGACCCTTTTCCGGCGGCTGCAAGCGCTCGCTGCCGACGGCGTTACCTTCGGGTTCATCGCGGGATACGGACTGCCGCTCGGCAACATCGACCCCGCATACGACATAAGCCCGCTGCTGGAAAGCGCCGAAAACGCCAACAGCGACGAGATCATCCAGATCGAATCCACGGCGCCGGGGGCCGCATCGGTTTCTTACGGCGCGCAGTTTCCGGACGACGAGGGCAGGCGCCTCTCGCCCGAAAAAAGCGTGGACCTTGCAAAAGCGGTGTTCCCCGACGCCTGCTGGCTGTTTTACCGGCAGAAACACGAACTGGAATACAACAACACGGCGTTGCGCCTTGCGATCCTGCTGGCGCTGGGATGGATCCGGACCGTTTCGGACAGGTATGCGGAAGCCGGGGAGACCGTCAGCTTCCCGCAGTTCAACGCCATGCGGGATACCCAGCGGCTGATACAGAAGTCCGCGCCGCAGCTGTACGCGTTTCTGGCACAGGGCGGAAAGCTGAACGAAAAACAGCAGGCGGTATACGAAGAGACCCTCGCCATGCTGGAGCGCACCGTCAACGACCCGGACAGGGACAACGACGTGATGGCGCGGTTTGACGACATGATCAAAGAAATCGCATCTGATTAACAGCGGACCGGCGGCAGCAGAAACCGTTTTCCGGTACCCGGTCCCCTTTGACGGAAAGGAGCAATCTTGTTATGAAAACCCTCGGAATCATTTTTATCATCCTGTTCTGCACGGCGTCTGCCGTCCATCTGTTTGACAGCGCCCGCGACAGCAAACGCCGCGGGATCACCAAGCCGATGCTGCTGGTCTTTTTGCTGATCTGGTACCTGTTTGCCGCAAAAGACGCGGGCAAGGAATGGAATATCTGGCTGATCGCAGCGATCGCCACAAGCTGGCTGGGCGACGTACTGCTGATGCCGAAGGGCAACAAATGGTTCGTCATCGGCGGGATCAGTTTTCTGATCAGCCATCTGCTGTTCATTGCGGTCTACGTGCCGCAGGTCGATTTCGCGGCGGTCAACCTGTGGGTGATCATCCCGGTGGCGTTCGTCTACGGGCTGATCTCCTTCTCCATCATGTACGCCGTACGCAAAAACACCCCGAAGCCGATGTTTGCCCCCATGCTGCTGTACCTGGCGGCAAATTCCTCCATGAACCTGTTTGCGCTGATGCAGTTCATGACGCTGAAAAACGTATGGGCGGCGGTCGCATACGCCGGCGCGGTGCTGTTCTTTACCTCTGACTGCACGCTGTTTCTGGTGCGCTACCACGAAAACAAAGACCTTATCTTCAAAAAACATTTCACGGTCATGTTCACGTACATTGCGGGTGAGTTTCTGATCACCCTCGGTATATTATTCTTAACCTGAGAGGAGAAAGCACGATGAAGTACGTATTCGTCATCAACCCCCATGCCGGCGCCGAGGACAGCACCGACAGGATCCGCGCCGCCCTGAAGGGCAGCGACAAGGAAGCCGACTGCGAATTCTACGCCACAAAGGCCGTAGGCGACGCGATCCGGTTCGTAAAGGAACGCTGCGCCGAGACCCCCGGCGAGGAGCTCCGCTTTATCGCCTGCGGCGGCGACGGCACCATCAACGAGGTGTTCAACGGCGCCGTCGGGCAGGAAAACGTCAGCGTGACCTGCTACCCCTGCGGCAGCGGCAACGACTTTGTGAAGGTCTTCGGCGGCGCGGAATGCTTTTCGGACGTCAAAAAGCTGCTGGACGCGCCGACGCAGAAGCTGGACCTGCTGAAGGTGGGCGACCGCTATGCCAATAACGTGATCAACTTCGGCTTTGATACCACGGTCGCCATCACGATCAACAAGGAGCGGGAAAAGACCGGCCACGGCAATAAAAACGCCTACACCAAGGGCATCGTGACGGCGCTGATCAAGAGCATGAAAAACACGGTCACCGTCACCGCAGACGGCGAGACCATCAATCCGGCGGGGAAAGCCCTGCTGTGCACGCTTGCGAACGGCAAGTACGTGGGCGGCTCCTTCTGCTGCGCGCCGCGGGCGAAGACCGACGACGGTCTGATCGAGGTGTGCCTGATCCGTCCCATCTCCCGTTTGCGTTTTGTGAAAATTCTCGGCCCCTACACCGAGGGCAAGCACCTGGACGACCCGAAAATGAAGGATATCGTCGTGTACCGCCAGGCAAAAAAGGTGGAGATCGACGCGCCCGCAGGCTTTGCCTACTCTCTGGACGGCGAGATCATTTACGACAACCGCTTCACCGTGGAGATCGCCCCCGCGGCGCTGGATTTTGCCTGCCCGGCGGAATAAACGAACGCAGAAAACGCGAAAAATAAAGAAAGGAAGGTCCGTTATGAAGACAAAAAAACTGCTCGCCGTACTGCTTGCTGCGCTTTTGACTCTCCTGTGCCTCCCCTTTGCCGGGTCGGCGAAAGTATCCCCCGCTGACGATATTTCCGCCCCCGCGAACCAGATCGACATGGTGTTTAATTTCTACACCGCTTTCCTGAATTATCAGGAGCTCTTCCCGGACGGAACGCTGTACTTCTATTTCAATCTGGATGACGACGATCTGCCCGAAGCCATCTTCCTGGATTACGAAACCTGTCTGTTCTGGGTATACGATTACCAGGCCGGCTATTCGGAAAACTATTCCTTCAGATGCCTCGGCGATTACTGGAACATGTACGACGTGGGTGATCTGCTGTACGAATACACCTATGTGGACGATGAAGGCGCGGACCTGTCAACGATCCGCATCAAGGACGGGAAACTGGTTTTTACCCCCTATTCGCCGACGGACGGTTCTTATCAGGACGCGTGGTTCGAGTTCTATGATACTTCCGAGGGCTTCCGTTTCCCGGATCTGAACGACACGCAGAAGCTTATCCTGCATAAGATGATGGGGCTGTGCAGCAACGTGCGTATCTCATCCGACGACATCGCAGTGACAGCCGTGGATATGGACAGGGACGGGATCCCGGAGCTGATCGTCAGGGATACGCCGATCGTTGCCGGGGATATGGCGGATATCGTCAGCACCTATTCGTTCTACCGTTTCCAGGACGGAGACTTTGAAAAGGTCGGATCCGCCAAAAAAAAGCAAAGCTATGCGGGGATCCCCGTTGAATACCGCGCGCCGGACGGCGACGGGCTGATCTGGACCGAAGGCAACAAGCAGGGCCTGTGGCTGATACAGAACGGCAAACTCAAAGAGACCGTCTTCAGCGGCCCCATAGAGGATCCGGAGAATCTGCCGCTTCTCTCCTTTATGGACAGCGACGTGTTCTTCTCCGACGAGCTTTTCCGCCTTCCGCTGGAAAACCAGCTTGCCTCGTCCTTATGGGATTACGAGCCCGGCGACGTGATCGCCGATATGGCTGTCGGCGCTGACGACGCACGGTTCATCCTGCGGGCATCCGTGGGGTTGGAGGACATCAGCCCCCTGTTTACGGCGCACGCTGACGTGGACCACGACGGCTCCGTCTCCGCGGCGGACGCGCGGCTTGTGCTGCGGGCGTCTGTGGGACTCGAGCAGCTGGACTTTTCGCCGAGACAATTTATCGGGCAGTTCGTTTCCGACAATGAAGGCGAGGTCCACAATATCATCCGGAGCTTCTCTTCCAACGGCGTGGACTACTCCGTGGATATCTTCCTGATGCGCCCGCGCATGCACCTGGACGCCAAAGGCAAGCTCAACAAGGACGGCACCATGACGATCACCGCGCGGGAGACCTATTTCACCGCCTCCGGTCAGCCGACGGAATACTCGCTTCGTTACGACCCGAACAGCGGCAGCCTGATCCTGAAGGTCACTGCCAACCCCGGCGAGTATATGAAAACCGGCGAGACCTTTACGTTTTACCGGGCGTTCAGCGCCAGATGACCGGCTAAACGGCCGCCGACCGTTTTGTTTGATCACATATAGACTGAATAATAGCAAAAAAACAGGCAGCCCGCCGCATCTGTCACAGACTGCGGCGGGCAAAGAAAATGCCGCCGGAAAGGCGGCAACAAATAGTATTCCCTGAGCTGTACCGCCCGAAGGCGGCGCGGTTTTTTTATATCGTCAGACCGTTGCGGGGGCTGCGTCTGCAGGCAGCGCCTCCATCTCATCTTCGGGGGCGTCCTGTTCGTTTTTCGTCAGGTTCTTCACGGTCCCGACGATGGTCTCACGGGTCCCCTCCGCGAAGCTTTTGACGGTCTTCTGGGTGCCTTCGGCAAAGCTGCGCACGTTTTCGCGGGTCTCTTCTCTGAGCGTCCGGACGTTTTCCAGGGTCTCTTCGGCAATGGTCCGCACGTTTTCGCGGGTCTCCTTCACCGTGCCGGAAATGTTTTCGCGCGCTTCCTCCGCCAGGGTCTTGAATTCCTCGCGCGCCTCCTCCGACAGGTCCTTGACGGTGTCGGAAAGCACGTCGCCCATATCGGGCAGGCTCTCTCTGAGCGCCGCCTTTTTTTCCGCCGCCAGCCGTTTCCAGGCGCTTTTGGCATTTCGGAACGCGACCGGCGCATTGGCGGCAAGGCCGCTCAGATACAGCTCCCCTACGCCCTCCAGCAGCTCGTTTGCAAGGTTATCGAAGAACTCGTATTTTTCCTGCGGCAGCAGCGTCTGGAACTTGCGGAAAAACAGGTCGTAAAACCTGCCCTGAGGGGTCAGCCTTTTACGGTACACGGCTTTGGCGCCGTTGACGTGCCAGAAAGAAAGGTCATGCTGCGAAGCGCCGAGAAGCTTACCGCTTTCGATGACCGTATAGTCGTTGTCGTGGGCCAGCATCATGCCGATAAACGCCGCCTGCGGCACGAAATGACGGTAGCGGGGCAGCAGCTCTTTGTATGCTTCCGTGCTGTAATGGTGGTCGTCCGCAAAACCGGGGCCCTCGTTGTTGTACAGGGTGCGGATGCGGTCGCGGGTCTCTTTTTTGCAGTGCAGCGCGGCATAAAGCGCCACGTTGCCGCCCTTGGAGTGTCCGCAGATAACGATCTCCCCGGGATGCCGGGAAGCGGCGCGATCCAGATAATCCACCGCCAGCCGGTGGGACGGGATCGACCCGCGGACGAGGATATCCATATCCTCTTTCCAGCCGACGATGGAATCGTCGGTGCCGCGGAACACGATGACGACGGTACCGTCGTCCAGGAGGAAGGTCGCCGCGTCGAACTGCACGGCGGGACGGGTGCTGAAAACGTCCACGCAATCGGTAACAAGGATGTTGCCGAAGCGTTTGGTGTCCGCCATCTCCATCAGACGGTAACTGATCTCTTTGGACAGCACGAGCCCCACCCGGCGGTGTTTATACCCCCGCTGGGCAAAGGCGCGTTTTGCGATCTCCGAAAACAACACGGTCTTGCCTCCGCGGGTGTCCGCCGCTTTTTCGATCGGCATATAAAACGCCTGGCAAAGCGCGAAATTATCCGCTTCATTGAAGGGCATCTCCGAAAACGGAACGTCGGCAAAAGCTTGAATATACTGTGCGGTACTTGCCATGACTATCTGCTCCTTTTTCCTGATCTTTCAACTTAGTATCATATCATGCAAAAAACGAATCGTCAATTCCCCGGACAGGATTTTTACATTTTCGCAAAAAACATACAGCAATTCCGTCAGAATTCTGTCTGACGGGACTTCTCCCCGTGGTTTTTTCCGCGCATGAGCGTCCATATCAGCACCGCCAGACCGCAAACGACCGCGACCAAGGATATCCACTGCCAGAAATCCAGCCCCAGCGGCAGCGCCGCCTCCGCCGCGACGGGGTGCGCCCGCAGGAACTGGAAAAAGAACCTGCCGACGCCGTAGACCGTCAGCCCCAACGGATAGACCGCTCCCCGGGGCAGACGGCTCTTTTTCAGTGCCAGAGACAGCGCCCCCGCCAACAGAAACGTAAACGCCGCCTCCGCAAGCTGCACCGGAAAGCGCGTGCCATCGGCAAAGGGCGTATGCACACCAAAAGAACAGGCGATCCCGTAGCAGCAGCCGTAAACCGTACAGCCGATCTTGCCGGAACCGAGAAGCACATATACGCCCGGCGCAACGATATCCATCACGTCGGCGTACGTCCGCTTTTGCAGACGCAGGAATACCCACATCAGCCCCGGCATAAACAGCAGCCCGCCGTAAAGACTCACGCGGCTGTGTTCAAAAGGCGCGCCGTCCGAGACAAGCGTGATCACGGCGTTATAGATCGCCGCCATCGCCATGGCGCCCAAAACACCCGAAAAAAAACCGGCCAGACTGAACCGGAACGCTTCTGATTTTGTAAGGCCGCGGGTCCCCGCAAGCGCGGCTGCCGACAGGGCGGCCGCCAGGCCGCCGAGGACCAGCATCCCATAATAAACGAATTGCGTCATGGCGAACCTTCCCCTCCCAAAGTATCAGTCTTCCGGAACGCCGCAGCGCTCAAGCTGCAGAAGCCGCAGCCGGCTCCGGTTGCGGCAGTCGCCGTCCTCCACGCCGCCGCAGCTGACCGAAAGCAGCATCGTATCCGCCGAAGGAAAGCAGAAAGCCGGCGACGTAAAACCGTGGACCGGGTCGGTCTCGATCAGGACCGGATCGGAAAAATTCACGCCGTCCGAACTGTACGCAAGCGCCAGCGGCGTTCTGCCGCCGGTAATAAAACGGCGCTGCCGTTCGCACCGCGTATTCAGCAGCGGCACGGGGTTATAGACCGCCCAGAAGATCCCCGTAAAGGGATCGCGCCGGATCCGCATGGGAGAGACCGGCGACGAAAATGCAGAGGGGGCCGGTGAAGACCAGCTTTTTCCGCCGTTAAAAGAGAAGCTGACGTACTGAAAATGCCGTCCCGTTGCAAAATAAGCGCAAAGCCTTCCGTCGGGCAGTTCGACCACGCCGGGAGCCGTCAGCCCCCCGCTGCGCCCCAAACGCCCGAAGGCGACCGATCCCGCGGTCTCCGCAAACGACGTCCCCGCTTCGTCCCCTTTGTAAAAACAAATCCGCCCCGCCGGCGCGTCAATGGGCGCGGCGGCGGCAAACCTGCGGGCCGGGTACTTTGCGGCAGGGATCAGGATACTGCCGTTTGTCAGGCGCGTGACCGCACCGTTTTCGACCGTATAGGCAGTTCCCTTCTTTTCCGGGATACATACCCGTTTTCCGCCGGCGGAAAGCGTATCGCCGTCAAAAGACAGCCGATAGGAGACGAACGCCCCGTCCTCGGTGCACAACAGCAAAAGCCCGCCGTCGGGACCGGAGAGCAGCGTCGGCTGCCGCCGGGCGGCCGTATCCGTAAACGGCGACTCCAGCGGCGAAAAGGCGGCGCCCCCGTTCTCGCTGTAATAGAACCGGAGCCCGTCGCGTTTCAAGCCGTCCCCGCGCGCGGAGACGCCGCAGACGTACAAAACCCCGCCGCCGGCAAGGAGGGAAAAATCCCCCTCGCCGCAGCGCGGGACGTCTGCGGTCGGCGGCAGCTCCAGAACGCAGGTTGTGCTGATGACGCGTGGCTCTTGCAAACGGATCGGTCCTTTCTGCTCAATCCAGGAATTCTTTCCTGTAATCGAGGGCAAAGCGTTTTGCCAGCGCTTTGAGCTGGTCGTCGCTGATCTTGTTGATAATGGGCAGGTGGGACGCCAGCAGATAAGTCATGGCGGTTTTTTCCACGGTCTCGATCAGCCCGAACGCCTCATCCATCGTTCTGCCGGCGCCGTAGATGCCGTGGACCGGCCAGACCACCAGACGGAACTCCTTCATCTTTTCGGCGGTGGCTTCGCCGATCTCATTGGTGCCGCACACCATCCAGGGCAGCACGCCCACACCGTCCGGGAACACCACGATGCATTCGGTGTTCAGCTGCCAGAGCGTACGCGTAAAGGCGCGCTCGCTCAGATCGTGCACATAGGTCATGGCCAGCGTATTGGTGGGGTGGCTGTGCATGATCACGCGGTTTTCGGGATCTACGGAGAGCCTCGCGATATGGCTCATCAGGTGCGCCGGCAATTCAGACGTAAATCTGCTGCCGTCCGCAAACCCCCAGAGCAGCTCGGCGGTCACGCCGTCTTCGGCGATCCGGATGATACCGAGGTTGTTTTCGGGATCGGGCGTTACGTTCTTGAAATACTTGCCGGTACCGGTGACGATAAAGATCTTCCCTGCCAGCGCCTTCGCCTCAAAGCCCGTCGGGATCGTACGGACCACACGGGTAAGGTCCAGGTATTCGGCGACCTCCCTTGCATCCAGCAGCATGCTGATATTGCCGCCGTTGCGCTCGTCCCAGCCGAGGCGGTACATATTGGCGGTGGTCTGTTTCATTTCCTCCACAAAGGGAGCGGTAAATATATCTTTCATTTTTCAATTTCCTCCGCAAAACGATCGGGATGGTTTTTTGTCAGATCCTCTTTTTCAAAACTTCATTCTCATAGGCTTCGATCGCGCCGAAAACGTCGGCCTCGACGCCTGTCCGCCGCAGGTATTCCGCCCATACGTCGCCGAACGGCGCGGTCTTCAGTGTCTCCTGCAGCACCATGAGCTCGGTCAGGCGGTCGGCGTCCTGCAGGGCCTTCAGTTTATCATTCGGCTGCAGCAGGGCGAAAAGAAGCGCCTTTTTGACGTTGTTGACGCCCGTGACCCAGGCGGCGATGCGGTTGATGGACGCGTCGAAATAGTCGGTGGCGATAAATACGCGGTCCAGCGCGTCGTTGCGCACGATCTCTTTGGCGATCTCCCTTGTCTCGTCGTCAAACAGCACCACATGGTCGGAGTCCCAGCGGACCGGACGCGTAACGTGCAGGGCGATCTTTTCGTTGAACAGCAGAAGCGAAGAGATCTTGTCGCTGACCACCTCGGTGGGATGGTAGTGGCCGTTATCCATCAGGGGCGTGATGCCCGCTTTTGTCGAATAGCTCAGACAGAACTCCGCCGAGCCGACGGTGTAGCTCTCCAGCCCGATGCCGAAGACCTTGGACTCCAGCGTAACGTATACCTTTTCTTTATCGTAGGGCTCCGCCAGGATCTTATCCAGCGAATCCCTGA
This sequence comes from Clostridia bacterium, assembly GCA_017430145.1. Taxonomy (GTDB): domain Bacteria; phylum Bacillota; class Clostridia; order Oscillospirales; family Acutalibacteraceae; genus RUG806. Next base: position 22,867 of record JAFRNP010000171.1, read on the forward strand.
AACGGGCGCGGGGGCCCAGCCTGTCGCCGGGGATATCCTTGTAGCCGTCCGGGATCCAGATGTTCATGACGCAGGGAATGCCCGTCTCTTCGGCAAAATACTGCGAAATGCGGATGCACGCCCTGCCGTGTTCGATCCAGAAATCGCGGGTCGCCTTGTCCGGAGACGAAAGCGTCAGGTTCTCGCGCACCATCGGGTGGGAGAAAAAGGTGGGGTTAAAGTCGATCCCCATACCGCGTTCTTTGGCAAACGCGACCCATTTTGCGAAATGCTTCGGTTCAAGGGCGTCCCGGTCCGCAAATTCGCCGTCTTCAAAAATCGCGTAGCAGGCGTGCAGGTTCAGCTTCTTTTTGCCGGGGATCAGCGAGAAGGCCTTGTCGATATCCGCCATCAGCTCGTCGGGCGTGCGCGCCTTGCCGGGATAGTTGCCGGTGGTCTGGATGCCGCCCGAGAGCGCCTCCTTGGAATCAAAGCCCGTCACGTCGTCGCCCTGCCAGCAGTGGACCGACACCGTGACGCCGTCCAGGGCGGTCAGCGCCGCTTCGGCGTCCACGCCGAGAGAAGCATACAATTCTTTTGCGCTTTCATATCTTGTCATACCGTTGTCTCCTTGATATCAAATGATTTTTTGATCAGCTTCCGGGTATCGTCGAGGGACAGCCCGGCTGCCGCCGCATACTGGCTCATCAGGTTACCGAGCGCCGTGGCCTCCGTGAGGCCCGTAAAGACGCGCTTGCCGGTGATCTCAGCGGTCAGGCTGTTCAGATAAACGTCCTTGCTGCCGCCGCCGAGGATCAGGATATTTTCTATGGTTTTGCCGGTGATCGTCTCGATCTGCCGCACCGTTTCATCGTAGGATCTTGCAAGGGACAGATACACGCTTTTCAGCGCGTCGGCAAGCTCCAGCGCCGGGTCGCCGAGATACTGCCGGATCGCAGCAAGCATATCGTCGGGGGCGACGAACGCCGAAGCGTTTGGATCGATCAGCCGGTCGCAGTCGCTGCTCTTCGCCATCTCCATCATCTCGTCGTAGGTATACCGTTTGTTGACGCTGCGCCGTATCCCCTGCAGCAGCCACATCCCCATAATGTTTTTCAAAAAACGGAAACGGTATTCCACGCCGCCCTCGTTGGTAAAACCGGCGATGCGCGCTTCTTCGGAAAGTACCGGCACACTGTTTTCTGTCCCGAACAGGCTCCATGTACCGGAAGAGATATAGACGCTGCGGTCATCAATGGGGCATGCCGCCACCGCAGAGGCGGTGTCGTGGCTCGGGGCAAAACGCACCGTCGCCGTAAAGCCGACGTCGGCGGCGATCTTGTCCGACAACGGCCCGATCACGTCGCCCGGGACCGAAAGGTCCCCGAAAAGATCCAAAGGATAACCGAGCGTTTCGAGCAGCTCTTTGTCCCAGGTCTTTTGCGCTGCGTTCAGAAGTCCCGTGGTGGAGGCGTTCGTGTACTCGTTTTTGACAACGCCCGTCAGCCGGTAGCTGAGATATTCCGGCATCAGCAGGAAGTACTTCGCCTTTGCAAGCTTGCCGCTCTGTTTGTCGCACCACAGCTGATAGACCGTGTTGAAGGTCTGCCGCTGGATGCCGGTGCGGCTGTAGAGAGACGGGATATCCACCGGAAAGTCTTTGCTCTCCGGCAGGTCCGCCGTGCGGTCGTTGCGGTAGGCGACGGCTGGCAGCAGCTCCTTTTTGTTTTCGTCCAGCAAAACGTAGTCCACGCCCCAGGTATCGATGGCAATGCTCGCGGGGATCTTCCCGATCTCAGCACAGCGGCGGATACCGGCAAGCACGTTACCGAACAGGGCTTCGATATCCCATTCAAGGCCCTCGGCCCCCATTCGCATCCCGTTTTCAAACCGGTAGATCTCTTCGGTCCCGATCCGGCCGTTTTCGACCCATCCGAGGATGTGTCTGCCGCTGGAAGCGCCGATATCGACGGCAAGATAATATTCCATAGTGTCCTTCTTCTCTTCCTTTTTCTTTTTTTCCGGAATATAGTATCATATTACTCTATTTCGCCCCGAAAAGCAACAGTCTGTTTTTATTTTTCTGAAAAAAAACAGCGAAAAAACGGAATACGAACAGCTTGCCAAGGCGGAAAAAATATGATAAGATAGAAAACCGGAAAACACACGAACAGAGGGACCTATGAAGCGGCGTTCTATTTTTTCGTGGGCGCTGGCGCCGGCGATCCTCGCCCTTGCCTGGCCTACCATGCTTGAACAGTTTTTGCAGACGGCGGTGCAGTATATCGACACCGCTATGGTAGGGTCTCTCGGTACCGCGGCGACCGCTGCGGTGGGCGCGACCACCACGGTCAACTGGCTGATCGGCAGCACGGTCTCGGCGCTGGGCGTCGGTTTTTTAGCGATCATCGCGCAGGCGCACGGCGCAGGGGACCTGCAGCGCATGCGGCGTACCGCCGCCCAAAGCGTATTTATGACGCTGATATGCGGGACGTTTTTCACCGTGCTCACCCTGTCGCTGAGCCCTTTTATCCCGGCGTGGATGCAGGTGGACCCGGCGCTGCGGGAGACGGCGTCGCGCTACTTTTTCATACTGTACCTGCCCATGCTGTTCCGTACCGCCTCCATCCTGTTCGGCACGGTGCTCCGGGCGGCGGGCGAAACGAAGGCGCCCATGCGCGTGGGACTGCTGGTAAACGCCGTCAACGTGGTTTTGAACTTCTTTCTGATCTACCCCACCCGGCAGGCGTCCGTTTTCGGGCTGCAGATGCAGATCCCCGGCGCAGGGCTCGGGGTCACAGGCGCAGCGATCGCAAGCGCCGCCGCTTTTACCGTGGGCGGCGTAGGGCTGACCGTAAAGCTGTTCCGGCATGAATCGGTCTCCCCCGTGGGACAGTCGATCAAACCGGATGGGACCATTTTGCTGCCTTGTCTGAAAATCGCGTTTCCAAACGCGCTGCAGCGCTTCGGCACGTCGCTGGGCTACGTGTTTTTCGCCTCCATGGTCAACGCCCTCGGCGAGACAGCCACCGCGGCGCATACGCTGGCGAATACGGTGGAATCGGCGTTTTACGTGCCCGGCTACGGGATGATGACAGCGGCGGCGACGCTGGCGGGGCGCGCGTACGGCGCAGACGACAAAGAAAAGATCCTTTCGCTTGCGCGCATGATCATCCTGATCGAGACCGGCATGATGCTGGTTTCGGGAGCGCTGCTGTTCGCCTTTGCGCCGCAGCTATTAACGCTGTTTTCCAAAGACGCAAAAGTGATCGCGCTCGGCGCCGCGGTCCTGCGCATGGTGTCGGTCAGCGAGCCGTTTTACGGGGTCTCCATTGTGATCGAGGGGATGATGCAGGGCATGGGGAACACAAGGCTGCCGTTTGTGTGCAGTATCTCGACCATGTGGGGCGTGCGGATCGTGGGCACGTTTTTGTGCACGGCGGTCTTCGGCATGGGGCTTACGGCGGCATGGGGCTGCATGATCGCGCACAATCTCTGCCTGTTCGTGCTGTTTACGGGCTTCTATTTACACAGGCGATACTTTTTCGGGGAAAAGATGAGAAAAACAAAACAGGAAAGTATGAAAGTATCATAGTAACAGATGCAAAACGCCGCTTATGAGTCGTTGTTCACAGGTCCTGGCCGAAAACGACCGCGCCTGAAACTGTTTGTGAATTCATAAATCGCGTTTTTACACAGAAAAAAAACCGGCGCCCGGAACGTGACATCTGTTCCGGGCGCCGATATGCAAATTACCTTATCAGAAATTCCCGCCGTTCCAGCCCCAGTCGCTGAAACCGGTATACTTGACGTAGACGCGGTCCGGGGAGATCCCGAGCTCCGCGCGCAGGATTTCGCACAAAGCGGCGGTCATTTTCTCGCTGGCGCCGCGGGAAATACTGCCAAGCAAGTCCACGTCCACCATGGCGGTGTCGGCGGAATTGTCCCCCCGGAACCACATATTCTGTTCGGGGGCGATGTTGACCATCAGCCACTGCTCCGTTTTGCCCGGGAAGCTTTCAATGGCTTTCCCGAACTCTGTTTTCAGGGCGTCCGCTTTCGCGTCGTCCACCTTTGCGGTCGTTGCAAGCTTGATATACGGCATGATCCTCCGTCTCCTTTTCTGTAATCAAGGGCGCAGCCCTTCCTTATTTCTTACTTTGTTACTTTGTTACTTTCTTACTTTAATACTTTGTTTACTGCCTGTACGTCGCAAGAAAATCTTCCAGTTTTCCCATCGCGACCTTCAGGTCCGCAACACGCGGCAGGTAGACGATGCGGAAGTGGTCGGGCTCCGGCCAGTTGAAGCCGGTGCCGGGCACGAAGAGCACCTTTTTCGCCTTCAGGAAATCGAGGGCGAACTGCACGTCGTTGGTGATGTTGAAACGCTTGACGTCGACCTTCGGGAAGATATAAAACGCTGCCTTCGGCCGTACCGCCGAGACGCCGGGAATGGAATTGAGCGCCTCATAAATATATTCGCGCTGGTCGTAGATCCGTCCGCCGGGAACAATATACTCGTTGACGCTCTGATAGCCCCACAGCGCCGTCTGAATGATCTGCTGCCCGGGCACGTTGGAGCACAGGCGCATATTGGAAAGCATGTTTACGCCGTCAATATAGTCCTTTGCAATGGCCTTGTTGCCGCTGAAAATCATCCATCCCACGCGGAACCCGCACACCATGTGCGATTTGGACAGCCCGGAAAAGGTGACGCAAAACAGGTCGGGGGCAAGGGAGGCGATGGAGACGTGCTCCTCGCCGTCCATGACCAGCCGGTCGTAGATTTCATCCGAGAAAACGATCAGCTCGTGCCGTCTTGCGATATCGGCGATCCGCTCCAGCAGCTCTTTCGGATAGAGCGCGCCGGTGGGGTTGTTGGGGTTGATAATAACGATCGCCTTGGTTTTGTCGGTGATTTTGCTCTCGATATCGTCCGGGTCCGGGTACCAGTCCGCCGACTCGTCGCAGATGTAGTGCACCGCCTTGCCGCCCGCCAGGTTCGCGCAGGCGGTCCACAGCGGATAATCGGGCGCCGGGATCAGGATCTCGTCGCCGTTGTTGAGCAGCGCGTGCATGGAAAGCTGGATCAGCTCGCTGGCGCCGTTGCCGGTGTAAATATCCTTCATCGTGACGTTCGGGATATGCTTGATCTGCGCGTACTGCATAATCGCCTTGCGGGCGGAAAACAGCCCCCGGGAATCGGAATAGCCCTCGGAGCGGACGATGGAATCGCGCATGTCGATAACGACTTCGTCGGGCGCCGTAAAGCCGAAGGGCGCGGGGTTGCCGATGTTGAGCTTGAGGATCTTCATCCCCATCTCCTCCATACGGGCAGCCTCGTCTACAACAGGTCCGCGCACGTCGTACAACACGTGGTCCAGTTTTGTGGATTTCTGAAAGGTTCTCATAATCGGAACTTCCTTTTTTATGGAATGGTATATTTAAATAATATTATAACCCTTTTTTCGGTAAAATCAACCGTTTTTTTGTTGACAAACGCATTTCTTTTTGATAAGATACAATTGCGTTAATATTTGTATTATAAACCGCATTTTTCATGCGGTTGGAAATAACAGAGGCGAGAAATATGAGCATTTTTGAAGAACTGGAATCCGAAGTAAGGTCGTATTGCCGCAGCTTTCCCGCGGTGTTCGACAAGGCCGTGGGCTCGCATATGTACGACTCCGACGGCAAAGAGTACATTGATTTCTTCGACGGCGCCGGCGCGCTGAACTACGGCCACAACAACCCCTACATCATGGGCAAGGTAGTGGAGTACATTCAGAGCCAGGGCATCACCCACGCGCTGGACCTGAGCACCCGCGCCAAGGAGGAATTCCTGACCACGTTCCGGGAGAAGATCCTGATCCCGAGAGGCATGCCCCACCGCGTCATGTTCTGCGGCTCCACCGGCACCAACGCCGTGGAGGCGGCGCTGAAGATCGCCCGCAAGGCCACCGGCAGAGATACGGTATTCGCCTTCCAGGGCGCGTTCCACGGCATGACGGCGGGCGCCCTTGCCGTGACCAGCGACGCCACCGACCGGAAGCGTCTGCAGGGCAACCTGAGCGACGTGGTGTTCATGCCCTTCCCCTACGGCTTCAACACCTCCTTTGACACCATCGGCTATATCCGCAACGTGCTCACGGACGACCACTCCGGCGTTTCGCTGCCGGCGGCGATCATCCTTGAGACCGTGCAGGCGGAGGGCGGCGTGATCGTTGCGCCCGTCGAATGGCTGCAGCAGCTGCGCGCCCTGTGCGACGAATTCGGCATCCTGCTGATCTGCGATGAGATCCAGATCGGCTGCGGACGCACCGGCACCTTCTTCTCCTTTGAGCGCGCGGGCATCATGCCCGACCTTGTCACGCTCTCCAAATCCATCGGCGGCGCGGGGCTTCCCATGTCGCTGCTGCTGTTAAAGCCCGAGATCGACAAGTGGCTGCCCGGCGAGCACAACGGCACCTTCCGCGGCAACCAGCTCGCGTTTGTCGCAGGCAAGGCGGCGCTGGAATTTCTGGAGGACAACGACCTGCTCAGCGAAGTCAAACGCAAGGAAGCGATCGTGAAAAACTATCTCGAAACAAAGATCCTGCCCATGGACGACAGACTGGAGCTGCGCGGCATCGGGCTTATCTGGGGGATCGAATTCAAAAACCTGCCCGACGGCAGCGCACTGTCGAAGGCCGTCTCCAGAAAATGCTTCGACAACGGGCTGGTCATTGAGCGCGCCGGCCGCGGCGACTCGGTCGTAAAACCGCTGCCCGCCCTGACCATTCCGGACGAGGACCTTACGAAGGGCCTTCGGATCCTGAAGGACGCGGTCGCCGAGGTTCTGCAGGGCTGATACAGGCAAACAAAATAAACCGCCTCATACGGTTTCAGCGCGCCGGCGTTTCGCCTATACGCCGGCGCGCTTTTTTATGTGCGGGAACCTTTCTGCGACGGGACCGTTCTGCGCCGTCTGACAGCGGCGCTTTTTTTTACGGACGGAGCTGCGCGCCCCGTATGTGACGTTTTTTTCACGTTGCCGTCACTTTCTTTTCACTTTACAGAAGTATACTGAAAATGTCATCACGGAACGGATCGTCATTTGCAAAACATCATAAAACTACACATTTTTTGTTAGAAACATTGATATTTTTTGTGAATGATGATACAATGACAGTACAACAGAAAAGGAGTTTGCTTATGAAACGAACCAGACGTTTGCTTGCCCTTGTGCTCGGCGTTCTGCTGCTGATCCCGGGAACGCCGCTGATCCTGCCGACTGGGGCGGCCGCCGCGACCGCCGCGTCGGATACGCCCGTCCCGCCCGCCGGGTACCATCTGACCGGCCGCACTTTTGACGACGAAACCTACGGCACGCTGTATTACGTGTCGACAGAATCCTCGCCCGAAGGATGGGTGGACGGATACTGGATGACCGCCGACGGCAAACGCGCGGACAAACGCGCCCTGCCGACGGATTTTGACGAGGAGACGGCAAACGCCAGGTCCGCCGACCTGCCCGCAGCATACGACGCGCGAGGCGACGGGCTGATCACGCCGGTGGAGAACCAGATCGGCGGGACCTGCTGGGCGCACGCCGCCGTCGCCTGCATGGAAGCGAATGCGATCAAGCAGGGGCTTGCGGATGCGAACGGGATCGACTTTTCCGAATACCATATGCCGTGGTTCATCCGCAACGGACGGTATGAGAATGAGAGCAGTTCCGCCAACGACGGGGTGAACCAGGACCGCGACGAAATCCTTTCGGGCGGCAACTACGACGACGTGGAGCGGGCGGTCTATAACTTCAACGGCCCGGTTTACGAGGCAAGATTCCCGTTTGTCTCCACCGAAGAAGAAGACCTGCTGGACGAGATGGAGAGCACCTTTACCTTCGCGGACAGATATTTATACGATTACGTCTGTACGCACGTCGTGCTGGTCGGCGATACCGTTGAGGCGATCAAGGCGGGCGTGCTGAAATACGGCGCGGTGCAGACCTCCTACTGGAACGACTATAATTACAGCTTCCCGACGGATACGGAGACCGGGGAACGGCTTTGCACGTTCTTTAAGCCGAACTCCGACCATACCACCCACGCAGTGACCGTTGTGGGGTGGGACGACAATTTCTCAAGGGACTACTTTACGTTGGCAAACCGGAAGCCTTCCGCCGACGGCGCGTTCCTGATCAAGAACTCCTGGGGCTCCGACTGGGGCTATATGGGCGGCTATTTCTGGCTGTCCTATGAAAATATCCACGCTTCCAGCGTCGCCTATGAGGTCGCGCCCCGCGCCGATTTCGAAAACGTCTACCTTTACGACGGGCTCGGCTGCTCCGCCAATACGGGCGGCACAGGCTCCGCCAATATCTTTACGGCCGGCGGCGACGAATACCTGACGAAGGTCTCCCTCGGGAAGGCGACGAACGAATATACCTTCAGCATTTACAGGGACCTGCCCGAAAACGCCGCCTCCCCCGTCGAAGGCACGCTGGTGTACACGCAGAGCGGCAACGCGCACGGCGAACGCTGGATCGATGTGACCGGCGACGTGCCGTTTGCCTCCGGCGACCGCTTTTCAGTCGTGTTCACAGGGCTCAGCCGGGTCTATGTGGAATCCATCAACGGAAGCGCCGCATACCAGAGCAATCCCGGCGAAAGCTTTTACTGTACGGGGACCGTCTGGCACGACGCCCACGCAGGCGGGTATCACAACGTTGCCGTCCGCGCCGCGACGAAATCCGTTTCCGAAGGCCCCTATACCGTTACGTATACCTGCCCCGGGTTCTATTCACAGCGCGTTAAGGCCGTCAACGGGACCGCGGCGCTGCCGCAGACGGAAGGCCATACCTGGGTGCTGACCTACAACGGCGCGCCCTTTAACGGGACGGGCATCAACCGGGATATGACGGTGGAGGCGCATTGTTACCCCACCGCCGGGCAGATCTCAAACGAAAACCCCTGCACCACGGAATACCGCTGCATCTACTGCGGCGAAGAAAAGGCACCGGCAGCGGTCGAACACAGTTTTACCGACAGCCTGACCGCGCCCACGGCCACCTGCCCCGGATACCGCACCCGCGTGTGCGGCGTCTGCGGCGAGACCGTATGGGACGAATATACGTTTGACGCCGGCGCCTCGGCGAGCGGGACCTTCGGTGGCTTCGGCTGGCAGATCGTAAACGGTGTGCTCGGCGTCGTCGGTCGCGGGGCGCTGCCGGATCTGGAAGCAAACGAAGCGGCGCCCTGGGCGGCATACGCCGGGGAGATCACCGCGCTTGTTGTCAACGACGGTGTCACCGCCGTCGGCGCGCACGATTTTGCGGGTCTCACCGCCATGATGGAAATGGACCTGTGTGCAACGCTGACCGCCATCGGGCAGTACGCGTTTGACGGCGATACCGCGCTGACGGCATTCACGGCGCCGGTCAATCTGGTCAGCATCGGCAGCTACGCCTTTCGCAACACCACCTCCCTTGCCAGCGTCGATTTCGTCGGGCAGGTCAGGGATTTCGGCAAACAGGTCTTTTCAAACTGTGCGCTGACCGAAGCGGTGATCCCGGGCTCCTTCGTAACGGGCTCGGAGGAATACATATACTACAACTGCAGCCAGCTCAGAAAACTGACGGTCGAAGAGGGCGTTACACGGATCAACAACCGTCTGTGCCTGTGCAACAACCTGGAGGAGCTGAACCTGCCCGCCTCCATGACGTACATCCGGCCCTATGTGTATTCATACGGCATGCTGGAACTCAAGCGGGTGAACGTTGCGCCGGAGAACGCGGATTACTGCAGCGTGGACGGCGTGATGTACAACAAAGCAATGACGACGCTCTGCTTCCACCCGGCGGGCAACCCGGGCGACATGTTCACCGTCGGGGAAAACGTGACGGCGCTGACCAGTTACGCCTTTTCCAACTGCTGGTCGGTAGAGTATCTGGATATGTCCGCCTGCGGCGTCACAACGCTTACTTCCAGCGCGCTGTACTATATGCAGTGGCTGAAATACATCAATCTTCCGGTGGGGCTGACGAGCATCGGCAGCAACGCGCTGTACGGCAGCAACGCGGCAAAGATCTATATCCCCTCCACCGTCACGACGATCCAGGAAAGCGCTTTCAATAACCCCAGAGTCACGCCGACCTTCTACACCGACAGTGAGACCTCCGCCGCAAAGGCCTACGCCGACGCGCACGGTTACCCCTGCGTCGTACTGGAAGGGCACACGCACGACTATTCGACCGCCCTGAATACGGTGGCGCCCTCCTGCGCCGCCCCCGGCGCGGAGCTTGCCGTCTGCGAGTGCGGCTGTTTCCGGACGACGATCCTGCCGAAAAACGAAAACCACCAGAAAAACAGCAGTATCACCGTTGCGCCTACCTGCACAGACGACGGGCGCGTCTATTACGTCTGCACGGTCTGCGGCCGGGAGATCACCGAGCAGGTCCTGCCCGCATCGGGCCACACCTGGGAGTGGGTCGTCGATACCCCCGCGACCTGCGAACAGACGGGCGTACGGCATGAGGAATGTACCGTCTGTCACGAAAAACGCAATACCGGCGACGTGATCCCGCAGGGCGAACACAGTTTCACCGCCCAGACCGTCTCCGAAGACGCGCTGAGATCCGCCGCCACCTGTTCCGCCCCCGCCGTCTACTACTACTCCTGCGCCGTCTGCGGCGCCGTGGAGCACAACGACGCGCATCTCTTTACCGTCGGCAGCGTAGCCGGCCACACCTGGGAATGGGTCGTCGACACCCCCGCCGACTGCGGGAACGCGGGCGTAAAGCACGAGGAGTGCGCCGTCTGCCATGTAAAACGCAATGAGAACACGCAGATCCCGGCGTCCGGCGAACACAGCTTCACCGCCCAAACCGTCTCCGAAGACACGCTGAGATCCGCCGCCACCTGTTCCGCCCCCGCCGCCTACTACTACTCCTGCGCCGTCTGCGGCGCCGTAGAACATAACGACGCGCATCTCTTTACCGTCGGCAGCGTAGCCGGCCACACCTGGGAATGGGTCGTCGACACCCCCGCCGACTGCGGGAACGCGGGCGTAAAACACGAGGAGTGCGCCGTCTGCCATGTAAAACGCAATGAGAACACACAGATCCCGGCGTCCGGCGAACACAGCTGGACCTGGGTCATCGACAGGCAGGCGACCTGCACGAGCGTCGGACAGAAGCATGAGGCATGCACCGTATGCAGAATGTCGAAGCGCGGCGTGGAGATCCCGATGGCGGACCATGCGCTGCAGACCGTCCCGGCGAAGGCGGCGACCTGCACGGCGGCCGGCAACAGCGCCTACCGCGTCTGCGGGACCTGCGGCGGCTTCTTTGCGGCGGATTTCCTGACGCCGATCGAAAAAGACAGCTGGGTCATCCCGGCAGCCGGACACCGCACTTCATACGTTGCGGCAAAATCGCCGACCTGTACGGCCGCCGGCAACACCGCGTACTGGCAGTGCGCCGACTGCGGCGCCCGCTTTGCGGAGGAAACCGCGCAAACGGCCCTGCGCGCAGCAGACGTCACGCTGGAAAAACTGCCCCATTCCTTTACGGAAAGCGGCAGACAGGCGCCCACCTGCACGGCGGAGGGCTGGGTCGAATACACCTGCCAGAACGGCTGCGGCGAGGTCAAGCGGGAGAAGCTTGCGAAAACCGCCCACACCGACGCCAACGGCGACGGCATCTGCGACGACTGCAAAACGGACCTGACTCCCAACAGGTGCAAATACTGCAACGAAGTCCACACGGGCTTCTTAGGCAAGATCATACAGATCTTCCACAATCTCCTGTATCTTTTGAAGAACCTATTCAAAAAATAACCGCGCCGGCCAACCGGCGTAAAAAGCACGTCGCTGCCGACCGGGCCGTATGGCCCCGTCGGCAGCGGCGTTGTTAAGGCAACACCGCACAATTCGCGGCGCACGCCTTGCTTGATATTTATTCCGTCATCCTGCACAGATTTTCCTTGCCAACCGCCAGGTTGACGGCGTCAAATCTGTACAATCTGACGAAAAAATCTACTGCGCAATCCGC
>JAFRNP010000172.1 GCA_017430145.1 Clostridia bacterium
CCTTGCTTGATCTTTATTCCGTCATCCTGCACAGATTTTCCTTGCCAACCGCCAGGTTGACGGCGTCAAATCTGTACAATCTGACGAAAAAATCTACTGCGCAATCCGCACACCGGAATTATGCGGTGTTGCCTTAAAACAGAAACGTTTTTCGGGCGGTCATGCCCGCCCCTACGGTTGGCAGCCTTTTTTTCTAAAAGTACGCGCACGTTAACGCAGGAAAAGTACCCCCGGTAATGCAGGAAAAGTAACCATTGACAATCCCATTGTTTTATATTATAATTATATTTCAAAAATAAGAACTATGTTAAAAGGATGGATACCATGCAGACGCCCGTTTTTTCGGACAGAGACAACGTCCTTCAGGCGCTGACCAAAAAGTTTTCGGCATATAACCGTATCAACCCCTCGGATTACGGCCGCTTCAACGTCAAGCGCGGCCTGCGCAATTCGGACGGCACCGGCGTGATGGTCGGGCTGACCCGGATCTGCAGCGTGGAGGGTTATTATATCGACGACGGCGAGCGGATCCCGAAGGACGGCCGCCTGATCTACCGCGGCGTGGACCTGAACGACCTGGTGAAGGGCTGCCGGGCGGAGGACCGTTTCGGCTATGAGGAGCTGATCTACCTGCTGCTGTTCGGCATATTGCCGACCCAGGCGGAGATGGACGCGTTTAACGACCTGCTGTCCCAGAACCGGGAGCTGCCCTTTGATTTTGTGGAGGACGTGATCATGCGCGCCCCGAGCCCCGACATCATGAACAAGATGGGCTCCTCGGTAAACGCCCTGTACGCCTACGACGACAACCCCGACGATATTTCGCCCGAAAACGTGCTGAGGCAGTCGATCATGCTGATCTCCCGCCTGCCGGCGATCATGTCCTACGCCTACCAGGTCAAGCGCCGGTACTTTTACAAAAAGAGCATGTACATCCACCAGATCAAGCCCGACCAGAAGACGGCGGAGATCATTTTGCACTCGATCCGTTCCGACAAAAAGTTCACGGATGAGGAGGCGAAGGTGCTGGACCTGATGCTGATGATCCACGCGGACCACGGCGGCGGCAACAACTCCACGTTTTCGACCCGCTGCGTCAGCTCCACCGGCACGGACACCTACGCCGCCATTGCCACGGGCATCGGGGCGCTCAAGGGGCCGCGGCACGGCGGCGCGAACATCAAGGTCTCGCAGATGCTCGACGACATCAAGGCGAACGTCTCCGACCCGACGGACGAGGACGAGGTGACCGCTTACCTGCGCCGGATCGTCCGCAAAGAGGCGGGCGACGGCTCCGGGCTCATCTACGGCATGGGCCACGCGGTGTACACCCTCTCCGACCCCCGGGCGGTGCTGCTGAAGGCGAACGCCGCGGCGCTTGCCGAAAAGCGGGGGCTGGAGCGCGACTGGCAGCTTCTGAATATCATCGAAAAGCGCGCCCCCGAGGTCTTTATGCAGGAGAAAGGCGTCAACAAAAAGATCTGCGCCAACGTGGACCTGTACTCGGGGCTCATCTATCAGGCGCTGGCGATCCCGATGGACCTGTATACGCCCATGTTCGCCATCGCCCGTATCGCCGGCTGGTGCGCGCACCGGCTGGAGGAGATCGCCAACGGCAGCAAGATCTTCCGTCCCGCGTTCAAGAGCATCTGGCTGCCGCAGACCTACGTACCCATTTCCGAACGCAAGACCGACCCCGCCGTGTGCGAGGAGTATATCCCGGTCGACGAACGCTGAGAGCAAACCGAAAGGAGTTTTCCGCCCATGAAACTGAAAGGCAGCGTTAAATTCGCTTTTCCGAACAGACTGGTACTGATCTTTATCCTGATCGGGATCGCATTCACACTTCTCAGGATCTACCAGACCATGTTCCTGATCGATCCCGCCACCGGGTTCTTTACCGACAAAACGAACCCGACGGTTCTGCTGTTTTATATTCTCGCCGTAGGCATCGCCCTCGGCAGCGGCGTGCTGATGTACCTGTGCAAACTGGACGACGCGCCGAAGCTCTATCCGACAAAATCCGTCGCCCACGCGCTGACGAGCTTTATTCTGGCGATCGGCGCGGGCGTTTCCGCCGGCCGCCTGTTCGGGTCCCTGCACGGACCGGACGGGAAGCTTTCGCGGATCGTGGTCATGGGCATCGTTTTCGGGTTCGGCGCCGCCGCGGTCTTTTTCGCGGACGCGGTCATGCACCTGGCAGGCTCAAAATCCGGCAAGGACCTGGGCGCGCTGCGCCTGATCCCGGTTTTCTGGATGTTCTTTCTGACCGTGCAGAAATTCACGGTCACCGCCAGTTACCTGCACTGCTCGCAGCTGATGCTTGTGATCTTTTCGAACGCGTTCTTTATGATCTTTTTGTTTGAGTACGCCCGCAAAAAGACCGGGATCTACGCCGCCGACAACTCCGCCGCGTTTTACACGTCGGGCATCGTCAGCTTTTCGTTTTCCTTTGCCGTGGCGCTGACCGGCCTCCTGCTGAAATTCGTCACGAAGGGCTCCATCGTCAACTGTCCCTTTGAGCCCTATTATATCGGCATCGCGCTGTTTTCGCTGTCTTCCATGTTCCTGATGATGAACAACCGCGTACCGAAGGAAGTCCTTGAAGAGCAGGCGGCCCAAGCCGCCGCGGACGCGGAGGCGGAGGCCGAAGCGGCCGACGCCGAGGCAGCCGACAACGCCGCCGAGCCGGAGATCCGCATCGTTTACGCGCACGGCGCGCCGGAAGCGGAGGCGGAAACCGAGGCAGACGCGGAAGCGGAAGCGGAGGTTTCGGAAGATGTGAACGCGGACGATTCGGAAGAAGAAACAGAATAAAAAAGCGGAAAGTGAAAATCGGAAGCTTCGCTTGATTATATAAACGGAAAAGCGGTTCCTTCCCCCGGGAAAAGGCAATTTTAGGATAAAATCGTTGGTATCAACGACGTCAGATATAGACGGGACAGCGCCGTCCGACCGTAGGGGCGGGCATGACCGCCCGCCGCCTCAGAATCAGACGGACCGAACCGTTGACCGTATCTGTTTTTCAGGTATGCGTTGCGTGCTCTGTTTTTCGCTTCTGCGAAGATTATACGTTTCGGGCGGTCGGTGCCCGCCCCTACGGTCAACAGGCGGCGCCTGTTCCTCTTCCCATACGTTTCTCTTCTCTTTTTATGTTGACATACTATCCGTAGACGGCTTTTTTATCATCAAGGGCGAAGCCCTTCCGAATTTCATAACTTTCGTAACTTATATAACTTTGATAACTTTCAATACTACTAAGCTGACAACTGACAGCCAACAACTAAAATCAAGCGCGTGAGCGCTTCCGATTTCCACTTTTCACTTTCCACTTTTCAAATTCCGGTCATCGGGCATTCCTTTGAGGCTTATTCGTAAAGACGGAGCATAACGTGTTTTTTCAGAATTTTTTGACTGCTGCGCAGCAGGTCGTCATTTTGTATCTCATCGCGGCGGTGGGCTTTGCGGCCGACCGCCTTAAAATCTATACGGAAAAGACCGCCCGTGCCTGCAACGACCTGCTGTTTTACATCATCACGCCCTGCGTCATCATCAAGGCGTTCATGACGACCGAATTTACCGCCGAATCCGCCAAGGGCTTTTTTATGGCGGCGCTTTGCTGCGCCATGACCTTTGCGGTGGCGATTCTGATCTCGGTCCCGTTTTTCAGGGACAAAACGAATGAAGACAACGCCGTTTACAAATACGCCTCCATTTACGGCAACATGGGCTACATGGCGCTGCCGCTTGCAAACGCGGTGCTGGGCGCCGAGGGCGTTTTTTACTGTTCGGCGGGGATCATCACCTTTCAGCTTTTCTGCTTCACGCACGGCGTATGGCTGATGCGCAAAAAGGAAGAAAACGAAAAGCTGCAAATAAGACGCATGCTGTTAAACCCCGGGGTGATCGGCGTGACGCTGGGCCTGCCGTTCTTTTTGCTGCAGCTCAAAGCGCCGGAGATCCTCACCTCCCCCATCAGCTTCATCGGTTCCATGAACACGCCTTTGGCGATGCTGATGTTCGGCACCTATATGTCAAACGCGGATATCCGGCACATTTTTTCCAATAAGCAGCAGTATCCGGCGGCGCTGCTCAAGGACGTGGCCGTTCCGGTGATCATGTTCGGGATCCTCCGGCTGACCGGCCTCGTTTCGGGCGCGCTTTTGACCTCGTGCATCATCCAGTCCAGCGCTCCCAGCGCCAACAACACCGTGATGTTCGCCGCAAAGTACGGCCGCGACACCGCCGTGGCGTCCAAAACGGTCACGTTTGTGAGCTTTGTGTCGATTTTGACCATGCCGGCAATGATCGCGCTGTGCGGAACTTGATTAAAAAGTTAAAAAAGTTAAAAAAGTTATAAAAGTTATAAAATATGGAACGCCGCTTAAGCGGCGTTGATCATAGAGGGTTTTCATCACAATTCCTTTCCTGCTCGTGTCCGCTTGCAGCGCTTCTATAATCAAGCGCGCCAGCGCTTCCTTATTTGCAGCTTTTATAACTTTTATAACTTTAATTACTTTTGATTTCAGAAAGGCCCAAAATGTTCACCATCTCCTCCCTCTCCCATCTCCCTTACGGCGTCAGCGCGTTTGCGGACGTCAAAGACCGGCTGCTCGACTGCCGGGCGGCGGCACGCCTGCCGGAAAACGCCCAAAGCGTCATTTCGGTGCTGTTCCCCTACTATCTCGGGGAGGAATACTACCGGGACTTAAACGTCTCCCGGTACGCCGTGAGCGCCGACTACCACGGGATCACCGCGCCGATTTTGGAAGCCGCCGTAAAGGAGCTCCGGGAACGCTACCCCGACAACCGGTTTGAGGCGTTCGTGGACAACTCTCCCCTGCCGGAGGTCCGCTGCGCCGTTGCGGCGGGGCTGGGCGTGCTTGGCAAAAACGCGCTGTTCATCAACAAAACCTACGGTTCCTGGGTGTTTCTGGGGGAGATCGTCACCGACCTGCCCCTGCAGCCTGCCGCGAGAGCCGAATCCTTTTGTATCGGCTGCGAAAAATGCGTAAAGGTCTGCCCCGTGGGCGCCATCGGCGACACGGGCGTGGACGCCGGCCGGTGCCTGTCGTATCTGACGCAAAAAAAAGGCGAGCTGGACGACGCCGTTAAGGAAAAGATCATTGAATACAACTGCGCCTGGGGCTGCGACGTCTGCCAGAAGGTCTGCCCGATGAACACCGGCGCCGCCGTTACGCCCATCGCCGCGTTCTTTGAGACCGCGAAAGCGCACGTCAGCGCCGACGACCCCGTTGAAAACCGCGCCTTTGCCTGGCGCGGGAAAAAGGTCATCGAGCGGAATCTGTTGGCACTTGACGGGAAGGAAAAGAACGGGTAAAATAGAAGCGGGCGGCCCCGTCCGCGCGAAAGGGCGCTTTCGCTTCCCTTTTCCGCTTTTTACCTTACCTTTATTACTTTTTTTCGGGAGAAAACCATGGAAACCTCAGCAATGAAGCTCGTGATCGCCATCATCAATAAAGAGGACGCGGCTGCCGTGACCGGCCGCCTGAATGAACAGGGCTTCGGCTGCACGCGGCTGTCCACCACCGGCGGGTTCCTGCGCGCAGGCAACACCACCCTTCTGATCGGCACCGAAAAAGCGCGTGTGCAGGAGGTCGTTTCCATTCTGGGAAGCTGCTGTTCCCGCCGCACGCAGATCGTCGATACCGTGGACCCCGCCTTTGCCGGGCAGTTTATCACCGCCCGCCCGATGGAAGTCAGCATCGGCGGCGCAACGGTGTTTGTGATCGACGTGGAACAGTTTTTTAAGATGTGATCAGACGGAGAGGACGGAAGGAAAAAGTTAAAAAAGTAAGAAAGATACAAAGTTACAAATAAGGAAGCGCTGCCGCGCTTGATTATAAACCAAAGCCCGGCTGTCATTGAAGGCCCTATATGATCAACACCGCGCTGCGCGGTGTTCCGCATTTGTTACTTTCATACTTTTTACTTTGATACTTTTTTGAAAAAATGTTTGACGACAAAAGGATCCCCCCGAAAACCAAAGAGACCGTCACTTTGCGGGCGTGCCGGAGACGGCTGCCGCAGAGCATCCTTTTGACGGGCGCGGACGAACGCCTGCGGGAAAAATGCGCAACTGAACTGTGCATGGCGGCGCTGTGCGAGGCGCCCGGCAATAAGCCCTACTGCGGCAAATGCCCGGGGTGTATCCGCGTCAAAGCGGGCACCCACCCGGATATGGTCGTATTAAAGCCCGAAAAGGACAAAAAAAGCGTCAGCGTCAAAGAGGTGCGCGAGCGCGTCACGGGAGATCTGTACGCGGCGCCGACCGAAGGGGAGGTAAGGATCTTCGTGTTCCACGCGGCCGAAAACCTTTCGGACGTGATCCAGAACGCGCTGCTGAAAACCGTGGAGGAGCCCCCGGGCCACACGATGTTCATCTTCCTGTGCGACCAGCGGGAACATCTGCTGGAAACGGTATTGTCCCGCGTGACGGAGTTTTACCTGGGCGCAAGCCCGGACGGCGTAAAAAAAGATATGGCGCCGGCCATCGCCGCCGATATCGCAAAGGCCATGTGCGGGGATTCCGCCTACGCGCTGATGCTCGCCTGCGCCCCCATGCAGAAAAACCGCCGGCTGATGCGCCGCACGGCGCAGGAGCTGATTTTGCTTTCCAGAGACGCGCTGGCCGCAGACCTTTCCATCGAGCCGCTCGCCGGCGACCGGGAGGCGGCCGTACGGCTGCATGCGCGGTTTTCCGCCGGGCAGTTATTAAAACTCAAAGCCGCCATGGAGACCGTGATCGGCTTTGCGGACGCAAACGCAAACGAAAACCTGCTGCTGACCCGCTTTACCTCCCTTCTGGAGGAGATCATGTCCACGTAACGGGGACGCCCGGGGACGTTCCCCTGCGGTCCCGGCGCGGACGTTTTGAAACGCTTTTTCTGCGCGGCAGGAAAAGCACAGAGACTTAGAAAGAGAGACGACAGTATAGTATGGCAAACGTGATCGGAGTAAAATTCAAAGAGACCGGCAAAATGTACTATTTCGACCCCGGCGACAATCAGCTGGCCAAGGGCCAGCGCGTCGTTGTGGAGACCACCCACGGCGTCGAATGCGGGATCTGCACCGTTCCGAACCGCACGGTCCCCGACGAAGAGATCGTAAAGCCCCTGAAAAAGATCCTGCGCCCCGCAAACGAAGCGGATCTGAAGACGCTGGAGACCAATAAGCAAAAGGAAAAGCGCGCCTACGACATCTGCCGGGAAAAAATCGCGCAGTTCAAGCTCGATATGCACCTGGTGGAGGTGGAATACACCTTTGACGGGTCCAAGATCCTGTTCTTTTACACCGCCCCCGAGCGCGTGGATTTCCGGGAGCTGGTCAAGACCCTCGCCTCCATTTTCAAGGTCCGTATCGAGCTCAGGCAAATCGGCGTCAGGGACGAAGCGAAGCTTCTGGGCGGCCTCGGGCCCTGCGGCAGGCCCTTCTGCTGCAAGGAATTCCTGCACGATTTCCAGCCCGTGTCCATCAAAATGGCCAAGGAACAGGGGCTGTCGCTCAACAGCGTGAAGATCAGCGGCACCTGCGGCAGGCTCATGTGCTGCCTGAAATACGAGCAGGAATCCTACGACTATTTGCTGAAGCACACCCCGAAGGTGGGCGCCGCCGTCGTCACCCCCGACGGCAAAGGGGAGGTCGTGAGCTCGAACCTGCTCACCGGCATGCTCAAGGTCCGGCTGGAACGCTACCCGGACGCAACGCCCCTGTCGATCCACCGCCGGGACGTGAAACCCGTGAGAAACGAAGAAGCGAAAGCAAAAAAGCCCGAACAGGAAGGCTGACGCTTTTCCTTTTTCCGCCGGTTTCCCGCAGCAAAAACAGGCGGCGGAAAACCTTGACGGATACGGATTTCCGTGGTAATATATATAAGTTAAAAAACGCGGCATCCCCGCGACAAAAAAAGGAGAACAGACCATGAAACTCAAAAAAGCACTTGCACTGATCCTTGTCCTTGTGCTCGCCGTCGGCGTATTCGCCGCCTGCGCAAAGGACGACGGCGCGCCCACCGGCGACGAGACCGCCGCCGATGCGACCGCCGCCGACGCGACCGCCGCCGACGCCACCGCCGCCGACGTGGACGCGGATTCCCCGCTGATGAACGCCGTGATCGCCGTTCCCAACGACACGACGAACGAGGCGCGCGCGCTGGTCCTGCTTGAAAACCTGGGCGTCATTACGCTTAAAGAGGGCGTCGACACCACCGCCACCAAGCTCGACATCGAGGAAAACCCCTACAACGTCGAGATCAAAGAGGTGGAGGCCGCGCAGCTTCCGAACGTGCTGCAGGACGTGGATTACGCGGTCATCAACTCCAACTACGCGATCGCCGCGGACATGAACCCCGCCGAGGACGCGCTGGAGCTTGAAGGCGCCTATTCCGCCTATTCCAACATCGTCGCCGTCAAGGAAGGCAACGAGCAGACCGACAAAACCAAGGCCCTGGTCGCCGCCCTGCAGAGCCAGAAGGTTGCGGACTACATCACCGAGACCTACAAGGGCAGCGTTCTGAGCGTCGTGGAAGCCCCCGGCGACGGCTTTGACACCAGCGTTGATTACGAAGCCCTGAAGGGCCAGGAGATCACCGTGGCCGCCTCCCCCGCGCCGCACGCGGAGATCCTTGCCGTTGCGAAGGAGATCCTTGCCGAGAAGGAAGTCACCCTGGTCGTGAAGGAGTTCACGGACTACGTCCAGCCCAACAACGTGGTGGATTCCGGCGAAGTGGACGCCAACTACTTCCAGCACACCCCGTATCTTGACGACTTCAACGCCGAAAACGGCACCTCGGTCGTCGGCGTCGCCGCCATCCATGTGGAGCCCCTGGGCATCTACGGCGGCAAGCAGACGAGCCTCGGGAAATAAGAGCTGTTAGCTGTTAGCTGATGGTTGAATGTCAATCAGGGGCCTCCCTGTCAATCTGTCAATCAGGGGACGGTTCCCTGATTGATTTTTTTTCCTTTTTCGGGAAACCGATTGCCGGTTCCGGTCCGGGGAAAATCAGGGGGACAGTTCCCCGATTGACTTACATAAATCGGGAGAACCGTCCCCCGTGATTGTCCCCTTCGCCGTGCGTTGATTATACGCACAGGGATCCGGCGCACTACTTACGCCGTGATATTTATACCCCTCATCCGTCGCCTGCGTCGTTTTCGCCCTTCCGGCGAGGATCATACTATCTGCCGTAGGCAGCACCATTCTGCAGCATGACGCACCCGCACAGTTTCCCCTTTTATTGAGGGATATTATCTGAACGTTTTTGATTTTCCCCGGACCATAGCCGTTTTAGCTGTTAGCTGTCAGCCGGGTAGCCGCCGGATTTCAGCGAGCGCAGGGGACAATCACGGGGACGGTTATCCCGATGGACGTCAGTCAAGCGGGGAACTGTCCCTCTGATTTTCCCCGGACCATAGCCGTTTTAGCTGTTAGCTGTCAGCCGGGTAGCTGCCGGATTTCAGCGGGCGCAGGGGACAATCACGGGGACGGTTATCCCGATGGACGTCAGTCAATCGGGGAACCGTCCCTCTGATTTTCCCCGGACCACGATAGATTCCTCCCGGCTGCCGCCGACCCGCAGGAAATGCTTAAAGATGAAAAAAAAAAGATAAAAAAGAAATCGGACCGTGAGGATACCTGTTTATCATGACGGCTCTTTAAAGCCTTCCCCCCGTGGGGGGAAGGCTTTATCGGTCCCGCCTGCGGCGGATATTTTTATGTCTGCCGACGGCATAAACGGCGCGGGTGCGCCGTGCTGCAGACCGCCGCCGTCGATCAGGGGGACGGCTTCCCGATTTGTTTTGTTTGCGTTTATTGTTTCCGGTTTTGGTTCGGGAAAAATCAGGGGACGGTTCCCCGATTGACTGACGTAAATCGGGATAACCGTCCCCGTGATTGTCCCCTTCGCTCGCTGAAATCCGGCGGCTGACCGGCTGACAGCTGACAGCTAACAGCTGAGAAAAATCAGGGGACGATTCCCCGATCGACAAAGTCCATCGGGATAACGTCCCCGTGATGGTCCCCCTGCAGCACAACAAATCCTTGCATTTTGGGACGGTTTGTGTTATTCTTTATATATATTTTACAGAAACCGGGGAACGGCATGATCGAACTGCAAAATCTGACAAAAACCTTTCATACGGCGGACGGCGACGTGCAGGCGCTCAGGGACGTAAACCTGACCGTTTCGGACGGCGATATCTTCGGGATCATCGGCATGTCCGGCGCAGGAAAAAGCACGCTGGTGCGCTGCATCAACCTCCTGGAGCGCCCCACTGACGGCAAGGTCCTGATCGACGGGGTGGATATGGGCACGCTGTCCAATAAGGAGCTGCGCATGAAGCGCCGGGAGATCACGATGATCTTCCAGAGCTTTAACCTGCTCATGCAGCGCAGCTGCCTGAAGAATATCTGCTTCCCGCTGGAGCTCTCGGGCGTGAAGCGCAAGGACGCGGAGAAGCGCGCCATGGAGCTTTTGGAGGTCGTGGGGCTGCCGGACAAGGCCAAATCGTATCCGGCGCAGCTCTCGGGCGGGCAGCAGCAGCGCATCGCCATCGCCCGCGCCCTTGCCACCGAACCGAAGGTCCTGCTCTGCGACGAGGCGACAAGCGCGCTGGACCCCAAAACGACCCACTCCATTTTGTCGCTGATCAAGGATATCAACGAAAAAATGGGCATCACCGTGATCGTCATCACCCACCAGATGAGCGTGGTGGAGGATATCTGCACGAACGTGGCGATACTGGACAACGGCGCCGTGGCGGAGGTCGGCAGGGTGACGGAGGTGTTTGCCTCCCCGAAATCCGACGCCGCAAAACGCCTGGTGTTCCCGGAGGGCTTCGACGTGCCGGCAGCCGACGGCCTGGACGGCCACAAACGGCTGCGCGTGGTGTTCAATGGCGCCGACGCCGCCACAACGCCCCTGATC
Organism: Clostridia bacterium; assembly: GCA_017430145.1. Lineage (GTDB taxonomy): Bacteria > Bacillota > Clostridia > Oscillospirales > Acutalibacteraceae > RUG806. The sequence continues at coordinate 10,946 of JAFRNP010000172.1, forward strand.
GCCCAGATGGCGCTTGATACGGGCGTTTCCGCCAACATCATGTCCGCCTCTACCAAAACGATCGACGGGCTCGCTTTCGGCACCATGCTGCTGAGCGTCCCCGGGACCGAAGAGCTCCGGACCGCGCTGGACTATATTTCCAGAGAAGAAAACGTGCTCGCAGAGGAGGTCAGAGACGTATGATAGAAAAAGCTTTTACGCCCGAAGCCTGGGCGCAGGCGATCCAGATCGTGAAAAGCGAATTTCTGATGGGCGTCTGGGAGACCTTTTACGTCACCGTGGTGGCGACGCTGATCGCCATGGCCATCGGCCTGCCGCTGGGCGTGCTGCTGGTGACCGGCGACAAAGACGGCATTCTGCCGCTGCCCCGGGTCCTTATGCAGATCGTAAACGTGGTGATCAATATCCTGCGCTCGATCCCCTTTCTGATCCTGATGATCGTCGTGATCCCCTTTACACGCCTGATCGTCGGCACCATGGTCGGTACCACCGCATCCATCGTGCCCCTTACGATCGCCGCGTTCCCGTTTGTGGCGCGGCTGTATGAATCGAGCCTAAGGGAAGTAAACCCCAATATCATCGAAGCGGCGCAAAGCATGGGCGCCTCCCCCTTACAGATCATCTGCAAGGTCATGATCCCCGAAAGCTTTCCTTCGCTGATCTCCAATACCACCATCGCCATCACGACCATTCTCGGCTACTCCGCCATGAGCGGCATCATCGGCGGCGGGGGGCTCGGCCAGATCGCGATCAACTACGGCTACTACCGCTATAAGTTCCTCATCATGATCCTGGCGGTCATCCTGCTGGTGCTGATGGTGCAGGTCTTCCAGAGCATCGGCACCGCCCTTGCGACAAAAACGGACAAACGCCTGAAAACGAAATAAACCGGCAGGGAAATTTCAGACAGATTTCACCGTTTGCCTGCATAATGGAGACAAAGACAGGCTTTCTGCCCGGAAATCACAAAAGAAGGAGGGAAACGGCATGTACGACCGCCGTCTGCGCATAACCGCACTGATCCTGCTGATCGCGATCCTGTTGACGGCCGGCTGCCGCCGCCAAAAACCGGAAGAGACGACCGCAGCGACCGAAGCCGAAGCCGAAACGCAAACCGACGCCGTGTCCGACGCCGCGACCGACGCCGCCCCGACGGCGGCCCAGACCGCGTCCGCCGCCCCCGCAAGCACGACGCAGGCGCCTTCGACCGCCCCTGCCGTTCCCGCTGCGACCGCCCCCGCCGTTCCCGCAACCGCGGCAAACGCGGCGGAAACGACCACTGCGGCGCCGACCGGCGTCACCCCGGTCACCGAGGCCGCGCGCCAAATGCCGGGGCCTGGCAACGACTACGAGATCATGCGCGCAGGCACCTTTTATTACGCCGGCACGATGACGAGCGACGGCACCGGCTACGATATGGAGATCGCGCTCTCCCCCGACGTCACCTGCGCCCTGATGGACTACGAAGGCATCCGGCTGGGCTTTATGGTCAAGGGCGGCAAAAACTATATGCTGTACCCGCCGAAAAACTTTTATATCGAACTGAACAAGGCGGCGCTGAGCATGCTGAAGCTCGACGGCGAAGACCTGTTCGGCGACATGCAGATCTCCGGCGAGGATATGGAGCCCATCTCCAACGCCGCATCCGTTGAGGACGCCGTTTTCAACGGCACGCCCTGTACGCTCTATACCTTTATCAGCGCGACGGGCGCCGTCTCCAGGGTCTATATGAACGGCGACAGAATGATCGGGCTCGAAACGGTCGACAACACCGGAAAGCTGACCTCCTCCACGGTGATCCGGAGCTTTTCCGGCGAGATCCCCGCAAACATGCGCGACCTGTCCGGCTACAAAAAGGGAACGGTTTTGAACCTGTTTTCGCTGATCAAGGATATGGCGGGTCAATAATTATAAGGATTAACCGAAAAAATATACAAAAATTTTTAAAATATTTAAATTAACGCTTGATTTTTTTTATTTTTATTATAATATAGAAGTATAAAAAAGAAAGAGAAAGAAAGGAATTATTACAATGCCTGAATTTTCTTATAAGATCGTCAAACATATCGGTGTGATTTCCGAGGGTTCCGGCGGCTGGACCAAGGAACTGAACATGATCAGCTGGAACGGCAAGGACCCGAAGTACGACATCCGCGACTGGGCGCCCGAGCACGAGAAGATGGCGAAGGGCATCACCCTCTCCGCCAAGGACGTCGCCGCCCTGCGCGACCTGCTCAACGCTTTGGAGGAGCTGTAAGCCCCGGCGTACCACATCAGACAAAACGAAACGGCGCCTGCGCTCCCAACGCCCGGCGCCGTTTTTTAACGTAAAAAGCTTTTTTGTGAAAAATCGGAAGGAGGAGCGATTCGGGCATAAAAAGCCGGATCATCATCCCTTTTTATGCGTTTGCCGGATCGCATGGCGAACCCATGCTGCCAAACGACCCAAATATCTTTTTCAGCGTTATAAACACCTACCTGCGCGACCGGTACCCGTCGGCGGAGGCCCTGTGCGAGGACCAGAACCTGCCTGCCCAGACGCTTTTTGCAAAAATGAAAGCCGCCGGGTTCGTTTACGACCGCGCCGGGAACCGCTTTGTCGCGGAAGGGAAAAAGCCGTGAACCGCCCCGACCGGACGTGGATGCACGTCGCGCAGACCGGCTCCACCAACGACGACATGAAACGCATGCTCCGCTCCCCCGACGCGCCGCCGTGCCCGGTGCTGGTCGCCGGGAGACAGACCGGCGGCAGAGGCAGAGTCGGCAGGTCCTTTTATTCTCCCGACGGGGGGCTTTATTTTTCGGCGGCATATCCGCTGCCGGCGGACGTGCCGGACCCCGCGCCCCTGACCCTGCTTGCGGGCCTTGCCGTCTGCATGGAGCTGGAGGCAGACTGCGGGGACGACGGCTTTTCGATCAAATGGCCCAACGACCTGTTTCTGAACGGCAAAAAGCTCGGCGGGATCCTGACCGAGCTCGTCTCCTGCCCAGGAGGGCTGTGCGCCGTGGTCGGCGTGGGGCTGAACCTGTCGCTTGACGCCCGGCAGGTCCCGGCGGCGCTGGCAGACACGCTCACTTCCCTTTCCATCGAAAACAAAAGGATCCCCCCTAAGGAACCGCTTGCCCGCGCGATCATACAGCGCCTTGACCGGTTCGTCTATTATGAAAACGCCCTTTACGGCAACGCCGCCCCCTTTATTGCCCGGATCAACGCCCGCAGCTTTCTGGCCGGAAAAACGGTTTTTGCCGACAACGCCGGTACGACCGTACGCGGAACGGTTTCCGGCGTCTCTTCCGACGGGGCGCTGATCGTTGACACGGTCGACGGGCCCCGGGAGATCCGTTACGGGGAAGTAAAAATCATTTGACCGGTATATAGAATTCCCCCAAAATCCGGACGGCTTCACCTTTGATAAAAACCCAAAAAACCCACCGCTTTTTTTGAAAACCCAAAAAAGGTAAGACAAAGACGAAGACAA
>JAFRNP010000173.1 GCA_017430145.1 Clostridia bacterium
ATTGCGCAGTAGATTTTTTCGTCAGATTGTACAGATTTGACGCCGTCAACCTGGCGGTTGGCAAGGAAAATCTGTGCAGGATGACGGAATAAAGATCAAGCAAGGCGTGCGCCGCGAATTGTGCGGTGTTGCCTTAAATAAGCACGCAAAATGAATGCCGATACGAACGACGGCCGCCCGCGAAGGACGGCCGCCGCTTTATGAGGAAAAGATAAAATGGGGAATCGCTGTGAAGGTGCGTCTTATCTTTTGAACAGATTCCTGAAGAAATCGATGATCCTCTGGAAGAAATCCCTGATCTTTGCGAAGATGTTGCCGATGACATTGCCTCCGCTGTTATCGTCGTTGCCGCCGGGGTTGTAATCCGGATCCGCAGCGCCGCAGCGGGTGCACACGCCGTCCGCGTAATCGTGACCGAGCGGGTCGGTTACGTCGCGGTTCTCGGTGAGGTCGCAGGTAGCGCATTTATATACCGTGTAGCCAGGCGTTGTGCAGCCGGGAGCGACGGTATCCTGTTTTACTGTGTAACTGTGGGCCGCCAGCGGGTATTCTTCACAACCGCTGATCACCATGCCGCACTCCGCGCAAACAACGCCGGCGGCGTGGCCCTGAACAGTGCAGGTGGAGGCCTCTTCCGGAACGTTCTCGGTGGCGGTGTGGTCGCAGGCAAGGCTCGGCAGCAGGCCGGATTCACGGATGAGATCCAGCGCGCAGGGCACGAGATGGGTCTTTCTGCCGTTGATGCTGACCATGTTGCGCGCCGCGATGCCCTGATCGCTCTCGTTGCCGGTGAATTCCTCCTGTACGGTGAGAGAAGCGGTATATTCTTCAGCCTGAACCGTATCCGGGAAGAAAGCGTCCACGATGTAATCGGAAGCGTTGATCAGCGCAAAGGTGACGGGCACGCCGCCCGCAATGGCGTCTTCCTTCACTTCAAAGTGGCTAAGAAGCCCTTCGAGGTCGCCGTCCAGCGCATCGTCATAGAAGTCGCCGCGCAGCGCGGAGAGGGACGTATAGTTGGAGAACATGGAGTTCATGGGAAGGACGGCGTTCACAATACCGTTGATCCGGCCCCACACGTCCTTCATGCCGTCCACGCCGCCGGAGGCGATCAGCAGGCCGTTGGTCAGGCCGATGAAGCGGTCGGTCAGCGCGCTGAGGGTGGTCTGCCAGTTATCGCTCTTTTTCACCCCCAGCTCGAAGCTGAACGTGCCGATACCCAGCCCGAAGTCGGCGTTGAGGTCGCCGATCAGGTCGTTGGTGAAGCCGTTGATCTTTTCAACCGCGAAGGTCGCGGCGTAGTAGAGGATATCCACCACTTTGTCCATAATGGCGTCTTCCGCGCCGTCCTCGGCTACGTTCGCGTAATCGATGGCGGTATACGTGTAATCCCAGCCGTCAAAATCAACGGCGTTCATTACTTTGCCGAGGATCATATCCACGGTGGCCACGCCGATGGCGTCCAACGTATCGAGGTCTTCCACTCTCATGTGGAAATCGTAAAAGATGCTGTCGGGATCATCCTCGGCAAGCAGGTCGCAGGCTACCCTGATGCCGCAGTCAAGCGTATTTTCGATGGTGGAGAAATCCATATCGTAGATCATGCCGGCGTTAAAGCCGTGGGCGGAGGCGAACACTTCGCTGATGCCGGCGTTGCCCGCAAGCACCACAAAGGTATCGCGGTCGATGTATTTCTTCATCGTTTCCAGCAGGCCGGAAACCTTATCGCAGATCTTCTGCAGGTTATCGGTGAGGTTCTCGATGCCGCCGTCCACAAGGGCGAGGTCCGCCATGCCCGCGTCGGAGGCGATCATATCCACAAGGCCGTAGAGAATGTGGTTCGCCTGGCCCACAACGCCCTTATACTCGTCGTAATCGGCGCTGACGTCCAGCAGCGTGTAATCATATTCCGCTTCGGTATCGATATAGCTGACGAGCGTTTCGATCTGCTCGAGCTCTTCGATGGTGCCGGAGAGGTTTGTCACCACCACGGTGGCTGCGGGGTTCTGGATATACGCGTCAATGGCAGGCTGGATATAATCGCTCTGGATCTTATCCTGTGTAATACCCACCATGGACGCATAGGTCCACACGTTGCCGCCGTAGGTGATATCGTAGGCGGGGGTCGCGGTCACTTCAACCACAAAGGTGTCGTCCGTGGCGTAGCCCTTATAGGCAAGCGATACGGTAACGGAATTGATGGTCACGGAGCCGGTGATGCTGCCGCCGATAACAGGCAGTTGATTCGCGGTTGCAACGGCGGCGTCCACCGCAGCGTTGATCTGATCCTGGATATCGCCCACGCCGTTTTCGTTTGTATCGGCAGCAAGGACCTCGGCGATGGCGGTATTCGCATAGGTTTCAATCTCGTCAAAACCGATCTCAATGGGGAAAGCAAAGCCCGCTTCGGTCAGTTCATCCGGCACGGGGGCAACGTTCATCACGAATTTCTCCGCCATATCCGTACCCTCGCCCGTTACCAGCGCGGCAAGCTCCTCGGGCAGCGCGGCCCCTGCGATCATATCGTAATAATCGGTGCCCTCAAGCTGATCCTTATAGGGGGAATAGATTTGTGGCATGTATTTTTCAAAATCGGTCTCGCCGGGATGATAGGTGCCGATCACGCCGTTCGCGTCGCCCAGGGTCACTTCGGGCGGCTCGATGTTCACGCCGGCGAGAATCACCTTTACCATGCCCTGCAGCGCAGTAAGGAAGCCGGAAAGCAACTCGTCGAACTGACCCTTGTAATCATTCTGCAGCAGGCCGACGAACTGTTTTACGAGCATATAGATATCGGTGGTGCGCAGATCCATAGCGTTGACGGCGGCAATGCTGTCCGCGGAAAGCGCGTCGCCCACGATCTCCAGGAACTTGGCTTTGATGCCGTTATTCAGGATCTCGTCGAAGGTCTCGGTGCGGGTCTCGGGGACTTCGTAATCCATTTCGCGGGCGATCTCGCGGATGAATTTATCCTGGATGTTTCCGCCCACAAGATAATCGTCGTAGAAGTCGCGGATGGCGTCGCCCTCGGCGAAGTTGGCTTCAATGAATTCGCCGACCTTGCCGTAATCGAACACCTCGTCGTCCCAGCGGAACACCTTGCCGAAGGTTTCGGCGTTGGCGGCCACAAATTCAAATACGCTGTAAATGAAATTGATATCGCCGTCCGCGCGGGTCTTGTTCAGGGCGCTCACGTCAAGGTTGGCGAAGTCGCCGCCCAGCTCGGCGATATGGTCTTTGTACTGGAGCAGGCTGTCCACGCCGGTGATTTCAAGGTCTACCGAGACCTGCTGCCCCATGACCTCAACCTCAAAATCGTTGAAGTCCGCGGCAGCCGCGGCGATCTTTCTGTCCAGCCAGTCCAGCAGCAGGCTCGCGAGCTGGTCGTAATTCATGGACGCAATATAGTCCGCGTCGTTCCCTGCGACGGCGGCTTTGTCGTATGCGGCGTAGCCCGCAGCCGGGGAATCAATGGTTTTCTCCGCCGCAAACGCGGGGAGGCAGCACATAAGTACCATGAGAATACTTAAGGTAACTGCAAGGATTTTTTTCATTTCAGGGGTCCTCCTGTTTTAGATTTGGTCTGTCGTTACGGGACCGGCCGACCGGAGAAACAAACAGCATATTTCTGTCGCCTTCACTATCATTTTAGAGCAAAGTCCATTTTTTTCAAGCGACAAATCCGCCGCTTTTGTACATAGCATACAAAAGCGGCGGAGGAAAGACGGGGAATTGTTGTTTAAATATTGCAAATGCGTAAATGAACGTAAATCACAGCGCCCGCAGCTTCTTTTTGATGCGTTCCAGCTCCTTACGCTTGGCAAGCAGCTCCGCGTCGGTCATATCGCCGATATAGTTCATCATAAACAGGCGCATGGCATAGGCAAGGTAATAGGAGAGCAGCGAATTAAACTCGTTGCTGTGAGTTTCGCCCGCTTTTTCCCTGTTCGCAATAAAAATACGCATCAGATAAGCGAATAACCCGCCGAGCAGATAGGTGATGCTGCCGTTGAGGAAAATCGCGCGTACCGCTTCCGTTTTAAATGCGGCCATTTCGCCGCGAAATATCGCCAGCGCTTCCGGCGTGAGCGTCTGCGGGTTATCCAAAAAATACAAAAAGGCGGAAACGCAGACCATAACAGAGTTATCGAGCACCTTCATCACATAATCCGTAAAATCGGTAAAATGAGCGTAAAAAGTACTGCGCGGATAGCCCGCGGCGGCGCAGAATTCGCTTAGTTTTACGTCAAAAAACCGTTTTTGCGAAAGAAGCTTGAGCGCCGCGCCGCCCAGCGTATAGTAAAAATCCTCGTTGCCGCCGTAGCGCACGGCAAAACAGACGGCGATATTCTCAATCAGGGAGCGAGAGGGATCGTAGACGGGCAGATTCTGATCCGGATAGATCCCCGGCGCCAGCTTTTCGACGGTGATCAGTGTCAGCCACGTGGAAAACAGCTCCTGTGCCGTGGCAAGGTTTTCCTGTACTTGAAAAGAGACCCGTTCGTCGTCGGTCAGCGACGCCGCAAGCTGCGCCTTCAGCCGCCGGGCGATCTGGTAAGGCATGGCGCGTTTGTTGACGCGGTGCGAAAGCGTGAACATCAGCGTTTCGTTTTCTACTGTGATCTTCCAGAGCGCGTCCGCGTAATCCCGCATCCCCTCCGGCGTTTTCCGCTCAGGGATGGGCACGGCCAGGAATTTATCGGTCAATTCGTCGCAGCAGGCGTCGTACAGCGCCGTTGTGTTGGGGAACAGCTTATAAAACGTGGTGCGATTCACGCCCGCCGCCTTGGTGAGCGCCGAAACGGAAATGCGCTCGATATCCGTAGGACGGGTCAAAAAGGAGAGGTAATACTTCGTCCCGGATTCCAGATTATTGAGCAGTTTTTTGCGGTTGTAAAAGCTGCAGATACGGCGAAAATGCCCATCGATGTATTTGGCGAGCTGCGGTATCAGCGCCATGCCCCTGACCGAAGGATGCGGCTCCTCCAGCATGGCGATGAACGCCGCCATGATGCGCTCCCTCGCGGACATTTCCTGCTCCATCAAACATGATCCTTTCGGTGAAATTCCATTATCATTATATCAAAACGCCTCAACAATTATAAGCGACAAATCAGACTGTTTTGTAGTTTTAACCATTTTTTGTAAAACCGCGTACGCGTTTGCATATTACCTTTTTTATGATTTGAGCATTGATTGTCTCAAGACTGATTCCTCATGGACTGCGACTGTTTCAAAAGCCCACGGATGCGCCACGACAGTTCTTTGGCGGTTGAGCCTGAAAAAACAACGTCGTCAATGGCGCTGAAAGAAATCTGATCTGACAGCGCGAAAGAACCGACGACATCATAAAACAGGGCCGGAATCGTTTTGTCGATGTGTCTGACCGACTCACACAGCGAGGCCTGATCTTCTGTTTTGATCGCGCCGGACAGCAATAACAGGTCGGCTTTGTTTCTTCGAAACGACCGAAAAGCGTCGTCAATATTGTCGCTGACAATAAAGCGGTATTTCATCTTTCGCAAAAAACGCTCAACCTTTTTTCTGTTGTTGTCTTCCGTCGCGCAAAGCAGTATTGTTTTCATGTCAGCTTTTTTCAAGAAGTGATACGACGTCCCCCACGGTTTTGATGCGCGGCAGGATCTGATTGGGAACGGAGACGCCGTATTTTTCTTCGATGGCGACGGCAATGTTCATCAGATCAAAAGATGTGGCGCCTACGTCGTTTCGTAAGGAGGAATCCGCCGTGATCTTCTCCGGCTCGATCTCCACGTATTCACAAATGATTTCGATAATATCCTGTAACATTTATATTTCCTCCGAGATTTCACCAAGGGTTTTGTCTGGGGCGGCAATGCCTGCCAGCAGCGTCCTCTTCACGCCGTCGTGAAAACGCCGGACCTCTGCGTCCGTCGTCAGCCAAAGACGGTGGATATAGGAAAACACATAACAGCCGGTGGCGGGGTCCCGTATGGTGATCACGTAAAGCGGCATCACGTAATGCCCGAAGTTATAACCGGAGAACTCATATTTTCTGCCGCCGAAAGTATTTTCATCCAACGGCAGATAAGAAAACATCACGCTGTTGGCGGACTGCAGGAGCGACAGACGGAAACGCTTGAGCTCGCTTTGGCGGATCGAGGTGTAGGGGACGTCCGAATGGCGGAATAAAAACGCCTGCGTTTCGCCCATCTGCTTGAGCGCCTGTCGGAAAGTAAGGCTGTCCGGCAGCGTTTCCCTCCACGGCATGGGAGAAGCGAGCGTGCCGCCCATGCGTTTTTCTTTTACGGTTTTTCGCCGGGGGCACAGCACCCAGAACAACACGTCGTTTTCCTGCCGGTTGATCTTTGCGAGATAGGTTCTCAGCCCCAGCTGCAGCAGCCATTCCGGGCTGAAATGGTTTTCCGAAAGGAACGCGTCGATCCTGCGGCTTTCCTCCGCGTTTAAATGAAGCTTCAGCAGATGCGTTTTATCGTTGAGCGGCATATAGACGAAAGGGAGCCGCAGGTTTTTGTTGTGCATCAGCTTTCTTTGCCTGTCCAGCGTTTTTGTGCCGTTGAGCATGCTGAACGCGGGCGTGCCGCTGCGCGCCACCCAGTCTTCCAGCAGCGCCGCTTCCCGTGCCAGACGTTCCTCCAGCGCCGGATCGTTCTGCTCTTTCCTGACCGTATCCTCATAGCTGCCGAGCGGCTTTGGCAAGGGAGAAGCGTTTTTCAGACTGTCGTATACCGCCATCAGGTCCCGGAAGAAGATAAAAACGGCGACGAAATCCATCACCATATGTGAAACGTTCAGAAAGACGCCGTTTTTTCCGTCGGCGGTTTTAAAAAAGATGATGCGGAAGGTCTCTCCGTCGAAGACCTTCAGCGCCTTGGAGGCGTCCGTATCAAGAAACGCTTCCTGTTCTTCCTTTGAGGCAAATTCTTTCAGAAGGATCTTATCCAGACGGAAGTCCGACAGAAAGAACTGCTTGATTTTCAACCCGTCCCGGAAGATGCGCAGGCGCAGGCAGTCGTTGCGCGCGATCTCCACGTTTACCGCACGCGCCAGCAGCGAAAAATCCAGCAGCTCGTCAAAGACGACGCTCGCAGGGATCTGCGTCGCCTGCATGTGCAGGGTGTACCTCCACATATACTGCACCATTTCCTGCGAATGGATCAGTTTGTATACGGTTTCGTTGTTTTGCGGTTTCATGGATTGTCCCTCCGTGTTTTGCTGTCCTTGCGCAGGATTTTTCCGGTGGGGGTTTTTTGCAGCGGCGTATCGCGCACGATCAGCTTCGCAACGGTATGGGATACCCCTGCCGTTTCGTTCAAACGGTCGGTGAGCGCCTCCAGCGCAGCCGTAATATCCGCGATATGCTGCCGGCGTGCATACTCTGCGTTGGGATACACCTCCGCGACGATCGTGTCGTTCTCGGCGTAAACCAATACCTCTTCCACAAGCGGATCGGGCTTGTATCGGTTTTCAATTTCCTCCGGCGAAACGTTCTCGCCGTTGGACAGAATGATCAGATTTTTCAGCCGTCCGGTGATATAAAGCTGTCTGTCTTCCGTCAGGTAACCGATATCGCCGGTTTTCAGCCAGCCGTCTTCGGTAAACATGGCGGCGGTCTCCTCCGGCCGCTTATAATAGCCGATCATGCGGCAGGGCGTATTCACCTGTACCTCGCCATCCCGGATACGTACGTCCACGATGTCCATGACTCTGCCCACGCAGTCTGTGGCAGTATCAAAATCCGGAACCGTGATCTTACAGCCGGCCTCGCTCATGCCGTAGCCCTGACGCAAAAAAATACCCATCTCGTCAAAGGCGCGGCAAAGGGAAGCGTCGAGATACGCGCCGCCGGACAGCATCATATCAAGGTTACCTCCGGTTACCTGCGCCGCCGCTTCCTTCGGAGACAGCGAGGGGTTTTTCGCCTGTACGGCGCGTATCCGCCCCAGCAACGCCTGCGCCAGCATGGGTACCACGCGCATCTGATTGGGCTTGAAGATCAGCAGATTCTTGAACAGATCGCGCATATTGCCGTTCAGACACAGCTCATTGCCGTTTTTGAGCGGACCAAGGTAGTCCGTAACGAAACAAAAGATATGGTAAAGCGGCAGAACGGACAGGATCACGTCCCGTCGGTTGACGATATCGCTGTAGGGCTTAAACATCATGTTGCTCACCAACGCTTTGCCGGAGAGCATAACGCCCTTTTTGTCTCCGGTTGTGCCGGAGGTGTATACGATCAGAGAGCAAGCCTCGGGATCCGTTTTTACGTCGGAAAGAGCGGCGTAAGGGGAATTGTCGCCGTAGTCGCGATAAATCGCGTCAAAGGTTTCCTCGCTGCCGAAATCCAGCGTGTAGCGGACGGAAGGGCACAGAGCCTTCAATGCTTCCGTTTTGCTCCTGAATTCCGGTTCATACAGCACAGCCGTCACGTCGGCGTTGTTCACAATGGAGGCGATCTCCTCTGGAGGCGCGTCCGGCGCCACGGGGACAGCTACGTTCCCGCTGATGATGACGCCTGTCATGCAGACGATGTATTCGTAGCAGCTTTTGCTGATAATGGCGACGTGCGTTTTCTCCGGCAGAAGATCGCGCAGCTTCCGGCAGAAGGCGAGGCTGTCGCTGCGGACCTCGCTGAATTTTTTTTCCATGATCCGGCCGCTGCGTATATACTTGATAAAGGTGCGGTCGCCGTGTTTTGCGGGGGCGGCGTCCAACAGCTCCCGGATAGTCGGAACATTATGAAGTAGCAATTTATTCTATCTTCTTTCTTTTTTCATTATATAGATTCATTATATTTCATTATATAAATTCATTATATCACAAACTGCGGGATCCGTCAAGCGACATTTTTTGCCTTTTTGTAACAGCTCAGTTTTTGCCTTTTTGTAACACGTCGTTTTATCTGACGACCGCCTTGTACGCGATATCCACGACCTTGTCGGGCAGAAGCTCCAGCGTCATCAGCAGCTTACCGGTGCACACCTTGTATTTTGTGCTCGGCAGCTTTGCGGTGAGCGCCAGCATCAGCTTTTTTGCAAGCTTTTTCGGATCGTGGTCCAGTCCCAGCTCCATGGTCATCATCGGCTTCATGGTAGTGAGGATCTTTTTATAATAATTTGTTGAGGCGATCGCTTTGTCGAAATCCTCATAGATCTTGTTGGTGAGCTGCGTTTTGAACGAGCCGGGCTGCAGCTTGATCACAGGGATATTCAGATACATCAGTTCCCGGCGCAGGGAGTCATTGTACGCTTCCACGGCGTATTTCGTCATTGTGTAAGGACCGTTGAAGGGCTGCGGGGTCATCCAGCCGCTCTCGGACGAGCAGTTGATGATCCTTCCGTGCCCGATGCGCACCATTTCGAAAAAGCGTTTGTTGACGCGCACCATGCCCATAACGTTGACGTTGAGCATCTTTTCGATCTCCTGCACGCAATTGCCCTCAACCATGGAGGTAAACACGTGGATACCGGCAAAATTCACGATCGCATTCAATACGTAGGTATAACAGCGGATGGCTTTATACGCATTTTCTATACTTTCATCACTGGTCACGTCCAGCTCCACCGGGATCACGTTCGGCAGCTTTTCCAACTGTGCGAGCTTTGTCTTGTTGGTCCCTCCGGCAAAAACGGTCCATTTGCCCGTTTTTACGATCTCTTCAATACAGCATCTGCCCAGATCTCCGGTCGCGCCGGTAAAAAGTACGTATTTCATCAGACTGTTCCCTCCAATCTCTGTTGATGCCATAATACGGTATCACGGATCGTCTCCGCCACAGGACGCGGACAAAAGCCGATCTCTTTTTTTGCTTTCTCGATGCTGAAATTGCAGTTTTCCTCCAGCTTGCTCAGGGAAAAGCTGTTGAGCATCGGCGGCAGATGGGCAAGATCCATTGCCTTGGAAACCAGGGGGACAAACGGCTTGACGAGCCGTTTGGAAACTTTGATCCTCGGTTTCTTCCTGCCAAGCGTGTCCGCCATATATCCCATCAGCTCGTCCACGGTCACCTTGTGCCCGCCGAGAATATAGCATTCGCCGCTGCGGCCCGTTTCCACAGCGTTGCGCATGGCGACGGCCATATCGCGGGCATCCACAAAATTATACGCGCCGAAGTTCATGGATACCGGGAACAACCCCTTGATATACAGATCCACCGTGGCGCCGATGCTTGAGCCCATGTAATCGTCCGGGCCGATCACGCCTGTGGGCTGCACGCAGCACACCTTCAAGTCGTCCTTTGCGTCGAGCACGATCTGCGTGGCGATCGCTTTCGTAATGGCGTAGGGGGATTCCAGACCCACCTCGCTGTATTCACTTCGCTCGCTGATGACGCCTTCGCAGAATTTATCCGGGTACGTGTCGATAGAGGAAACGTAGATCAGGTTTTTCACACCCATTTTTTTGCAGCTCTCCACCACGTTCCTGGTGCCGCCCACGTTGACGTTCCACATCAGCTTTTCCTTTTTGCCGGAGATGTCCACAACGCCGGCAATGTGATACACGGTCTCCGCGTTTTCAAACGCGGCGTCAAGGTCGGCGGGATTGCAGACGTTTCCGAAAATCTTTTCGCAATTGATCCCGTCAAGGCAGGGATGGTCCTCCAAAAGCAGAAGACGCACGTTTTCACCGAGTCCCGTCAGGTATTTGACAAGCGCAAGGCCCACGTAGCCCGTGCCGCCCGTGACGACACTGTATTTTTTTTCCATACTTTTTTCCTCCGAATCTGTGATTGACTTTTCAATTGATTTTTATTATAATTGATATGGTGATAGATAAACAACAGTCAGTTCGTTATTTTTCTGAACGTTATTTAACGGTTGCACTGTTATCTGCTTTTTTGCGAACAGAAAGAGGAAAGGGAAAAGCGTTAAATAACAGATTCGGGAAAAACAGTTCGTTAGTTACAAATCGGTAAAAATCACTTTACAGGGAGTTAAAAGATGGCAAAGGATCAGAACGAAAAAACGGACCGCCGCGTCCTGTATACGAAAATGTTTCTGAAGGAAAGTCTGCTGGAGCTGATGAAGGAAAAGCCGGTGGACAAGATCACGCCCACAGAGCTCTGCCGCAAGGCGGAAATCAACCGCAACACGTTTTATACGCACTATTACACCGCCCGGGATGTGCTGGAAGAGATCGAAATGGAGTTTTCCACACAGATCATCGATTCGCTCAGCGCCCGCTTTTCCGCCGAAAATATCGATATCCCGCAGATGCTTAACGAGATCTGCCGTATGATATACGAAAAGCAGGACTTCTGCAAGATCCTGCTTTCGGAAAACGGCGACGCTGCGTTTCTTGAGAGCGTGATCACGCTCGGCAAAAACGTGATCATCCAAGGCTGGAAAAAAAGCGGCGTTTCTCTTCCGGACGACCAGATGGAGATGTTCTTCGCGTTTATCATCAGCGGCAGCATCGCACTGATCAAAAAATGGGCGGCCAACGACATGAAAAATACCCCCGGAGAGATCGCGCAGCTGATCGAACGCGCGACTTACGGGGGCATCAACGGAATGATCGGTTCAAAGTGAGGTCGGATCAAGCCTTTCCAGCGCCATAAAGTCCACCTTTTCCAGCGGAGTGTGGGGCAGCTCGTCCATAAAAATGATCTCGCGGGGCACGGAGAACCTGGAGAGGTTCTTCTCACAAGCTTCAATGATGGTCTGCCGGAATTCCTCTTCGTCGCCCTTTGCTTTCAGGGAAACGTAAAGGCGTACCAGCGGCTTAAAGTCCTTTTTGCCCTGTACCGCGCAGGATTCCCGGATAAACGGCAGCGTGTCCATCAGGTTCTCGATATCCACGGGGTAGACGTTGCAGCCGGAGATGATGATGAGCCGCTTCTTCCTGCCGGAGAAATAGAAGAAGCCGTCGACCTCCCCCAGAACCGTGCGTACCGGTCTGGTACACGGCTCCTCCCTTGTTTACACCTTAACAGACCTGTAATAGGTAGAAAAGAATACGAAACCATCCTTTTCCAATCTCTGATTGGTCAGTGTAGTTGCAAGAATTTGGCTGCCGGCAATTTGCCAGTAGCCTTTTCTTGTGTTCGAGTATGCTCTCGCCTGGTCGTGTTCAACACCAAGTTTTCGCAGATTCGCATACCGTGTCCGTACCCGCTTCCAGCGTTTCCAGAATACC